>JADGCN010000100.1 GCA_015228975.1 Magnetococcales bacterium
AGACGGAGCCGAAGCATCTTCCATGCGCTTTGGCCGAAACGATGATCAAGGCCGGCGGATGCCGACACGAGGGTATGTTATATCGCCCCGAAGATGGATCGGAGAACGCCGGAATATGAACTATTTCTATTGAAATATTTGCAAGATATATTACTGAAAAGTGGATGATGGACGATCTGCCACCATCGCCATTGCAAGAAAAATAGGTAATGAATTGATCCTGGCAAGGGGGTATGGAGACTTTTTTTGGTTGCGGGCGTTCCCGGGCGTGGCTGACCGAACGCTTCGGGATGAGAATCCCGGTGGCCAAAACGACGCCTTGCGTTGGCCAATAATAGAGATGCGTCTTATTGCTTCAGGGTCGCTGTTTGTCCGGGTTACCGCGCATCGTTGAACAGTTTGATGATGGCGGCTTCGTCCATGGCGGGACGCCCGGGTAACCGGCCCTGACCGTCATGGATGGTTTGCAGGGTTTCACGGGCATAGCGCTCGATCAGGGTGCCGTCGAGATGCAGTTCGGACAGGCGTGTCGGACAGTGGATAGCACGCAGAAAGTCCTCGAACCGTTGCACCCCGGACAGGGCACGTTCCAATTCGTTCCCCTCCGCATGTCCCACGCCGAAAACCCGCTCGGCGAACTGCGCGAAGCGGGCCGGTCGGATCGTTGCGGCGGCCCGCATCCATGCCGGATTGACCACGGCCAGTCCCGCCCCGTGGGCAACGTCATGGATGGCGGAAATGGTGTGTTCGATCATATGCACCGGAAAACCAACCGCGTCGGCTCCGGCCTGGACCCAACCATTGAGTGCCACCACCGAGGCCCATTGCACCTGGGAGCGCGCTTCCAGATCCTGGCCGTTGGCAACGGCCCTGGGTCCCCATTCCAAGGCTGTGAGGAGGACGCCCTCGGCAAATCGATCCTGCAAGGGGGCACCATCACTACCGTTGAAATACCCCTCGGTGACGTGGGTCATCAGGTCGCAGACGCCATAGGCGGTTTGGTCCGGTGGCACGGTCAGGGTCAAGGTCGGATCGATCAGGGCCACCCGGGGATAGAGACAGTCGGCGATGACGAAGGACTTTTCAACGGTTTGTTCATTGGTGATGACGGCCCCTTTGTTCATCTCCGAGCCGGTAGCCGCCAGAGTTGGTACGGTGATGATGGGCAGGGCCCGGGTGGGGAGACGCGTGCCTGTTGGGCTGTGGACCATCATCTCCCAAGGATCCCCTTCATGGAAAACGGTGGCGGCCATGACCTTGGCCGCGTCCATGACGCTGCCGCCCCCCAGGGCGATGATCAGGTCACACTGTTTGGTTTGGGCCAAGCGTGCGCCACGTACCACCGTTGACAGACGGGGATTGGGTTCGACGCCGGAACACTCCTCGAAGGCAACGCCAGCCTTCTTGAGGCTGGTCACGGCTCGATCAAAGGCACCATTGCGTTTGACACTGCCACCTCCGGTTACCAGCAAGGCCCGTTGCCCTTCTCCCCGGGCCACCTCGCCCAGGCGGGACAGTACACCGGCGCCGAAAAGGATCCGTGTCGGGTTTTGGAATTCAAAATTCATGGTGGCCTCCTGTTATCGTATACGGGTGAAGGTTTGCAGTTGGCGAGAGAACGGGTCACCTGTTCGTAGCATGGAAGCGATAGGCGGACAAGTTCAGGGATCCATAGTCATGGCTTTTGTGGATTCTTTCGACCACGGGACAGGAGCCGGCAGCTCCCAGGGCGACAAACAGTGGCATGAGGTGTTCCAGGGTGGGGTGGGCTGAGGTCAGGTGGGGGGCCTGTTTAAGTTCCGTGGCCAGGGTGGCGGGATGATCCCCCGTCAACACCTGATGCAACCACGCGCTGAAAGCAACCGACCAGGATTCGGGGGGGGGTGCCGGGACGGTGCAATCGTTCCAGGTTATGGGTGATGGATCCGGAACCCAGGATCAGCACGCCTTCTCCCATCACGTTGCTGTCTCCCGAAGAGTATCAGTGCTGGTTACACCCGACAGGAAGGAACCCTCGAAGAGCGCGAGATGTACAACGCGAATGGGTTTCGAAGGGGTGGTTGGCATCCTGTTTTGTTTTTTCATTATAACATGTTTGATGGGGCATCGTATTTATTGTGTATGATCGCCATGGCCAGGGATTTCATTTGAGTTTTTACCGCATCAATCCCGGTATGTAAAACTGGTTTGACGTCATTCGAGTTCATGCAAAAGCCCGATTTTGAGTAACGAATCCGTTTCATGACTAACCGGTGTGAATGCTACACTGATTTGCAACAACAATAGGAGTATTGATGGTGAGCGTAATGGATACTTCAGAACCTATCCGGGTGCGTCTTTTGAAGGCTGCGCTGGACTGTTTCATCACCGGAGATTACCACCAAGTCAGCATACGGATGATTGCAGAGAAGGCACGTGCCAATCCATCGATGATTCGCTACTACTTTGGCAATAAATTGGGACTCTACGAGGAGATGATACGAGAAACACTGAATCCGCTACTGGCCGTTCTTGATGGACCGCTATTGGCATCCGTCGATGGTTTTACCGACTTTTTGCGTCTTTATTATGAAACCATGATATCGCGACCCGAATTTCCCAAATTGATCCTCAAGGTACTCGCCCTCAACCATGGGCCGGGTCGGCGATTCATCCGGCAATTGTTGGAACGTGGGCGTACACGGGGCGCACTCAAAGTGGACCAATTAAAAGCCGCTGGGCAGATCCATGCCGGCATGGATCCCGATATTCTCAGACTGGTTTTCGTCAGTTTGGCGATGACACCGATGTTGCTGAAGGACATTTTCGAGGAGCAGACAGGGCATCCGATGGATGGCATCTTCCTGGATGAACTGGCGGCATTCAACGGTCATCTCATCGCAGTGGGATTGACACCTGAAACGACAAAATGAAAAAAGGAAATACCGTGTCCTATCAAAAAAATTCCGGGGCTGTAAACCGCTTTGCCAAGATAATGAAGTTTTCTTCCTGGCTGCAGTCCATCCCCAACAGACTGACCCCGGCACCATTTCGCCTGATGCAGATCGGATCGGCCTTCTGGCAATCACGCGCCCTTTACGTTGCGACACGTTTGGACATTGCCAGCGTGTTGGCGGAAAATAGCCTTGAAACCAACTGCTTGGCCGCCAGGGTTGCCGCCAACCCGGACGCTTTGAGGCGATTGCTGCGTTTGTTGACGGCCATGGGAATCTTTGAGGAGACTGCACCTGGTACCTACCGCAACAACAAGCTTTCCGCCTATCTGCGCCAAGATCATCCTGAAAATGTACGGTCCATGATTCTCCTGCACAATTCGCAAGCCATGAGCCTCCCATGGTATGGGCAACTTGAACGTGGTGTACGGGAGGGCGTGCCGCCCTTCTTTTTGGCGCACGGTGAGGATTTGTATTCCTACCTGGATCACCATGCCGACTTCGACACCCTGTTTTCCGAGGCCATGGAAAACGTCGAAGCGCTGACCGGCGACAGCTTCGCCACCGACTTTGACTGGAGCCGGTTTGATCGGATTATCGACGTGGGCGGTTCACGTGGAAACAAGTCCTTGGCCATTCTGAAACGTCATTCTCATCTGACGGCCCTGGTGGTGGATCGCCCCCGGGTGATCGACGAGGCCAAGCGTTACTGGAGTGCCCACCAGACACCGGGCGTGGAGCGCCTGAATTTTGAAGCGGGAGATTTTCTGGAATCGGTCCCTTTGGCACAGAGCGAAAGGGATGTTTATCTGCTTTCCGCCGTACTGCATGGTTTTGACAACGATACCTGCGTGACGATCCTGGGCATTCTCGCCAGTGCCAGCCGAAAAAATAACGCACGCATTGCTTTGCTGGAAATGGTACTCCCGGAAACCCATGCCGATATAACAGGGGCCTCATTCGATATGCAGATGTTCCTCGGGTCGCGAGGCCGCGAGCGCACCTTGACGGAATGGAAGTCATTGCTTGATCGTAGCGGATGGATACTGGAAGAAGTCGTAGGCCTTCAGTCGTTTGGCAATATCCTTGTCGCGCATCCTGACAAAAGCTGAACATTGGATTCCATAAGGAACGCCAACATTTTGGTTGCGGCTCTTGCATGCTATGATACTATCCCACTGTGGGACGAGGTGGCGGAATGGGGGTCGGAATCCCCCTATTGAACAATAATGAATGGATGGGTAAGGGAGCGCCAAACCATTGAGAAGCTGGACACGTAAACGGGTCATGGTAACCGGAGGGGCCGGTTTCCTGGGGTCGCATCTGTGCGAGCGCTTGCTGACCGAGGGGCACGATGTCATCTGCGTCGATAATTTTTTTTCCGGCAATCGGGACAACATCATCCCCATGCTGGCCCATCCCCATTTTGAATTGATTCGTCACGACATCACCTTTCCCCTCTACATGGAGGTGGACGAAATTTATAACTTGGCCTGCCCAGCATCGCCCATCCACTATCAACACGATCCGGTGCAAACCACAAAAACCAATGTCCATGGTTCCATCAACATGCTTGGTCTGGCCAAACGGTTGAAAGGGCGCATCCTGCAGGCATCGACCAGCGAGGTTTACGGGGATCCCGAACAACACCCGCAACGGGAAGATTATTGGGGCCACGTCAACCCCAATGGTATCCGCTCCTGCTACGACGAAGGGAAACGCTGCGCCGAAACGTTGTTCTTTGATTACCATCGGCAACACGGGCTGACGATCAAGGTGGTGCGTATCTTCAATACATACGGTCCGCGGATGCATCCAAACGATGGCCGGGTGGTGTCCAATTTTATTGTCCAGGCGTTACGCAACGAGCCAATAACGATCTACGGCGACGGGACGCAAAGCCGATCTTTTTGTTATGTGGATGATCTCATTGGCGGACTGATCACCTGCATGCAGACGCCGCCCGAGTTCACCGGTCCCGTCAATTTGGGCAACGACCATGAGTTCACCATCGCTGAGTTGGCCAACAGGGTGGTCGCCTTGACCGGATCGAGCGCCCCTGTGGTGTACAAACCTTTGCCTTCCGATGATCCCAAACAGCGCCGGCCCGATCTGACGCTGGCGCGCAGTCGCCTGGGTTGGCAACCAAAAGTGGCCCTGGAGGAAGGTTTGCTGGCCACCATCGATTATTTCAGGCATGTGTTTCGCTCGGGTTGATACGGGTGAACGCGTTGGGAGGCGGGGAAAAACGGGTTACTGGATGGTGTTGTCAAGTCGGTGCCCTCTATTTGCTGTTAGCCGGAATTTTCAGTGCTTCCATGGCATGGGCAGCGGATGAAAAAGTAACCTATGGGGTCTTTTTCCATGGTCTGGATGGTCATCCAGAACTCCTGACCCGATTGCAATCCCTTTCCATGGCCCTCAAACGCCAGGATCACCCCCCGGACGCTCTTTCTGGGTTGCAGGCGCGGGCGCGGGAGGATGCGGAAACATTCGTGCAAGCCCTAAAAGCGGACGGGTGGTTCGATGCCCGGGTTGATGCGAACATCACCGGGGAGGAGGCGCCCAGGGTCGTCACCTTTGTCGTTCAATGTGGTGTGCGTTATCGCTACGGTCGCCTGGTACTGAAGCTGCCGTCGACACCGACCCAGTTTGTTCCACCGAGCATGGACGAGTTGGGATTGCACGAGGATGACTTCGCGCAATCGGCCCCGGTTTTCGCCGCTGGGGAGAAACTGTTGCTGTTGGCGCGGCAACAGGGATTCCCCCGGGCGCGTCTGTTGGATCACCCCTTGGAGTTGGATCGGCAAGGGCATCGCCTCCAGGTGAGTTTCGTACTGGAATTGGGGGAATTCGTCCGTCTGGGGCGGGTGACCTTCCTAGGTGCCGAGGGAATCAAACCCAGTTTCCTGGAAGAGCATCTCTCCTGGCGTCCCGGGGCTGTTTACCATCCCAAACGTTTTGATGGCATCTATCGTTCCCTGATGGGAACCGGTCTTTTTTCCAGCGTCAAGGTGGCGTTGGGGACGCCCCCCGGAAAGGGGGATCTGTGGCCGGTGACGGTACGACTGATCCAGCGCAAGCACCGATCGATAGCCCTCGGGGGCGGATTCAGCACCGATAAGGGGCTCAATCTGAAAGGGAGTTGGGAGCATCGCAATGTCTTGGAGGTCGGTCAACGTTTCAAAATCAAGACCGAATTGGGTACCGAGGCGCAGATGGTTTCCCTGGCCCATGAGACACCCGATTTTTTGGTTTCCGAGCAAAAATTGACATTGTCTTTGCAATTGGACCGCAGCCAGGCCAGTGCCTTCGACAGCCAATCGGTACAGGTTGGTGGAACGCTTTTGCGCCCGGTGTGGGCTCCCGGGGGTGAGGCGAGTCTGGGGGTGGAATGGCGTATCGCCGATGTGGTGGACAACAGCAGCGCGCTCCGTTCCTCCTTTGCCTCCACAGCCATTCCCACGATTTTGAAGCTGGATCGCAGTGATGATCTGTTGGATCCCGGCCAAGGGTGGCGTTCGCACAATGAGGTCAAGCCGGTTCTGGCCCTTTCCAAGTCGGGGCAATCCCACGTCATGGTGTCCAACCGTGGCAGTTTGTACCATAAGCTGTCGCAGGATCCGCGGGTGGTGGTCGCGTTTCGCGGCGAGGCCGATACCGTGGCGGGGGCGGGTCATGACAATTTGGCCGCCGATCAAAGGTTGTATGCCGGTGGGAGTGCCACGTTGCGCGGTGTGGGCAACCAATTGGCCGGACAGTTGGATCAGTCGAACAAACCCATGGGGGGGCGTTCCCTGTTGGCCTTGGGGACCGAGGTGCGTTGGCTGGTCAAGGAAAATTGGGGATTGGTGGCGTTTTTGGATGGTGCCCGCAGCTATCAGGATCCTTGGCCCGACTTGTCGGAGGGGATGTTGTTCGGGGCGGGGGTTGGGGGGCGTTATACGACTCCCTTTGGTCCGTTGCGCCTGGATGTCGGCCTGCCCTTGCATCGCAGAACGGGGGTGGACGACCCTTTTCAAATTTACATCAGTATTGGCCAGGCTTTTTGAGGCGGGGGGGCGTCGGCGCGAGGCGGGTGGGTACAAGGTATGCTTCCCGACCTCGCGCCAGCGACGCGACCACTTTTGTGACCTGTTTAAACCGGTCTGGTGGCGCTTTTTCGAAGGTGCGCGTGTTGGATTGTTCCAACCCGATTCAGCAGGCCCAACCAACGCATCCGAGTGCTACACCGGGCCAAGTGTAATAGGCGGGCGCGGCGTAGTAGGGGTAGGCATAGCTGTAGCCGTAGGAATAGGTCGTATAGGCCACCGGGGCGGAATACACCACGGGTGAATAGGCATAGCTGACCGGGTAGGCATAGGCGGGGTAGTAGCCGGCGAGCAAATAGGCGTGTGCATCCGAAGTGGGGGCGAGAATGGCCACGGAAAGGGCGGCAATGGCACTCAAGGCCATGACCCGGGGCAGGCGAATGATCGACATGGGTAGCTCCTTGTTATTGAAAGTTTTATTGTAGTAGTTAAACCAGTCTTACTTTACCACCCGCTTAGGGACGATGCCAAGGTGTCATCGCACAGGTCGAACGATAAAAAATGGCCCGTCCACCGAATGCTATGCGGCCGATTATGGCAACAAGGAGCCGTAGGGATTGTTATTCCACTTCGCTCTCAAAGTTCAGGCCAATCCCTCGTGGGGTCACCCGGGCGATTGTGCAATGGAAAGAGACCTCAAATGTGTTGCCTTCCTTGGACATTTCCAAAAATACAACACCCTCCATCCCTTCCTTGAGGCTGGGGGGCAGTGTTTCGGAATTGAGAAAGGCGCCGCTCATGCTGACGTCTGATGTCGCCCCTTCAATGGTATACACCCCATCATCCGACTCAAAGCGCAGTTTGGTATTGAATGGGATGCGGTCATCCCTTTGCACGGCAATCTTTTTTCCGGACTGGGTCGATGCAGCGGGCGCGGGTTGATCGTTTGGGGGGGCGGTGCGTTTGGGATTGTTTTCCTGTTGGGGGACAGAGTCCGAACGTGCCTTTCCCGCCTGGGGCGTTGGTCCCGGGGAGGGCAGCGGTTTTTTCGGGGGTGGGGCTTGCATGGACCAGTTACCTTGTGGGCGGTACTTTCGATTGAGTTTGTGTTAAAGGAAGCTTCAACACGCCTCCCAAGCATAACCATGTTTACCAGTGAAGGCAAATATCTTGACTTAAAGGCTGGTCACTCGCTCCTTGCGATACCCAGTTCCTGTCCGATATGTGCGTAAGTACGCCGGGGTATCGGGTGCATATAATCATAAAATGCCGCCGGTGTAGGAGATATATAGAATGAAGAAAATAATCTTATATGTATTCTTACTTTCGATAATATGGTGAATCGGGGGCGGGTTGGGAGAAAATGGTTGGTCAGGGAAGGTCGTTGACCGAGACGATTTTGAGGAGGCGATTGATATCGCGCACCGACAATTCGGTGGTGAAGGAGAGCGAGGTCAGTTGATTGTTTGCCGAGGTTTCGTGGGTCGACAAGCCCGGATTTTCGGATGATTGTGGCCGACCGGAATGGCTGCAAAGATTTTCGGACTTAGCATCTAACATATTGTTATGGTTCATTGTTTCCATGTCAATTCACCTCCTTTCCATCGTTCATCACGGCTTTAATGCATGGGTTCATCCTAGCAGAGGAGGCGGACGAATGCCCGGAAATTTTCATGGCGAAATGTGCTATTTCAGGTTGGAAAAGGGTAACCTATTGAGGACAGTAGCAAAAAAAAATGCCTTACGGAACCATGAACTCGGCACCCAAAATGCAGAGTCCGTTGGCGGTTTCGCAGTTTGAAAGCGGTACAAAATCGATGATTTTTATAATCATCTTTTATTATATAGGCATGGCCTGTTGTCGGCACAATTCGCGTTTGAAGTTGGCCCTTCTTGTCGGATAGGTGTCGCAAACGGCCAGGCTTTCGATCATTCCTTTTCCGGGACCGGCATTGGCCTTATACTGTTTGGATCATGTGGCCCACTTTTTCACCAATTACCCACAGGCGTTGGCAACGCTTTCAATCCCATCGCCGGGGATATGTCTCCCTTTGGGTGTTTTCGCTCTTGTTTGTGCTGTCCCTGGGGGCGGAACTGATCTCCAACGACAAACCATTGCTCGTATCCTACCAGGGTCATTTTTATTTTCCGTTAATCCATTCCTATCCCGAAACCGAATTTGGCGGGTTTTTCCAAACGGAGGCGGACTACAAGGATCCGTACCTGAAGAACATCCTGACCAGTCACGGCAATTGGATGGTGTTCCCCCCCAACCCCCACAGCTATGCCTCGATCAACACGCAACTGACCGGCCCCGCTCCCTCCCACCCCGATGCGGTCAACTTGCTGGGGACCGATGATCGGGCACGGGACGTCCTGGCACGCCTGATCTACGGTTTTCGTTTGTCGGTGTTGTTTGCCCTGGGGCTGACGGCCATCGGTGTCGTGGTGGGCATTGTCGCAGGGGCCATTCAGGGATATTTCGGTGGTCGTACCGATCTTTTACTGCAACGCTTCATGGAAATATGGGGCAGTATGCCCGAATTGTACCTCCTGATCATTTTCGCCAGCCTGTTTCAACCCAGCATCTGGCTGTTGATGGCGTTGCTCTCCTTGTTCGGTTGGTTGAGCCTGGCCGATTATGTCCGAGCTGAATTCCTGCGGGCGCGCAACATGGTCTACGTCAAATCGGCCAGGGCATTGGGGGCCTCGGATGTGAGCATCATGTTTCGTCATGTGTTGCCCAACACCATGACCCCGGTGATCACCTTTTTGCCATTCCGTATTTCCGGTTCCATTTTGGCGTTGACCAGCCTCGATTTTCTAGGTCTGGGCGTTCCGCCATCCACGCCGAGCCTCGGGGAATTGCTCAGTCAGGGTAAGGCCAATATTGAAGCTTGGTGGCTCTCGCTTTCCGCCTTTGTGGTTCTGGTGGCCATGATGTTGTTGTTGAACTTCATCGGCGAGGCCCTGCGCGACGCCATGGACCCCGGCAAGGAGTGACGCACGCCATGGACTCTTTGTTGTTGGAAGTGGACAATCTATCGATTAGTTTTGCCGCCGGGGAAGATCGGGTACAGGCGGTGGATGGGATCTCCTTCACCCTGTCCCAGGGGGAAACGTTGGGATTGGTGGGAGAGTCGGGTAGTGGCAAAACCATGGCGGCCATGTCGTTATTGCGTCTCCTGCCCCCTTCCGCCCATTTTCAAGCCGATGTGCTGCGTTTTCGTGGACAATCCATGATCACCCTTGATGACAAGGCTTTGTTGCACGTGCGTGGTCGCGGCATCGGCATGATCTTCCAGGAACCCATGACCGCCTTGAACCCGGTGTATCCCATATTTCGCCAGTTGGCGGAAAACATGGATCACACCCTGGATCGGAAACAATTGCGCGCAGAGGCGATCCACCTGCTGGATGAGACGGGCATTTCCAGACCCGAAGATTATCTGGATGCCTATCCCCATCAATTGTCGGGTGGGCAGCGGCAGCGGGTGATGATTGCCATGGCGTTGGCGAGAAAACCCGATTTGTTGATCGCCGACGAACCGACAACCGCTTTGGATGTTACCATTCAGGCGCAGATTTTACAGTTGCTGACCGCGATCCAGAAACGCCTCGGCATGGCAATGCTCTTGATTTCCCATGATTTACATATGGTGCGTAAGGTGGCGTCACGGGTAGCGGTTATGCAAAATGGGCGGATTGTTGAGCAAGGGACGACCGCGGCCATTTTTACCGCCCCAACCCATTCCTATACCAAACGCCTGATTGCCAGTCTTCCCAATGCCAGCGGTCCCGAGCCGATTACGCAACCGGTTCCATTGCTCCAGGGCGAAAATTTGGCGTGTCATTTTCCGGTGAAAAAAGGGTTTTTCCGGCGAACGGTGGGTTCCATCAAAGCGGTGGATGGGGTATCGCTCACCATTCATCGTGGTGAAACCGTGGGGGTGGTGGGGGAATCGGGCAGTGGCAAAACGACCCTGGGAGAACTCATCTTACGATTGAACGAGGGGAAGGGGCGTTTGTTGTGGGAGGGTGTTGATCTATTTTCCCTCAATCGTGTGGCGTTACGGCAGATGCGGCGACAGATCCAGGTGGTGTTCCAGGATCCATTCTCTTCGTTGTCCCCCAGATGGAGTATTGGGCAAATCCTGGAGGAGGGATTGATCCTGCACGGGATGAAAGGGGAACCGGAGCGGCGCCGGCAAGTGGTGTTGTCCATGTTGGAGGAGGTCGGTTTGGAGGCCTCGGCTTTGCACCGTTATCCGCACCAATTTTCCGGTGGTCAGCGGCAGCGAATCGCGATTGCCCGCGCCATGGTGTTACATCCCCGCCTGTTGGTTTTGGACGAACCGACCAGTGCTTTGGATCTCACGGTTCAAGCGCAAATTTTAGCGCTTTTACGCAAATTACAGGAACGGCATCAACTCTCATTTCTCTTCATATCCCATGATCTCCGGGTGATTCGTGCCATGTCGCATCAGGTGATGGTGATGTGGCAGGGCAGGGTGGTGGAGACAGGGGCGTCAGAGGATGTGTTTCGTAATCCCAAACACCCCTATACCCAACAATTGTTGCGGGCGGCCTTGGACCTTTCCGCCTAACCTTTGTCAGAAAATACCCCTTCCAGCGACTGGGCATCAAAAATACGGAGACTCCAATTTTCCAGGTCAGGCAAATCGGCTTTGTCAATTTTTTCCTCGACCCAAGTGGGTAATGTGCCGAAGCGGTTTTGCAACTGACGTATCAACGATTTTGCCGCCCCTTTTATTTCGCCTCGCTGTTCACCAATGGTCTCGCCCTCCAGCCTGCCCTCCAGCCTACCTTCCAGCCTGCCCTCCAGCCTACCCTCCAGCCTACCCTCCAGCTTGCCAATACCGTAGGTCGATAGAACCATGCTGGCCTGATCATGAAGGTCATCTTTGTAGCGTTCGTAGGATTCTCGTTCTGCTCCAGAAAGTTTCAATATATCAAGCTGCTCTTTGGCTTTATCAAGACCACGTGCGGTGAATCCCTCACGAATTTCCTCATTTTTCAAAAAGTAAATCCACTCATCCAAAGTATCACGCGCCATATCATCGAAGCGATTTATCTTGATCAGATAATATTCTGGGTAAAGTTCTGGAATGGAATTTCGGTGAAAGAGAGCCTTTTGACCATCGCTAAGATGTAATTCGTCATTGGTATGTATTCCTTTAAAAATAGTCGTCCCCTTATAAATGTAATCGTCTCCCACTCCCAAGTCGAAATACATGATACTCACTGAAATAACTTTAGGTGAATTTGCGTACGGTTCTCCTTCATCGATATGTTCTGTAACGGCCTTGGCTGTGCCATACAAAAGGCGTTGCAGATAATCCAACTGCCGTTGGAATTGTATTTCGATAAGGATCAAGTCACCGCGCTTATTTTTGACTTTGATATCCACGCGATTGTATTTATCACGCCGATCCTCTTTGTTGCTTTCACTTTCCAATATTTCCTGGATATGAATATCGTCCTTGAGGAGTTCGCTCAAGAACCCCTCAAGGATTTCAAAATTGGCTTTGCTGCGTAAAAGGCGTTTCAAGGCCCAATCGAAGCTGATCAATCGACGTTGTTTCACGTTACGCTGTCCTTCATCATACTGCAAACAACACAATTTCCTTCGAGAATTCTACCCGATTTGATCGGTAACTTACCAGAGTTGATAAACCAATCCGATATATAGCCACCCCTGTCTATTTCCTTCTAAATATTAAGTTCTAATAGTTATATATGTCATCATTGGATTACTTTAGTGTTGTTATAGACATGATCCTGTATGAGTCTCATATAATACTTCATGTGATGGTCTTCGGCTTCATCCAGACCACGTAAAGAGAGGGCGGACTCGATCCTTCCATTCAATTTGTCGAGAAAGCTTTCCCATATGGAAAGGTTTCCGTGGAGTTGTCCAATGGCGTCAAAATAACGCAATGTTCCAACGTCCGGTGGTGCCTTACATTAACCTAAGAATTCTTCGATCTGCTTGTTATTGAAAAAA
>JADGCN010000101.1 GCA_015228975.1 Magnetococcales bacterium
ATGGCCTCCCTGGCAAGGAACAGAGGGTAGCTCCTCCTTGGTATATAATCTATCGAGTCCAAACAGTTAATGGCATTGCCCCTACCCCAGTTCCTGAATCGACAATTCGGGAAGACTGATCACATGATCAATCTGTCGGATGACATCCATGGCCCCCTGCCGATCTTTATAAGGTCCTGAATAGTAACAATATTGTCTTTTTTTGTCTTTGATCTTCAGACGATAACGAACGGGAATATTTAATTTTCTCAATGAATCAATCATGGATTTGGCCTCAAAACCCACCACCGGCCAACAAGCCAGATGCACCTGCCAAACAACAACGCGACCACCAGGTAATGGATCTTGCCACGGGCCTCCTGCAATCGCGGCTGGATCCTGACTGCGACTCTTTTTCTTCGGATTTGGTTCCGGCATCATTTTTACGTCTGCCGGCTCGGATTCGCCCCCTGGTACAAGTCCCATCTCCATGGAATGTTCCGATGACACACTTTCCTGAACTTTCATTCCTGCAGCAAGACTCTTCCCCTCCCCGACCATGACTGGAGCCACAACCGTCGTAGCAGAAGGCAACACCGGCGTTTGTGCGATCACAGGAAGCGTTTCAGCCTGAGTCGATTGAAGCAACGATTCCCGAACCTTTTTGACCGCAGGATCATCACGACCCAAAGAAGTTTCCAAAAGATGCAGCGATTGGGCAAACAACGCCTGCGCCCGGTCAGCGTTCCCCCCCTGGTGAAGTATCAGTGCCATGCTGGCCAACCAATTGGCCATTCCAACACCGTCATCCGCAAAAAACAAAGCAGCCGTCGTTTCCGCCTCGCTAAAACACCGATCCGCATCCTCCCTTTTTCCCTGACGCCCATACAGGTCGCCCAGGTTGGTCAGGATGAAAGAACGCTGCAATTGCTCTTGGTCACGCAGACCTCGAACCAACGCCAACGCTTGTTGCAAATGCCCCTCAGCCTGCTGCAACCGCCCCAATCCCAATTCCACCATCCCCAAATCGGTCAAAGGTTTCGCCAAATTTTTATGGTCCTTGCCATACCGTTGCTCCATCAGGGCCAGCATTTTTTCCATCACTTCCAGGGCCTGCTCCTTTTTACCCCAACGTAGATACCCTTCGGCCAAATGCCCCAACACATTCAGGCTGCGATTGCCAGTGGACTTTCGACCCTGGCGCTCCAAAATGTGCAGCGCCCTTTCCATATCATCGATCCCATCTTGAAACCGACCCGAAAGAACCCGATGCCATCCCATCGCCTCCAATACCTGGGACACCGGGACACCGGTAGCACCAAACTGTGTGGTACAATAGTTCAAGGCTTTGGCATAGGCCGTCTCTGCTTCCTGAACCCGTCCCGAGACAGACAATGCACTGGCACGTAGCAACAACACCTCGGTCCGCCGGGGATCATCGGGCCACAAAGCCTGCTCCAGCACCGGCTGCACATCATCGATTTTCTTCAAAACCTCAGCGGCGCGCTCCGGCCAAAAAATGGCTACCTGAGCTTGTTGCAACCGGAGCAATGCCGTTTCCAGATGATGCGCCCCCAAAACGTGAACCATTTTTTTTTCAAGTATTTCGAGAGTCCGCCGCCCCTCCTCCCGACGCCCTTCTGCCACCAGCAGGAGCGCCAAACGACCTTGGGCGCGTAATACCAAGGGATGATCCCCCCCTTTTGTCGCCGAAAGCCCGCCAATCAAGCGTTCCTGGTAACGGATCGCTCCCCCCAACCGACCCTCGTTCTCCAGGAGATCCACCATCCGTTGCAAAAATGGCAGCCCCCCCGAAGGCCCCACCCGCTCCTCCCCCGCAGACAGATCCGCTCCCCCCATGACACAACAAACCAAACCCATGAGCATCATTTCGGGTAGCTGAAGCCAATCTGGCAGTCTCCATTTCCCCCACATGACGCTTCTATTCCCCCGGTTGATCGTCGCGCATGTACCGAGCCATGTAGAACCCCTGCAACAGCACAAAAAGGAAGGTCAGGCCCATCAAACCGAACAGTTTAAAGCGCACCCAGGTCTCTTCACTGTAGCCCCAGGCAACGTATAGATTGAGACCACCGGAGACGAGAAAAAAGAAAACCCATGCCCAGTTCAGGCGTACCCAAACACCATCCGGCAACGTCACCTTGCCCTCCAGCAAACGGCGGATCAATACTTTGCCACCTCCCACAAAATGGCTGCCGAAAAATACCGCTGCCATGACCCATTGAAAAATGGTGGGTTTCCATTGGATGAACGTGGCATTTCTGGTCAAAACTGTCGCTCCCCCAAAAACGATGACCATTGCCAAGGCCAGAAGGCGGAAGCGCTCCAATTTGCGTTTGATCAACCATTCCACCAAAGATTGCACCACCATGGCCACCATCAACGCCATGGTCGCCGTCACCATGTCGGTCCATTGGTAGACGGTAAAAAATATCAATATTGGAATAAATTCAATAAGCTGTGACATAGACACCCTCGCATTCACCATACTGGCATTTCATGAACATGATCGCCAATCCTTCCCGCCCATCCACTCAGGGCATCGCACATGTTACAAAAAAAGAAAGTATTGGTCTTGGCAATTCATTTGCAAAAGCCTTCCGGCAGGTTACCATTTCAAAGATGGTGATTCCCACTCCAAACCAAGACAAACTCAAAGAAGGTTCGCCGGCATGTCTCTGCACGAAGAAAAAAAACCGACCGACTTTATTCGCACCATCATTGAACAGGACATTGCCCGAAACTTAAACAACGGGCAAGTCGTTACCCGCTTCCCGCCCGAGCCCAACGGTACCTTGCACATCGGCCACGCCAAATCCATCTGCCTGAATTTTGGCATCGCCAGGCAATACCCCAACAGTCGTTGCCATCTGCGTTTTGACGATACCAATCCCGAGAAAGAAGAAATCGCCTACATCGAAGCCATCAAAGAGGACGTGCGCTGGCTGGGATTTGACTGGGGTGACCACCTGTATTTCGCCTCCGATTATTTTGAGCGCCTCTACCAACTGGCAGAGGTCCTTATCCAAAAAGGCAAGGCTTACGTATGCAGTCTGTCCGCCGATGAGATGCGCAGCTATCGCGGCACGTTGACAGAACCTGGTCGCGAAAGCCCCTACCGCAATCGTACCGTCGAAGAAAATCTAACGCTGTTTCGCGCCATGCGGGCAGGCGATTACCCCGATGGGGCGCACACCCTCAGGGCCAAGATTGATATGGCCTCCCCCAACATTAACATGCGCGATCCCACCCTTTACCGCATCCGTCGGGTCGCACACCATCAAACCAAAGATCGCTGGTGCATCTACCCCACCTACGACTATACCCACTGTATCTCCGACGCCATTGAGCAGATTACCCACTCGTTGTGTACCCTGGAATTTGAGGATCACCGTCCCCTCTACGATTGGATTCTCGACGAATTGCACGAAGAACTCCCCTGTCATCCGCAACAGATCGAGTTTTCGCGTCTGGAGTTGGAATTCACCGTCATGAGCAAGCGGATACTCACGCAGTTGGTAACCGGTCACCATGTCTCCGGCTGGGACGACCCGCGTTTGCCAACGATTGCCGGATTGCGTCGACGCGGCTTCACCCCGGCATCAATCCGCAATTTTTGCCGATTGATCGGCATTACCAAGGCCCCCAATTATGTCGAAATGGCCTTGCTGGAAAATTGCCTGCGCGAAGATTTGGAAATCAATGCCCCAAGGGCCATGGCCGTACTCGACCCCCTGCGGGTTGTTCTGGAAAACCTCCCGGACAACCATCTGGAGGACATCACCGTTGCCAATCATCCGCAAAACCCAAACTTGGGATCGAGAATCATTCCACTCACGCGGGAGATTTTCATCGAACGCGATGATTTTGATGAAAACCCACCCAAAGGCTTCAAACGCTTGATTCCCGGGGGTGAGGTGCGGTTGCGCAACGCCTATGTCATCCGCTGTCGCGCAATCATCCGGGATCCCCAAACCCAGGTGATCACCACACTGATGTGCGAAGTGGACAAAGATACCTTGAACAAGGCTCCCGAGGGGCGGAAGGTCAAGGGGGTTATTCATTGGGTCTCGGCCCAACGTCACTACAAAGCCCAAGTTCGCCTCTACGACCGCTTGTTTACCGTTCCCCAGCCAGCCGATCCCAAATCCGGTGGATCTTTCCTGGACCACTTGAACCCAGATTCCTTAAAAATTTTGGAAAACTGTCCGGTTGAAGAAAGTTTGGCCCATTGCCAACCGGGCCAGGCGGTACAATTCGAAAGATTGGGTTACTTTTCCCCCGATATCCGTGATTCCAAGCCTAACCAACCCGTGTTTAATCGCAGCGTCTCTTTGCGTGACAGTTGGGCCAAAGTGGAAAACAAACGGTGAGGACAGAACAACCTGAACTTGGGAGGTTAAAACGTACACGGTGTTGCAGACCGGTATTTCCTGGTGCAGCCCCGTGGGACGCCAAAAACTTGCGATTTATGGTCACCAAATCGTTGGATGATATTTTCTGATGGGTCAGCGGACTCCGTTACTCCCCAGGAAATAAAAACATCCAAAAATCACTATTTGGCAAACCGCTGCTGCAATTCCGGGCGATGAATTTCCAGCCAGTGCATGCCAAGAATCACCGAAGCGGCGTTGATCTCGCCTGCATCCATCATGGCCATGACTTGGGAGAATGGCAGACAAAGAGTCCGAATGTCCTCCTCCTCCTCATGCACCCCGGTCGCCGATGGAGGTATCAAGCTGTCAAAGATACCCAGAAACAAATGAATCCGCTCCGTTGTGCCGCTGGGGCTAATGTAAAACGTCCGAACATGTTCCATGACCGAAGGGCACCAACCGGTCTCTTCACGCACTTCTTTGAGCGCCACCTCCTTGACATCATCCCGCCCTTGACAAGAACCTGCGGCCAACTCGATCACCCATCCTTTTTTTTCCCGCAGATGCGCACCAATGCGAAACTGTTCCACCAAGCCCACATGATCGCGGAGCGGATCATATAAAATAACCGCCACCCCCTCTCCCCGTTCCAAAGCCTCCAGGGTCACTTCGCGGCTCATACGCCCATCATAGCGACGGTATCGGAGTAGCACTTTGAAAAGACGAAAAAAACCTCGATAGACTTCCTTGGTATCGATAATTTCAACATCCATGACACTTCCCTTTCCATGACACAACAAAAACGCTGTCACAGGTTCTTCGTGTAACAATGGGGCAACTCTTGCCAACCTGCGGACAAAAATTACCCTTGAACAACCACTTTCCGGCAACGGTCCATGAGCAAGGCGGTTCTGTCAAGGCATTGCCCTCGCGTGCCCGACCATCTCATGAACGCAATTAACGGCATGAGAAATGCAGTAATCCCCATTAAGGAAGGCAGGCCAAGAGCCACTGACTTAAGGGTCGTGGATCAGAAACCGATAAGAATGGCATAGGCCAGTCTCATTGCCTTGAGAATCGCAACCGATAGGGTTCCTTTGTCCGGTCACCGCACACGGGAGCCACGGTTGGTCAGAACCACGGCATGCAGACGAGATTGACATGAAACAAGGGGCCGCGCCCATGAATTCCGAACGGTCGCCCCCCTTACTGCCAGGGTTTCGGGGTTTTCAGCACCTGCCAACCAGACGCCGTAAGCAGGCACGCATTCGTCTGCCTTTGACACCCATCCCTCAAAGGCAGACGAAACGAAGGCGTCATAGCTGCTTAAAGAAATCGTTTCCTTTGTCGTCCACGATGATGAAAGCCGGAAAATCGACGACATCGATTTTATAGATGGCCTCCATACCCAATTCCGGGTAATCAATCACCTCCACCTTGCGGATGCAATCCTGGGCCAACCGTGCCGCCGCACCACCAATGGAACCCAGATAAAAGCCACCATTGTCCTTGCACGCCTGCGTCACGGCCGGTGAACGGTTCCCCTTGGCCAGCATGACAAAGGATCCCCCAGCCTTTTGGAAGGCATTCACATAGCTGTCCATGCGCCCGGCGGTCGTGGGACCAAAGGCACCCGATGCCATTCCTTGTGGGGTTTTGGCCGGACCGGCGTAGTAGACGATATTGTTTTTAAAATATTCGGGCATCCCCTGACCTTGATCAAGGCGTTGTTGAATTTTGGCGTGGGCGATATCCCGGGCGACGACGATGGATCCAGTCAGCATGACCCGTGTTTTGACCGGATATTTGCTCAATTCCGCACGAATGGCAGACATCGGCTGGTTCAGATTAAGGTGTACCACCGCACCGGAGCCTGCATCGACCTCTGGCAAAAACCTCGCTGGATCACGCTCCAAGGCTTCCAGCCAGATACCATCGCGGGTGATTTTGGCTAAAATATTGCGGTCGGCGGAACAGGAAACCCCCAAGCCAACCGGACAGGAGGCTCCATGGCGCGGCAGACGGATCACCCGCACATCGTGGGCAAAATATTTACCGCCAAACTGGGCACCCAGGCCAATCTCCCGGGCCATTTTCAAGATTTCCGCCTCCATCTCCAGATCCCGAAGCGCCCCACCCAAACCATCGCCTTTGGTCGGCAGGTCGTCCAAATAACGCGCCGAAGCCAATTTGACCGTTTTTAAGGTCATTTCCGGCGAAGTCCCCCCCACGACGAAGGCCAAATGGTACGGAGGACAGGCGGAAGTACCCAGGGACGCCATTTTTTCCCGAACAAAGGCTTTCAATTTATCTGGAGTTAAAAGGGCCTTGGTTTCCTGGAACAAATAAGTTTTGTTGGCCGACCCACCCCCCTTGGCCATGAAAAGAAATTTGTAGGCGTCACCATCAACCGCTTCAATATCAATCTGCGCCGGCAGGTTTGTTCCGGTGTTTTTTTCATCGTACATGGACAACGGGGCAACCTGGGAATAACGCAAATTGGTTTCGGTATAGGTTTTATAAATGCCATGGGAAATGGCTTTTTGGTCCCCACCACCCGTCCAAATCCTCGCCCCTTTTTTGGCAACTACCGTTGCCGTACCTGTATCCTGACAGCTTGGCAACACCATTCCGGCAGCAATATTGGCATTTTTCAACAATTCCAGGGCAACATAACGATCATTGGCCGAGGCTTCACTGTCATCCAGTATGTTTCGCAGTTGTTGCAAATGGTCGGTTCTCAGCAAATGCGACACATCCCGCATGGCATGCGCAGCCAACTCGGTCAGTCCCTCAGGAGCCACCTTGACGATTTCCTCGCCGGCAAACGATGCCGTCGAGACATGATTTTTTGTCAATAATCGGTATTCGGTGTGGCCGGGGCCGAGATTGAACACGGGGGCATACTGAAATTCGGGCATGGCTTTTAGCTCCTAACGAGGCCGGTTACAGGTACCCCGATCTTATAGGAATTGTTCGTCACCATGCAATCGTCCATGCACGACGGAAACGCACGGCACGCGCCCCTAGGTAGTCATCAAGGAGGCTCGCACAGAATCGGGAAGTTTCTTGGGATCCATTTTTTTTATTTTAACCTCGCCACTCCGGGAAACAAGGCGTTCATAGGCGTCCGTAACATCCCCTCCCTGGTCCACAAGGCACGCCATGGTCGCACGTTTGGCCCGGGTCAGCAGCGCCCGCGCCTCGACACGCGCCTTATGTTGACTGCCGTTCACTGCCTCTGAGCCTGCTTCCTCACCCAAGAGATGTATGATGAAAGATGGAACGGCAGCAACCGATGCTTCGGGAGTATTTGCCTTGGTGGAATGGACCGGGGGCGGAGTGTGTCTCACGTCAGCAACCCGACTTCCGGGACATTCGGGATGATGTCCCTGGGCAGCATTACAAAAACAATCGCTATAACCGACAAACCAGCGCCCATCCCCCATGGCTATGGCAGAATGGTCGGAAAAAACAAATTTTCTTTTACCGAATTCATCAATGACATGATTGGCCTGACTGGCACAAACATTGGCGATATGTCCCGCTTCCGTGGAATCAAAAATATCGTAACGGTGACCAAAAGTTTGAGCAATAAGATCGGCAATGGTAGTCATGATCTCCTCTATGAAAAACGGTTACCGTACTTTTCAGACGAGAACACTCTACCTGAGCCCCAACTGACAACACAAGGCTGAGACACAATGGGACAAGGCAACTCTGCCTACGCAGCATCACAACAACACAACGCCCCCTCCCCGGTCAGCCACCTGGCAACCGTCACCCGCCGTGAACGGAATGCATCTGCTCGCAATATTAGCCCATGGCCAGAAACGGGTCTATTTTATCCAGCAGGAAACGTACGCCAAAGCCGGTACGATGGCTGCGCACCAAGTCGCAAGGCAGTGTAACCACATCCGAATTATTCAAATCCATGAGAAACAATTTGACCACGGGGGTATCCACTGCCGACGATGGGGTATCCGGGCTGTATTCTGGACGATTGATCTTGGCTCCCGATACACTGACGTTTCCTGTCACGCCACGAAAAACCAGATTGTCTGGATACGGAAAATGTACCTCAGCAACAACTTTAACAGGAATTCTTTGTTTAATCATTGCTCCTCCCCCGGTTGGAATGGATACTACCCGTTGCGAACCCAAGGATTCACGGAATCCATTCGCCTGAACATCGCTATAAAGACGATGGAAACAATGGATCTCTATCCAATTCTACGAAACACACCAAAAATATTGTTATTATTATTTTCTCCCCTTCCTAACTGCCGTTGATTGAAGATAACCCCATAAAATTCGAAAGGTAAAATCAAATATTATTATTGGTAATAAATTTTTTTAATTTTAAATTGAGATGCAGAGGATACCCAGTGGTTCCACTCAGACATATACATAAATAATCAATGAGATAGATGCATCATGATACTCAAGGGATAGCAACGGGGGTGCCACGATCCATTCGGGCCGCCATGAATTATTTATGAACACCATTCAGAGCCAGCACCCGCAACCGCATTCTCCAAAGACAATAGGAACTCTTTAGCGGAAGGAAAACGCTGACTGGGGCGCTTGGCCAAAGCACAGAGGACAACCTGTGAAAGGGATGGGGTAATCCTGTGCGGAAGGATATGAGAGGGACTGGCCGGGGTCACCAGCAAGGTATTGTTGAGCCGATCAGCAGCATCGGTACCAACAAACGCCGGGTATCCCGTCATCATGCGGTACAGGATCACACCGACGGCAAACAAATCGCTGCGCTGATCCAGTGTAAGCCCCATGATCTGCTCCGGAGACATGAAACCGGGAGAACCCATGACAGTACGCATGGCACTGTAACCGGGATGCAGCAGGGCAAAATCCGACAATTTCAGCCGTTCCCCCGCATACAGGAGCAGGTTGCAAGGCTTGACATCCAAATGGAGATACCCTCGCCCATGCAGACAATCGAGAGCCAAGAGGATTTGCCGAACAAACAGGAGTACCCTGGGTATTTCAAGCCTTTGCATCGGAATCAACCGATGGTTCAGGTCACCCTCTCCCGCATGCTCCATCACGGCATAGTGCTGGCCGCCCTCACAACCGAATCGGGTTATCGGGACGATACCCGGGTGATCCAAACCACAAACGACCTTCCAAAGACGGTCGGATTCCCCTTGATTCGCAGCGGCAACAAATGGAAGACGGCTAAAAACCTTGACCGCCACCACCTGCCCCGTCAGGAGATCCAAAGCCTCATACAGCGAACCGCCCGTCCCATGGCGGATCAACCGTTGGAGACGACAACCTCCGACCATGTGGCCGATGATGTGGGCGATCCCGTGACCGATCATGCGGACAAGAACATCCGACACTTGGCCAAGGATCAGGAGGGGATGCTATCGCGATGGTGACCCGCCAGGATGATGTAATGCTCCATGATGACCGCACTGGCTTTGATTTCATCCTCAGTGCGATCCCGCACTTTTCTTGCGGGGCTTCCCAACCACAATTCCCTGGCGGCAACGTGTTTTCCGGGCGACACCAAAGAACCGGCCCCAACCATGGCTGCAGGCTGGACCAGCACGCGATCCAAAAGAATGGCGCCAATCCCGATCATGGCATCGTCCATCAATTGGCAAGCGTGCAGCGTCACCTTGTGCCCTACGGTGACCCGGTTTCCCAAAACCAGGGAAGAGCCTTGCGGACGATCCGGGGTACCCCGCGTGACGTGCAACACACAACCATCCTGAATATTGGTTTTTTCGCCGATTTCAATATCATTGACATCGCCACGAATAATCACACCCGGCCAAACCGACGACAAGGCACCAATACGCACGCGGCCAATGATCACCGCCTCGGGATGAACGAATGCCTGGGGGTGAATCTGAGGAAACACACCTTCAAACGGGTAAATGGCCAAGGTGACCTCCAGATGATTGGCAGGCTGAAAATTGCAACGGATCCAAGGAAACACGTAACATTGGAAAAGAAGGCAACATCTCCGGGCAAAGGAGAGCGACCCGCGAAAAAAAAAATGCCGGCAACCATATCTTGGAGCCCAATCCGCAGGTAGAATGCTGCCGGCTTTGTGGTCCGGTCTTTAAGTCTGGCCGCTGGCGGATACCCCCTGAAACACGGGCGCTCGCACTGCATAGCGTGTTCCCATCCTTAAAGTCAAGGGGTGTGTTCCTTGACGACGATAAAGGGAACTCGTAGCCTTGTTTTTTGGGTGTCAACCATAGGCTTATCGAACAATGTCTGGTCTGGCGACATGGTGAAAAAAAATTTGATTTTGGTCGTCGATGACGACCCCGATATTCGCACTTTCCTCCGCCATAAACTGGTCCGCGAGGGCTATGATTGCGTCGAAGCCGACGATGGTCATCAATCCCTGGAGCAGTTCAGCTCCCTCCAGCCCGACTTGGTTCTCTTGGACGCCAATCTGCCCGGGATGGACGGTTTCCTGACCTGTGCCGCCATCAAAGCTCTCGATAACGGCTGCGATATCCCTGTCGTCATGATTACCGGGATGGACGACGACCATTCGGTGGAACGCGCCTTTGATTCCGGGGCGGAAGAATACGTCACAAAACCCATCCGATGGCCGGTGATGAAACAGCGCATCCGGCTGATCCTGGAGCGCCGAACCTCCCTGTTGCACTTGCGGGATAGCGAAAAACGCTTTCGACATATCACCGATTCCACGACCGAAGCCATTATTTCCATGGATGGGAGGGGATTGATCCAATTCTGGAACAAGGGAGCCGAATCCCTGTTTGGCTATACCTCCCAGCAAATCATGGGCTTGCCCATTGTTTTGCTCATGCCGGAACAACTTCGCAATGAGTTTGAACAAGCCTTTTTCCATGCCGTCACCCTGGGATCGCTGCGTGAACGCGGTGAAACGGTTGAATGCGTTGGCTTGCGGCAAAACGGCGAAACCTTCCCCATGGAGGTCTCCCTGGCCGGTTGGCAAATCCCTGGCAAAGCGTTTTTTTCCGCAATCATGCGTGACCTGGGTGAACGGACGCGTATCCTGGGAGGATTGGAAGGGACGGCCCTGTTTGACAGCCGGATCGTGGACCGCATCACATCCCTGCTCCGGGAGGCGGGTTGCGAAGACCCGATGCGGGTTTCCAAACTTCACATTCGTTCCTTGATGGAAACGGTCTTTCTCGCTGGCTTGAACCGCGAAGAAGATCGACCGGTCATGCCCAACGTCCTGCTCATGGATCGGAGTTTTCCCGTTAGCATCAATAAAAAAAGGAAAATTGAATATCAAACCTTGGAACTGGAAAAATCCCAACCTTTTACAATCGACGCCTTGGTCAAATTGGCCCGCGGATTCGACCCGGAAAATACCGTCTTGGCCGTTTGCCCGCAAAAAAACGATCCACGTAATCTGGAAATCTGGGGGGCGGTGTTCCAGGAAGATACCGATGGACCCCGCTTGCACCCCCTGGTTCATCACTCTCCGCCCGATAACCTGCTATCGGTTTACTCCTATCGGGCCGGCTCTCTGGTCGTCTCCTGGGGCAACCGGGTACTGGCCCGTTTCCACGCCGGACACTTTTCCCTGCCCGGCAACAGTTCCTTTGAAACCAGTCTCATTGGCCAGGCGCTCTTTAAAACGGTCCGCGCCCATCCCGAATTTGCCCAGTTTGGCGAGGGCTATTGGACGCGATACCGCAATTTCATCCAAAGATTGTTGGTGGAAATTGGCCGCGGTGGCTATGGTGGCATCGTCATTTGGGTGCCGGACAATGACGACCAACGCCCGATCCTCTCCTTGGTCACCCGATACCGCTGTACTGACGCCATGGAGGCCTCCAAACTTTTGGGGAGCTATTGCGCCAGCCGCGTGGAAGATCAAAACAAGGGAAAGGTAAAGAAAAAACGTAAAGAGGTCCGCGAAGTGGCACGAAAGGTTCTGCTTAACACCAGAAGGCTGGCCCACTTAAGCCGGGTTGACGGTGCCCTGATCCTCTCCCACCGTTTGCGCCCCCTCTCCTTTGGCACCATGCTTTCCGCGCAACGTTGGCGCGGTCGGGCGCAATACTGTCTGGACGATCACGGTGCCGATACGGTAGATGTCGATCTGGAAAAATACGGAACGCGCCACGCCTCCGCAGTCAACCTGGTCGGGGCCTATCCCGGTATCGTCGCCTTTGTCATTTCACAAGACGGTCCCATCGCCGGGCTGATCTCCTCCCACGATGATCGGGTACTGTGGATTCCCGACTTGATGAATCGGTTTTAGTGGTTTACCCGAGCTACATTGACTTGTTGGGCCTTGATCCTCCTTTCCTCCCTCCGCGCCTACTTTCCCTTGATTCTGAGCGAAAGCTTTGAATCAAGACAACGGCGAGGCATCTTCCATGCGCTTTGGCCAAAACAATGATCAATGCCGGAAATATGACACAGTAGAATCAGGATGACTAAAACCACTTATTTCAAGAATTAACATAACTTGACAAATCGGGGGGGGGGGGTGGTTAAAGTTTATTGGCCGGGGTGGCCTTCCTTTTTTGCAAAAGGGTGTTTGTTTGCCGTGAACAGAAGG
>JADGCN010000102.1 GCA_015228975.1 Magnetococcales bacterium
GCAACCGGCGGTGGTGATGCCGATGCGTACGGCGGCCTGGGGTGTTCCGCGGTTGTTGAGCATTTCCCGGACTTTTTTGGCCGCGGACTCGCTGATGGTGATACCCGGTGCTTCAGGGTGCATGGCTTCCTCCTTTTTGTTTTTTGCGATAATCTTCCACCGCCGAGCGGATGGCATCTTCCGCCAGCACGGAACAGTGTATTTTGACAGGTGGCAAGGCCAACTCTTCGGCGATATCCTTGTTTTTGATCGCCAAGGCCTGATCGATGGTCTTTCCTTTGATCCATTCGGTGACCAGGGAAGAAGAGGCGATGGCGGAGCCGCAGCCGAACGTTTTGAATTTGGCATCGTCGATAACGCCGTCATCATTGACGCGAATTTGCAGTTTCATAACGTCGCCGCAGGCGGGGGCACCCACCATACCGGTGCCCACATGGGTGTCATTTTTGTCCAGGCTGCCGACGTTTCTGGGTTTTTCGTAGTGTTCAAGAACTTTATCGTTGTAGGCCATGATCGTTCCTTAAGTTTTTTTATGGTTAATGTTCAGCCCAACGCACCGAATTCAAGTCGATCCCTTCCTGTACCATTTCCCACAAGGGGGACATTTCCCTCAGGTTGTTGACCGCCCGAACGACAACCTTGATGGCATAATCGATTTCATCTTCGGTGGTGAACCGTCCCAGGCCAAAGCGGATGGAGGTATGGGCCAATTCTTCGTTGACGCCCAGGGCGCGCAAGACGTAGGAAGGTTCCAGAGAGGCTGAGGTGCAGGCGGAACCGGAGGAGACGGCAATATCCTTGATGGCCATCATCAGGGATTCCCCCTCCACGTAGGCGAAGGAAATATTCAAATTGCCCGCCAGGCGATGTTCGGTATCGCCATTGATGGTGACGTGGGTCAATTGTTTCATGATGCCCTGTTCCATACGTTTTCTTAAATTAAGGATGCGTTGCGTTTCCGCAGGCATTTCCTGTCTGCACAGGGCGCAGGCCTCCCCGAGGCCGACGATCAAGGGTGTGGGGAGTGTTCCGGAGCGCATGCCGCGCTCGTGGCCGCCGCCAAACATGATAGCCTGCAATCGGACACGGGGGCGGCGGCGGACATAGAGGGCACCGATCCCTTTCGGGCCGTATATTTTGTGGCCGGAGATGGATACCAGATCCAGGTTCATGGCTTCGACATCCATCTCTATTTTACCCGCACCCTGGGCGGCATCGGTGTGGAAATGCACCCCACGCTTGCGACAGATGGCACCAATTTCCGCCAAGGGTTGCACGACCCCGATTTCATTGTTGGCGGCCATGACCGATACCAGGATGGTTTGGTCGGTGATACTGTCGGCGAGCAGTTGGGTATCCAGGAGGCCGTTGGCGGCCACGGGGAGGTAGGTGACGCTGAAACCTTCCGATTCCAGGTGGCGACAGGCATCCAGGACCGCTTTGTGTTCGATGACGGTGGTGATGATATGGTTGCCACGGGCTTTGTGAAAGCGGGCGATCCCGAGGATGGCAATGTTGTTGGACTCGGTGGCTCCGGAGGTGAAGATGATTTCCCGGGGATCGGCTTTGATGAGTTGGGCAATCTGGGTGCGGGCCCGTTCCACTGCTTGTTCCGCTTCCCAGCCGAATGGGTGGGAGCGGGAGGCCGGATTGCCAAATTTTTCGGTGAACCAGGGGATCATGACTTCCAGAACCCGGGGATCCACGGGGGTGGTAGCCTGATAGTCCATGTAGATGGGCAGTTTCATAAATTTTTACCTTACGGTTGCGCCGCCTTGAAGTCGGGCAACGATGTGAGCGAATTGATGAATGAATCGTTCCAACTGTTGAACCTGTGTGTTCCAGCCGATGCTCAGGCGTATGGCGCTCAACGCCAGGGATTTCGGTACACCCATGGCGGCCAGGACATGGGAGCCCTCCCCCTTGCCCGAGGCGCAGGCCGACCCGGAACTAACCGCGATTCCGGCCAGATCCAGGTTCATCACCAAGGTTTCGCCGTGCAGGCCGTCGATGCCCAACAGGGTGGTATTGGCGATGCGGGGGGCGTTGTGGGAAAAAATGACCAAGCCGGGAATTTTTTCGCTGAGACCGGTCTCCAGGAAGGCGCGCAACCGGGTCATGGAGGCCACTGTTTCTTGCCGATGTTTGTTCAGCCAGTCGGCGGCGGCACCAAAGCCGACGATACCCGCGACATTGGGGGTACCAGCCCGTCGTCCCCGTTCCTGTCCGCCGCCGATGATCATGGGTGTAAGGGCCAGACTGCGATCCATGACCAGGGCACCCACGCCCATGGGTCCGCCCAGTTTGTGGGACGACAAGGTGATGAGATCAGCCGCAATGGCTTCCTTGTCCCAGGGGAGGCGACCAATGCTTTGGACGATGTCGGTGTGAAACAGCACGCCCTGCTCGCGACACAGGGCCGCCAATGGGGCAAGGGGTTGGATGAGCCCGGTTTCGTTGTTGGCGTGCATGATGGAGACCAGGAAGGTGTCGGGCGTTAAATGGCGTTGCAGGGATTCCGGAGCGATGAGTCCTTGCGGATCGCAATCGAGAAAGGTGACCCGATGCCCTTGCTGTTGCAGAACGCCGAAAGCTTCCAGGACCGAAGGGTGTTCTGTCCGACTGGTAATGGCATGACCCGGTTGTTTTTGCATGCCGCCAACACCCGAAATAGCCAGGTTATTGGCTTCGGTGGCACCACTGGTGAAACAGACCAGGCTGTCGTGGACGCCAATCAGGCTCGCCACCTGACGGCGGGCCTGATCCATCCCTTGGCGGGCGGCCCTGCCGGCATGGTGTACCGAGGCCGGATTGCCACACGGTCCACGCATATAGGGCAGCATGGCTGTCAAAACTTCCGGGTGCATGGGGGTGGTGGCATTGTGATCGAGGTAAATCATGGTGCCATCCGGTCTTCGTTGGCCAGGAGGGGATTGCCCTCCTGGTTGTGTGTTTCCAGTTGCAACCGTTCCAGGCTGACCGACTCCAGGTAGCCGTTCAAATGGTCGCCCAGGCGTTGCCAAAAATGGTGGGTGATGCAACGACTGCTGGGGCGGCATCCTTCGGGGCTGCTGCAAGAGGTGGCCTGAATGGGTTCGTCGACGGCACGGATGATGTCGGCGATACTGATGGTTGTCGGGGGGGCGGCCAGCACGTAGCCCCCCCCGGGGCCGCGAACGCTACGCACCAAGCCTTTACGTCTGAGTTTGGCGAACAATTGTTCCAGATAGGAGAGGGATATTTCCTGGCGGCTGGAAATATCGGCCAATGCCGTGGGGCGGGTTTGACCGTGGACGGAGATGTCCAGCATGGCGGTGACGGCGTATCGGCCACGGGTGGTCAGTTTCATGGCCCTTTCCCCTGTGAGTCGGGGGCAGCGTCCGGTTCCTTTTTTTCCAAGGTTTGCAGACGATGCTCCAGGTGATGGACCTGTTCCAAAACGCACATCACTGCTTTGGCCACCGGATCGGGCATGGATTCAAGCTGGCCGTAGGCGGGAAACAGTGGCGAACCCGAGAGCGGTGCTTGGTTCATCCCCATGATGACCCGACCCGGGACGCCAACCACGGTGGTATTTTCCGGGACATCTTCGACCACAACGGCATTGGAACCGATGCGGGCGTTGGCATGGACGGTCAGGGGACCCAGGACTTTGGCCCCGGCTCCGATGATGACGCCGTCCTGGAGTGTGGGATGGCGTTTGCCTTTTTTCCAACTCGTACCCCCCAGGGTGACGCCGTGGTAGATGGTGACGTTATCGCCGATTTGGGTAGTCTCGCCAATGACAACCCCCATGCCATGATCGATGAAAAAGCCGTTGCCGATTTGCGCTGCGGGATGAATTTCGATGCCGGTGAAAAACCGGGCGATATGGGAGACGATGCGGGCCAGGAGATACCATTCCCGACGCCACAACCCGTTCGCCAAGCGATAGCCGATGACGGCGTGCAGGCCGGGATAACACAACAGGACATCCCACAGGCCGCGAGCGGCGGGATCCCGTTTGTGGATGACCTGGATATCATTTTTGATGCGACCGAACATGAAAACCTCTTTGTGGAACAATCCTGTGTATCGATGTCTTAGGACGGGGGGATTGTCTCTAATTCTGAGTAATCTTGTCAAGTATTCCTTTGCCCTCACTCGGAAACAAGGGCCACTCTTAACGTTAATTCATTGTTAAATCACGTAAAGAAAGGATCGTTTTTTTTCTTTTTTCCCGCCTTTTTCTTTCCTTTGGGGAAGGGGGAAGGGGGTGTAGCGATTGCGGCGGGAAGCGTTTGGATGAGGGGGGAACCCAACCGGGAGAGCAGTGCCTGACTGAGTTCCCGCTCCCGTTCGAGGGCGAATTGGAGTTGCCGGGTCAGGAGTTCGATCTGATTTTGTTTATAGCCCAGGAGATGGAAAGCGGTTTGCAGCAGATGGGGTACCGGGACGGGTTGATCTATGGGGATTTGATTTTCCAACAGGAATTGTTCCATAGCCTGGGTGGCTATCCCTGAGACCCAGGCGGCTTCCTCCCAAGGCAGGGGTGGAAATTCATCCAGTTTATGGTTGGAGCGGTTTGTCATGAGGGGTACACTGTCGGAAACGGTACAGGTGTTGGATGCCTGATGAGTACCAATGGCCAGGAATATTTTGCGACATGCTGACTATGGCATAGTTGGGTGGTTTTCTGCCAGGCCATTTGCAATCCTTGTCTTCCAAAGAATGAATTGTTGAAGGGATGTGTCGATGAGAAGGTCTTTGCATGAAATGATGTTGGTCGGGTCCGGTATCTTCCTGGTGACATTAATGGTCCTGCCGTTACGAGGGCATGTTTTGCTTCCCAACATTTTAATGGTCTACCTGTTTTTGGTTTTTTTGGTGGCGTTCAAGATGAGCCGTTGGGCGGCGCTATTTGCTTCCCTTTTGTCAACGCTCGTCTGTTATTATTATTTTGTGCCCATTCACTCATCGTTTGCCATTAACGATATACAGTATTTATTGGTCATATTTTTGATGCTATTGATCGTATTGGTTACCAGTCATTTGGCGTCGGGGTTGAGGATGCAAATCGTCTTGAGCGAAAGCCGGGAGCGCCATATTCGTTGCCTGTATGATCTGGCCAGCCAGTTGGCTGGGATTAGCAAGCCCGAAGCAATCGTTGAACCGTGTCAGCGTTTCATTCGGGTTAATTTCAATATCAACAGTATCCTGTTGCTGCCCTCCGAAGATGGAAGACTGTTCATGGCGGCTCAGGCGGATGGCCACATTGATTTTTCCATCGCGCAACAAATTTTTGATGAAGATTCAAAGGAACTTACGGTCGATATTTGCCAGCGTTCCGGCCAAAACCTGTACGCCCCCTTGTTGGGAAGTACCAAGAATCAGGGGATCCTGGTATTTGTTCCGGATCAAGAAGCGTGGACAGTACCGAAGGAACTCGACCCTTTGCTCAGAACGGGAATGACCCTGATGGGATTGGCCCTGGAACGATTGGGATATGCGGAGCGCGAACGTCAGGCCATGCTGGCCGTGGAATCGGAACGGTTGCGGGCCGCCCTGCTGGCCAGCCTTTCCCATGATATCAGAACCCCCGTGGCTGTGTTGGCGGGTGTGGCGGAATCGATGGCTTTGAGTTTGCCACAGGCATTCAGTCCGGTACACGGGATGCTGGACGGTATGCAGCGGCAAATCAGTCGATTGCTATCGGACGTCGATAAATTGTTGGATATGGCCCGTTTGCACCGTGATATCGTTTCCCTGAACAAGGAATGGCAAGTCTTGGAAGAGATGATTGGTTCCGCACTCGAAGCCAGTAAAGGGGTATTGCAGGGCTACTCCGTCGAGGTGACGGTGGGACGGGAAATTCCACTGTTGGAAATGGATGCCATGATGATGGAACGGGTGTTTCGCAATCTGCTGGAAAATGTGGCACGCCATACCCCTGTGGGAACCCATGTCGATATTGGTGCCCGGATGATGGAGCAGCGGGTGGTGATCTGGGTAGCCGATAACGGTCCAGGCTTCCCATTTGGACAGGAGGAAGCTATATTCTCAGAATTCGTTCATAAAAAAAATGTGATGGGTACAAGTGGTTTCGGCTTGGGCCTGTCTATTGTTCGTGCTGTGGTTGTGGCGCACGGTGGGGTGATCCACGCGGAAAACCAACCGTCGGGGGGCGCAAAATTCGTATTTACTTTGCCAGTGGGTAATCCACCAGTTGTCGGTTTGGAATAGGAGTATTCATGTGACCGAGACGCAGCAGGGTGTTGTCCTGATCGAAGACGAGGCCATGATTCGCCACTATGTGGCCATGGCATTGTCAGCATCGGGATTCAAGGTGTGGGAGTCGGGTACGGCAGCGCAAGGTTTGCTGGAGACGGTTTCCCGCCGTCCCGACCTTGTTGTTCTGGACCTGGGGTTGCCGGATCGGGATGGGGTGGATGTGATACGCGAGTTGCGCAATTGGAGCGATATCCCCATCCTGGTACTGTCCGTGCGCACCGAAGAAGTGCAGAAAGTTGAGGCTTTGGACGCCGGGGCGGATGATTATCTGACCAAGCCGTTCGGGGTGCCGGAATTGCAGGCGCGCATCCGGGCGGTGCTGCGGCGTCGGACGCAGCATGGCGGGGAGGGGATGCCGGAGGAGGGCGTTTTTGAGTTTGGCGAAATACGGGTTGACCGGATCCACCGACGTGTCACTCGCGGTAGTGAAATCATTCACCTGACGCCGATTGAGTACCAAATATTGACTCTATTGGTGGCCAATGTTGGTCGGGTGTTGACCCACCGCTACATCCTGCAAAAGGTCTGGGGGCCTGAGTATGTGGAACGACCACACTACCTCAGGGTGTTTATGGCGGGTTTGCGGCGTAAAATTGAAAAAAACTCATCCAATCCCCGGCACCTGATGACCGAGACCGGCATTGGTTATCGCTTGGTACGTGAGTAGGGGCCCCTAAATTTTCTAAGTCAGGCGCATCAGCCACATGGCAAGAGCGAAGGAGATGCCGGAGAGAATCAGGGCGGCGATTTCGTTGGCGCGGAATCGACCGCGATTTCTGGCAACGCCGATGCCCATGTGGAGTATCGAGACGCCGGCGATGGCCAGGAGCCAGTTAGTCGATTTGTTGACCAGCTCCATGTTCCATGTGGGGTGGACCTCCAGTTCAAACATGCGGGTGAAGAACGTGGTCTCCTCCGGGAGCGCCTTACCGATCATGCGCAACGTCCAGAAGAAAAACGAATAGGAAATCAGGTTAATCCAAAGCGAAAGCGTGGTGGATTTTTTCTTCGCGGGGCGTTTTTTTTCCTGTTCCAGGGCATCGTCCTCTTCCTTGATGTAGACAGGGGTCGCCACGGCTGCCTGGATACGGCCACTCGACTTGCCCTGAGGTGATTTTTTACCACGGGGTTTGGCCACGATGGATGACTCCTTGAAGTTTTATTGCGAATCAGCGAAATAACCGCTCAAAGGTACCGATCCCCGGGGGGCGGTATTCCCAATCCTCCGCTACATCTGTTATTTTCGCACAAAATATGGGGAAAAGTCAAACCGGGAAAGGGTGTGTTTTTCATATCGCTAGAATTTTTTTATGTATCAATAATATTATTAATTGTCTTTTTTCGGATTATCGATCATCATCCCTTGCCTTTGCGAGGCGAAGGTATCATTCTGCCCAAGGTTCTTTAAGAAGGTTGGGTACTTGTCAAGGTTGCTCGGGGTGGGTGGATCTACCCGCTTCTTAAAGCTTCCCTGCTTGCATGGCAGCGGTTGGCCGTTGTGTTTGTGGACGATCCAGGCGTGCCGGTTGGGTTGTCACTTAAATAGTGATCAGGTGTACCTATGTCGAGTAAAAAGTGCCCTGTCTGCAAGAAGGGAACACCACTCTGGTTCATATCCTGGGCGGATATGGCTACGCTTTTGCTGTGCTTCTTCGTCATCATTGTTGCCTACTCCACCGTCGAAATCACCAAGTTCAAGGAATTGGCCGGTACCTTCAAGGATCAATTCGGGGTACAGCGGATTGAAAGAATCAGTCCCATCATGGCCAGCCAAAACCTGATCGGCTCTGAATTCCAACAGGAAGTTCACTTGGTGGAGTTGCGTGATAAAATACGTGTCATGAGTACGACTCTGATCGATAACGGTCAGGCGGAAGTGGAAGAAAAACAGGAGGGTTTCCTTTTGCGGATCCGGGAGGATGCCCTTTTAACCCCGGATGGCAAAAAGGTGAGCGAATCCAGCGGAATCATGGTGGATCAAATCGCCAATCTGTTGGCCAAAGAGCGCAACGTCATAGAAATTCGTGGTCATACCGATCAGCAGCCCAAAAGTGGGGACAGCCTTGAAACCACCAGTTGGTTCAAGGGGGCGGTGATGGCCGTGGCCGTGGCCAAGCGTTTTGCGGCGTCCGGGGTGGCACCGGAGCGTTTGTTCATCAGCACCTATGGTGAGTACAGCCCGGTGGCCGATAACCGAAACCCCGAGGCGCGCAAGGCCAACCGTCGTATTGAAATTCTCATACGTAAAGACATTGCCGGTTTTCTCCCCAAGGATGATTTGGGGAGCGGGGAGGCACCAGTGGACAAAAAGTTTTGATTGCTGGCGTAACAGGTATAGAGGAGGATAGCAATGGATAAAGCCACGATCATCGGGATTGTCGCGGCACTCTTGATTCTGGCCTTTCTGTCTGCGGGCAAGGTGGTCATGTTTGCCAGTAGCCACGCTGCGGTGGTCGTGTTTGGTGGCCTTATTGCGTCCACGTTCGTCAAATTCAATCTTCACGACCTGAAAAATACCTCGGCAATCATGGGCAAGGTGTTTTTTGAGCCCAAGGACAATATCCACGAAATCATCAGTCAACTCGTGGAAATGTCCAATATTTGCCGCAAGGATGGCATCCTGGCCCTCGAAAAATACAAGACTGACAACAAGTTCATGCAAAATGGCATCAACCATTGCGTGGACGGTGCGACGCCCGAATTCTTAACCGATGTTTTGGGCAAGGAAATCGAATATTTGTCCCATCGTCACCATGTGGGTATCACCATGTTTGAATCCATGGGTGAGGCGGCCCCGGCCATGGGCATGGTGGGAACGCTCATCGGCATGGTCGAGCTGCTCGCCAACATGGAGGATCCCTCGAAAATCGGTCCCGCCATGGGTACGGCACTCCTGGCCACATGCTATGGTGCCATCGTCGCCAATATGCTGACGATTCCCATGGCCATCAAACTGATACATTATTCCAAGGAAGAACAATTGCGCTGTACCATCATCATGGAAGGTCTTCTGGGCATTTTGAAGGGGGTGAATCCCCGCATGTTGGAGTATTCCCTGCGTTCCGTGCTGTCGACGCGTGATCGTGAGACGGTGTAGGGCGTTGTAGAGAGTTTGCAAAAAATTGGAGAGAACCCGGCTTCCTTACCCTATTTAAGTTGTTATCAACAGGGACAACATTTCACGAGGAGAATGGTGGATGTCTGGCAACAAATTTGTGTATTTTTTTGGCAATGGTCAGGCCGAAGGCGATTCGGGGATGAAAAATTTGCTGGGTGGCAAAGGGGCCAACCTGGCGGAGATGACTCGACTCGGTGTTCCGGTACCATCGGGTTTCACGATCAGTACCGAGGTGTGCGGCCTGTATCTTAAACTTCGCGACTATCCAGCCGGACTCAAAGAAGAGGTGAATGCGGCGTTGGTGGAAGTTGAAAAAGTGATGGGGGCCAAGTTTGGTGATGCGGACAATCCCCTCCTGGTTTCTGTGCGTTCGGGCGCCCGGGTTTCCATGCCCGGCATGATGGATACCGTGTTGAACCTGGGGCTTAACGATACCACTGTCCAGGGTATGATCAAGCGGACCAACGATCCCCGTTTCGCCTACGACTCCTACCGCCGTTTCGTGCAAATGTATTCCAACGTGGTGTTGGGTGTGGATCACCACAATTTTGAGCATATGCTCAAACATATGAAAGAACACGCCGGCAAGGTGGAGGATACCTCGGTAACCGCCGATGAATGGAAAGACTTGGTCGGGAAATATAAAGCCAAAGTATTGGAGATCACCGGCAAACCGTTCCCGGAAAATCCGCAGGATCAAATGTGGGGTGCCATTGGGGCCGTGTTCAACTCCTGGACCATTCCCCGGGCCGTCACCTATCGCCGCTTGAACAATATTCCTGAAGGTTGGGGGACAGCCGTTAACGTCCAGGCCATGGTGTTCGGTAACATGGGTAACGATTGCGCGACGGGCGTTGCCTTCACCCGCGACCCCAGCACCGGCGACAATCGGTTTTTCGGGGAATACCTCATCAATGCCCAGGGCGAGGACGTGGTGGCGGGCATCCGCACGCCGCAGCAGATCACCATCGAGGGTAAAAACCTCAATGGTTCCAATCTGCCGGCCATGGAAGAGTCCATGCCCGAACTGTTCAAGGAACTCTATGCCGTGCAGCGGCGTCTGGAACTGCACTATCGGGATATGCAGGACATCGAGTTCACCATTCAGCGCAACAAATTGTGGCTGTTGCAAACCCGTAATGGCAAGCGTACCGCCAAGGCAGCCTTGAAAATCGCCGTGCAGATGGTACACGAAGGTTTGATCAACACCCGTGAAGCGGTACTCCGTGTTGCCCCGGAATCCCTGGATCAACTGTTGCACCCCACCTTGGATCCCAAGGCCAAGAAGATTGTGATTGGCAAGGGCTTGGCCGCTTCCCCCGGTGCGGCGACCGGTAAGGTGGTGTTCGATGCGGACGAAGCCGAGTTGTGGACCGAGGGTGGCCAGGCGGTCATGCTGGTTCGGGAAGAGACCAGCCCGGAAGATATCCACGGTATGCATTCGGCCAAGGGTATCATCACGGCTCGCGGTGGTATGACTTCCCATGCGGCGGTGGTGGCTCGTGGCATGGGCAGGCCGTGCGTCTCCGGGTGTTCGGCCCTCCAGATCAACATGGAAAAAGAACTCTTCACCCTGGGTGGGGCAACGGTGCAGAAGGGTGACTGGGTCACCATCGATGGTTCCACGGGTGAGATCATCCTGGGGCAGGTTCCCACCATTCACCCGGAACTTTCAGGTGATTTTGGCGTCTTCATGGAGTGGGTGGATGGCTTTACCCGCATGAAGGTGCGTGCCAACGCCGATACCCCCGATGATGCCCGTATCGCCCGCAGCTTCGGGGCCATGGGGATTGGGTTGTGCCGGACCGAGCATATGTTTTTCGGTGCCGAACGGATCATTCACATGCGCGGTATGATCCTTTCCGATACCGACGAAGAGCGCCGTCGCGCCATTGCCAAGATCCTTCCCTTGCAACGTCATGACTTTGAAGGGTTGTTCCGGGAAATGCGCGGCTTGCCGGTGACGATTCGTCTCCTGGATCCGCCTCTGCATGAGTTCATCCCCCACGATGCCGAGGGACAGAGCGAGGTGGCACTGGTGTTCGGTATGCCGGTTGAAAAAGTGAAACAACGGGTTGAAAGCCTCAAGGAATTCAACCCCATGTTGGGACATCGCGGTTGTCGTCTGGGCATCAGTTTCCCGGAAATCTACGAAATGCAGGTGCGGGCCATCATGGAGGCGGCTTGCCACTTGGTGAAGACGGAAGGCTTTTTCATCACTCCAGAAATCATGATTCCGTTGGTCGGGGTGGAGAACGAGCTGAAATTCTTGAAAGATCGCTCAGTGGCGGTGTGTGAAGCGGTCATGAAGGAGACCGGGGTCAATCTGGAATACCACATCGGTACCATGATCGAACTGCCGCGTGCCGCTTTGATTGCCGATCAATTGGCCAAAACGGCGGAATTCTTCTCCTTCGGTACCAACGACCTGACGCAGACCACCATGGGTATTTCTCGTGACGATGCCGGGCCGTTCCTGCAGGAGTACATCCGTAAAAATCTTATTGCCAAGGATCCCTTTGTCAGCGTCGATCAAGAAGGCGTTGGCTTGTTGGTGAAAATGGCCGCTGCTAAAGGTCGGGAAACCCGCCCCGGTATCAAGCTGGGGGTCTGTGGTGAGCATGGTGGTGATCCCGATTCCATCTACTTCTTTGAAACGGTGGGCCTGGACTACGTCTCCTGTTCGCCGTTCCGGGTGCCGATTGCCCGCTTGGCCGCTGCTTTGGCCGCATTGAAGAGTGGTAATTAAGTCCGCTTGAACCGTTGATTGGTTGAAGCAACGGATGATTGACATGAAAGGCACCTCGGCTTGGGTCGGGGTGCCTTTTTTTAATAGGGCCTTAGAGGTATTAGGAAGCAACGAGATAGGATGCTGGGTGCCTCTATTTTGACTCCCGTGAAAAGCTGTGATCAAGCTCGTCCAAAATGGCCAATCCTTTTTCAATAGAGCCCCGCGCTACCAACGCCCGGAATCGGGTTTCCATATCGGACTGGGCCAGAGCAACTGTTGAAAGTTCTTCCATCAGTTTGTTGAGGCTATTTGCCATTGTGTGGCTAGGTTTTTCAGCCTTTGATGCTTGTCGTCAGGAAGGCGGATAGTCAGCGTACTCATCATGAAATCCTTTCAATCAATTGGAGAGGAGTTAAACCGCAACCAACGCGGGACACGTAGTTTTCTAGCGTCATTCCCGCGAAA
>JADGCN010000103.1 GCA_015228975.1 Magnetococcales bacterium
AGAAGTAGCTTATCAAAAAAGGCGGTTTGTCCGATTTTCGCTGAACCAGCACAAAATATTTCATCAATACTTTCAATGGAGAGACCATATATACTCCCATTTGACTGTTAGAAAAATTAAATTTCTATTTGTTATAAGATCTATAAGTTATTGCTTTGTATAAATATAAAAACAACTAGGATATATCGCTAAATCAAATAATTTAATTAATAAATAATATAGTCTAACATCTAACAAATATTCACCAGCCAAGTCTGTCAAGTCAAAACTTAGAATATCTAACATACAAAAACTTAACATAAACAAGGATAGATCAACAAAAACACACTTTATAGTGTTATAGTGGGATTTCAGGTTCATCAAGAACTCTGGAGTTATCCCAAAAAGCAACCAAGTTACAAGGGTGTGTCGCCTGAAATGAAGTTATATTAAAAATATATAAGAACAGAGACAAAACATCATGATGTTCAAATTAACATTATAAGTTGAAAGTGTCAAGATATCAAAATATCCAGGTCACGAGCGAAGGCATTCCATCAACGACACCGCTCCATTGATCAACCATACGCATTTTCAGATTTATTTGTACATCGAGCAGGTGTCGCGTTCCTGCGAAAATGAATTCTTTCGCCATCCCTAAAAATTTCCAATCGGTGCATGCGCATGCGCCACGACTTGGCATCCGAAAACAATAAATGCATAAAACCCGCTGCAGCACGCGAGCCGGGGGCATGATGGCCTCCCGTCACTCGCAGGCTCATGGTGGCCAACAAACGAAAGATCAACTCTTCGGGCCATTGCACCAGCCGCCCGTGCAACAACGATACCTCTCCAGCAAGATTTTGCAATTCCAGGCTCGGCACTAATTGATTCAGCGTCCAATCCAAGGCATCATCGGCCCGCTGCAGGCGTTGGCAGGCCGCCACAACCCGCCGCGTTCCATCGGCAGCCAGATCATCGATGACTGGCACGAGTTCATGACGCAAACGCGACCGCAAATAACGCCGCGACCGATTGCTGGGATCTTCACACCACTCCAAACCATGTTGCACGGCCCAGGCGTGGATCTCCGCACGCATGAATGCCAACATGGGTCGCAATACCATCAACCCGGGGCGCAACACGCGATGCCAAGACATGGCCCGCAATCCCGTAATGCCGCTCCCTCGCAACAAATGCTCAAAAAACGTCTCCACCTGATCATCCCCATGATGACCCGTGACGATATAACCCAAATCGGCATCGCTGGCGGCATCCATAAAAAATTGATAGCGAGCCTCCCGGGCACGCGCCTGAATATTGCCTGCAGCTTTGGGATCTGACCAGCGCCGAATCCGTACCGATACTCCCAGGCGCTGCCCCAATTGTTGTACAAAACCAGCCTCCGCCGCCGATTCAGGGCGCAACGCATGATCAAAATGGGCCAGCAATAATTGATCGGGCTTAAGTCCCGGGCATCGAAGCAGCAAATGCAACAAAACCACCGAATCCACTCCCCCGGATACCGCGACCACCATCCCTTCTCCTGGGGTGACCATGGTACGTATCACAGCAGCCAAGCGCGACTCCAAGCGCACGTCCTGTAGACATTGCAGAGAATCATCGATCAATTGGTTCAGGTCATGGCGATAGACATGTTTTCTGGCCACGTCATGTTTCTTCGCAACAGCAAGTCTGGGAAAGGAAAAAGGGGGGGGAAAACCAGAACAACAACACACCCAATGGAAAAGAACGCAAGGCGACCCTGATTGACGGCAACCAATCAGTGCTTGCTGACCTTGCCTTCAATCATTTCCAGACGCTGCTTGGCCATGGAAACGGCAGGTGATTCGGGGTAATCACTGACCAGTCGGGTCAGGCTGTTTTTGGCATTATCCATATCGTTTAATTCAAAAAAGGAAAAACCAATCTTGAGCAAGCTTGCCGGGACTTTACTGCTGGTGGGCCACCGAACCAATACCTGATTGAAAGCCATCAAGGCATCGGGAAATTTTCTCTGCACATAGTACAGCTCGCCGATCCAATACTGGGCATTGTCCAACAAGGTATCGTTGGGAAACCATTCCATATAACTTTTAAAAGCCGCCAGGGATTCCTCATAACGACCACCCTTGAGAAGCGAAAACGCCTCATCATAGGCTTGTTTTGAATTTTCTGGCTTTTGTCTGATAACAGCCGGAGCCGCTTTTTTTCCATGAGTAACGACCTGAGGCGCTGCTTTGGCAACCATGGTCCCTGCGGCAGCGGGCTGCCCTTCAACCTTGACGGGTGCCGAACCGGCTCTCGCCGTCCCCTGGTCAGCCGGGTCGTAATCTGGATCCTCAGGGGTCATGGCTGCTGCGGTCTGGGTCTGAACCGGTGCAACCGCTTGCGCGGACTGTACCACCTGAGCCGCTTGGCGATTTTTCGCTTCCAACTCAGTTTCCAGCTTGGACTTGGCATGTTGCAGCACTTCCACTTCGCCCCGCAGTGACGTGATCTCCTTCTCCATCAACCCCAGGCGCCGCTCCATGTTGGTCGTCACATTACGATTTTGGTCCTCGGTCCTTTCGAGACGATTTGAAAGGGTATTGACAACCTCTGGAAGTGGCAACTTGGCAGGTGGTGGCGGGGGCCCCACCTCGGTACGTACCGGTGGCCTGACAGGCTCCGTACCCTCCAAATAAAGCGGTTCCTCCCCACGACTGCTTGAGGAGGAACCGGAAACACAGGCCGACAACGGCCAAAGCATTAGAAACAGGACCGGAATCCACGGCTTCGCAACCCCAACCACAGCCCCTGTACGAGACAACGCGAAACGAGTGTGATTCCGGTCCATCGTGATATATCCTGCTGTTTCTGTTATCTGGAAACGAGTTCTGCGCGACGATTTTGCCTCCAGGAGGTTTCGTCATGCCCTTTGATCACCGGACGCTCTTTACCATAGGAGACGGTCCTGATACGGTTGGCTTGAATCCCTTGGGAAACGAGGAACCGGGCCGCAGCATCCGCACGTTGTTGACCGAGGGCCAAGTTGTACTCACGGGTGCCCCGTTCGTCGCAATGCCCTTCGATTTGGATTGGACCGGAGGATTTGGAAAGCATTTTGGCATTGTAGGCCAGCACTTGTTCCGCTTCAGCACTCAACATGGCCGAATTGAAATCGAAGTGGACGATACGTCCCATGTCACCCCTGCTGCCGCCCATACCATTGGGATCATCCAGATTGGAACCGTATCCACCCGGACGACCGAGTCCCGAACCATCCGCACCCACCCCACCAGAACCCGCTGCCCCAACACCACCTTCGGGCCCTTCTTTGGGAACTGCTCCGCAGCCCGCCAAAACACCGAGGAACAAAACCGTTACGAAAAGAGTAGCCAAGCGTTTCATGCAATCACCTCAAAAGAAAATTGTTGTTGCCTGCCTGGGAGTCCCAAGATGCAAGCGGTTTAGTTCCAACCGGTTGTCAGTGCACCAAGGGTGACCAGGAGGGATCGGAACCGTTGATACTGTCTTCCAGATTTACCAACCTTTCATTATGACCCGTAAAATCGATTGTGTAAAGTCGTGACTGACTTCCGGACTGTCTTGAAAACAAAATCACCCGCCCGTTAGGCGACCAAGTGGGCGATTCATCCATCCATGAATCGGTCAGGGCACGACCATTCTGGCCTTTTGGGTCAACGACGGAGATGCGAAAACGCCCACCACCACCACTGACATAAGCGATATAATCACCCCGGGGGGACCAGGATGGTGCCGCATTATAGGATCCCTCGAATGTCAGTCGCCGCGCATTGCCACCATTGGCGTCCATGACATAAATCTGGGGAGAACCGGCCCGATCGGAATTGAACACGATCTGACTGCCGTCCGGAGAAAAGGATGGCGATGTGTCAATTGCGTTATTCTCGGTCAAACGCCGCAACTCGCCACTACGGAGGTTACGCAGATAGATCTCTGGATTTCCGTCCTTGCTGAGCGTCAGAGCCATGTATTGGCCATCAGGTGACCAAGCGGGAGTACTGTTAAGTCCTGGATAGTCACCCTGGATCGCTTTTTTACCCGTGTAAAGATCCCAACGAAAGATCCTGGGTTGACCGCTTTCGTAGGAAAGATAGAAGAGTTGCTCACCCGTGGGAGCGAAACGCGGCGTCAACACCAAACTGCGATCATGTGTCAGATCGACCCGATTGGCCCCGTCCTGGTCCATGAGGGAGAGCCATTTCATGTCGCCCTTGCTGGCCACAAAGGTGATACGGGAGGTGAAATATCCCGATTCACCGGTCAGGCGGGTGTAAATTTCGTCGGCAATGCGATGCGCCACATGCCGCCAGTCCCGCACGGGGGCGGTAAACCGTTTTCCTTTCCCCACCAAAGTCCCCTGAAAGACATCGTGAAGAAAGAAATCGGCAACCAACTTGCCATCCTTTTCGTGGACCGCACCCGAAACCACCGCCTCGGCCCCTATGAGACGCCAATCACGAAAATTGGGGCCTTGTTGCCACAACTCGGCAGGTGTCTGGATAAAGGTTTTGGGGTCCAGTGGTTTGAACAAGCCGGAACGTTCCAGGTCGGCGGTAACAACCTCGATGAGTTTATGTCCTGAAACATTCTGTCCCAAAACGGCACCGCCGGGTGACAGATCGACAAAATCGGACAGGGCTATGGGAAGGGGCTGCAGCCCACCTTTGGTGATATCAATCCGCAGGGCACCGTGAGCCGGGCTCCCCTGCATGAAAAGCACCACCGCGAGTACACAAACCGGCACCATGGCCAGCCGTTTTGATGGCGCTGAGGCCAAGAACGGCTCGGCCCAAGCTTTGATCCGTGCCCAAACGGAACCGTGTACCGCCCCTGAAAACAGCAAGGAGGCCCCCTGCCTGCAACTCTTACTCATGATCGCCCCAATTCATAATACCCTCACCAGCCAACCGGCGCGTACTATCGCAGGGAATTGGAAATAATGCAAGTAACCTCAATGCACAAGTGAAATGGCCAGCGATTTTTGCAGACAACAGTGACCAAAAGACCGCTTTTTCACGGTTTGCTCGTACCCTATGAAAAAAATGATGTCAATAACAAATTTTTCCTGTACAGATGGTCAGGGTGCCCATCAAGCTGGCAGATGAATGGACAGTCATCATTTTCCCCTTTAGGATGGTGCGTTATGAATGGTAGCCTTAAAAAAAATTTGCGCGTAGCCGTTGTTGGCGTGGGACAGATGGGCCGGCACCATGCACGGATTTATGCACAACTTCCCCATGTTGACCTCGTTGCCGTTGTCGACCTCAACCCGGAGTTGGCCCACACGACCGCCGCCCAATATGGCTGTCAGGCATTAACGACATGCGAATCCCTTCCGGGCCAGGTGGATGCTGTCAGTATTGCCACACCTCCCGGTACCCACGCACCCGTCGGTCTTTTTCTGATGCGCCATGGTATCCATTGCCTCATTGAAAAGCCCCTGGCCGTTTCGGAGGCGGAATGCCAACTATTGATCACCGCCGCCGAACGGAATCAGGTCGTTCTCCTGGTCGGACATATCGAGCGATTCAATCCGGCCATGCAGGCGTTACATGCCTTGATCGCCCAAGGGGTACACATCCTGGCCATCGACGGGCGACGTATGAGCGGCAGCAGCGCCCGCATCACCGATGTTGATGTCGTCACCGACCTGATGATTCACGATTTGGATTGCGTTTTAGCCCTGATCCATCGCCCCGTCACGCGGATTATCGCCAACGCCGTCCATACTCCCGAATCCCTGGGTGTGGATTACGTCAGCGCCCTGTTAAACTTTGAAGGTGGCGCCATGGCCAATCTGACGGCCAGCCGCATCACCCAGGGCAGGATTCGGGAAATGAGCGTGACCTCGGATATCGGCTTGCTGACGGTTCACTTCATCCCCCAGGAACTCAGTATTTGCCGCCAGGGCCGGCCCGTTACCATCGACACCAACAATCAAACCCCGTGGCATTACAGCCCCGATCTCGTCATCGAAAAGATACCGGTCAGGCATGCTGAACCTTTGGCACTGGAAATCCAGCATTTTATCGATGCGGTCCGGGGCAACACCCCTCCCCTGGTCACTGGAACCCAGGCGCTGGAGGTCATCAAAGCCGTGCAAAGAATCCGCGACAGCGCCCGCGCCAACAGCAAGGAGGTGCCCACGTAATCAGGATATCACTCGTTGCAGGGATCGGTCTTGTCAGCACTCACCCGGGACAAACCGCCCCCCACCCAGGCGGTGGTAGACCGCCGACAGGGCTTCGATACCCTGATGTCCGTCGGACAGCTTGAGTGGTGGCAACTCCCCGGATACGGGTTCTTTACGCTTGCCGAGGGTCACGAGAATACGCTTCAAGGCGGACACATCTCCCGGAGAAACAATCGTCAACCGTGGTGACGTCAGATTGAACAAGTGTTCCCATGCCGGAATGGCGGTGGTGATCATGGGACACCCCTTGGCCGCGGCGGCCAGTAACGCCTGGGGATACAAGGGAGCCACCACAGCCGAACGATAGGGTAATACCATGGCATCGACCTGTGACAAGACCTCCGTTTCCCTCTCCACGCCGGTCATATCGACGCGTCCGACCAATCCCAACCTGTTGATGGCTTTCCGCAACGCGCCCATACGCTGTCTGTCCTCCACCAGCAACAGCAAATGCAAACGGGAATTTCCCGACGACGCCATGGCGCGCAATAAATCCCAAACACCCTCCATGGGCGCACCCTGGCCGGAAAAACCGATGAGAATTTTGGCGGAATCGACGACGAAAGCGCTTTTTCCCCCGGTGGCGATCCCACTCCCCACGCATGCTTCCACCAATCCCGGGCACTTGAACACCCGCTGACACCCCAAATCCAGCAGCCGGGCAGCCGTTTGCACATCCATCGTCACATGCGCCGCCTTCACCCTGCGGGCCAAACGCACCAGAAATGCCGGGTTGGCCAGCAATGCAGACATGACAAACCAGGGATCGGTCAGTATCTCCTTGCCATTGGTCCAGTTCCAGGCAACCGCTCTGCCCGTGTAATGCAACAGTATCCTGTCACCGGGAAAGCGGATCAATGCCGCCAGCCAACTCCAGGCCGGTGATGGCAACACCATATGCAGCACCGCCTGATCGTTATCTATGCGTTGACCAAGGGTTTTAAGCCAAAGGATCAGATCGATCAGCCGCCTGCCGCTGGAAAAACCGCGATAATGTTCAAACTGGTGTCTCTCCAACCCCGACAAGAGGTCGGGAAAGATCTGCCGTGGGACCGCTCCTTTTTTGGTCAGGCCCTCCGCCAATCTGGCAAACAGCACAACCTGCTCCCACGATTGGGGCCACGCCAGGGCCAATACCAATTCGCTCGATGGCGAACGGGCGGAAAAATGCGGTGACCCACCATCACGCTCCCGTATTTTCATGGAGGCGCCCAGTAAATCGCACCCGAGTTGCTCCAACAACATTTGCATGCCATCCGACGCCAACGCCACTCTTTCCTGGTCCCATTGATACCGCCAGTGGGCATAATGATCCCGTGCCTGACGGTCTTCGCATCCCGGATGTACGACCAGTTCCGGAACCTCCCGGCCTGCGGCGATCGGTATATCGCGCAGCAGTTTTTCAGCAGCGGCGATGGAAAAATGCCCGGAGCAATCCAATCCCAAGGGTCTGAGGGATAAACTGCCATTCCCCCTTTTACCGAGGTGCCAACTGAGCCAGGATGCAACGTTGATCATCCCCTGTGGTGTTGTGCCGCGCCAATCCCAATCTGCCGTGCCCCGAATGGGAACCCTGTAGGATTCCAGCAGCGGCCGCAGCACCAGCCAGATGGGGGGGAACAAGTGGGTGTGCTGGTGTGAATTGATGAAATCCAGGCTCAATCCCAACTCGACAAAGCGATTGATTTGCGCCTCCACCTCACGCTTCAATGCTGACAGGACCCATGGTTTCATCATGACAAGGGCAAACAAGCGCTGCCAGCAATCGGGTAGCCGCCCGCGTCGGTCCAACAATGGTTTCAGGCCGGGATCATCGGCCAGGACAGGACGTTCCTCGACCAAAACCAAATGGACGCCGGTCAACACCCCGGTATTTTTCAATCTGGAAATTTTATCGTGGCTGGCAGCGGGATGGCACATAACGCTCACCCCGGTAACGGCACGCATCCTGGCCAAGTCAACGATTCCCTCGTTGATGCCATCGGTGAGGCCATAATCATCAGCAGTGATCGCCAATGGTCCAAAGGGTATCACGTCATAACCCCTATTTGAATGGTCATGCCCCCAACCGTTCAAGGATGATGGGAACCGCAAGACGATAGAACATCAGAGAAAACATGAACACCGTAACAATGGCCACGCTGAGCAGTAGAAACCCCTGGGGATCCGTCCATTGCCCCCTGACCATGCAATCGCGAATCGCTTGCAGGATCGGGGTCACCGGATTGAGTTGCACGATCAGGGAGTATGGCCAACTTTGTGGTGGCGGATAAACAATGGGGGTCATGAAGAAGGCCAGACGCAACAAGATGGCAATACCCTCTTTGACATCTTTATAAAGTGCCGCAAAAGGGACCAGGATCAGACCGATGGCCGCACCAAGAGTGATGAGAATCAGAATCATGAATGGCACCAGCACGATGGTCCAATGCCAGGGTATGGCAAAGTACAGCATGGCACCGCCGGCCATGACCAGTTGCAAGGCCGACAAAAAAAGCACCTGACCCATGGCAGCCAACACCGGTGCCTCCCGGGGCATGTTAATCTTGATCATGATGGGAACGCACGATTCAAACAGTGCCATGGGTGCCAGAACGCTCTCGGTGAAGATTTGCCAGAGCAGCGTTCCCAACATGACGTAGATCGGGTAGGGAATATCGGTTTTTCCCAAATTTAAAATAGACTTATCATTGAGAAAAACAAAGATTGCCGTGGTCACCAGAGGCGGGATGACAACCCACAACAATCCCAGAGCCGATTGCCGATACCGTTGTTGATTTTCCCGCAAAAAAAGACGCCAAGCCAAATCCCGCGAATTCAATAAATCCAGCCAAGCCAAACGCATGAAATCCACGGGGTGCCGCAATGGGGACTCCGAGGAATAGACCCTCTCCTCGAGATCGTTTTCTGGTCGTGTCATGGTTGCTTAATACCCCAGCGTTTGTCATACAGCTCCAACATTTTCCAATGAACGATGGGTATGCTCATAACCTTGTCATAATTCAGGTGAAACAGCGCACTGGTTTCAAGGGCCTGGGCATGACATCCCTTCAGAGAAGGATTGACAAAATTTTGTTCCCCAAACGCACCGCCAATACCCGGCTCATCGACAATCTGACTGTCATCGCTCTTGAGGGCCACCCGCCCCGACTCCACCAACCATAGAGAATTCGGCTCCGTAATGGGCAATATCGTACCCGGCTCCAAAGTCATTGGTGTCATGGAGCGGGCAATGCGGTCCAGGGTGAACGAAGTCGTTGATTCACCAAAAAGCCAAGTTTTGCGCAAGAATCTCATTTTTTTCATGCCGGCGACAAACTCTTCTTTCAGATGATTTCTCTCCAGGAATGCAACCATTTTTTCGTTGGAAAACCGTATCACCATGCAATCGGAAATGCTGCGAAACGTCCAGGTATCCTCGGATTTCAGCCCGAGGAAATCGATCCCCCCCAAAAAGGAGCCGATGGATAGATGGTTCAGGACATTGTTTTTCGCTTCCAGATAGGCAACCGTGCCCGACAGCACCATATCCAGATAATCATGCGTATTTTGCGCACGATGCATGATGGTTCCGGCGTTGAAATGGATCATCGGCGCCCGTACCAATTGGCTGATCTCACCATCATCGATGTTGGGGAAGAAGGCTTTGATAAAGCCAAAAGCTTTGCTGACCATCAAATTTTTCTCGCCATGAATCAAAATGTCCACGGCACCAAAAGCCGCTTCCGAACCAATCTCCATTTCAGCGGTTGTCAGTTTGCGATCAATGTGCGCCAGGATCAGGCTGTGCGAAGGATCGGAACGAAAATCCTCCGCCATGCCGTGAATCATGCCACCGCCGATATCCAATTTTTTCAGGTTGGCAAATCCCAGGTAGGTTTGCTTGATATTTTCCACAAAAGCCGCTGACAAATCCTGTTCCTTGGTTCCCACCATGCCATCCAAGACCTTGAAGCCGGAAAGATCGGCCCAGTGTGCGTAAGTCTTTTCCTCTCTCCCTACCGTTGCCTTGAACAGGAAAATGGTATTTTCCACCGGATGCGGAGAATAGATTGGTTTAACCAACAAACCGTCACAAACGTTCCATTCCTCACTGACCAAATCATGAACAGCAAAGAATTCTTGGAATTGATGTTCGTCGAGGCTCATAAGGGCGGAAAATTTTTTCACGACCGATGCCCGCACCATGGGTGTGGCGAAATAGTTCATACGCCGATCCGCACGGATCAAGGCGGGCAATCCGGCGAAATGATCATCGTGGGCGTGCGTGTGGAATATGCCATCCACTTCGGAAATATCAATGCCCAGGGCGGTCAATACTTGAAGCACACCGGGACCGGCATCGATCAGGTAGGTATGACCATGAAAGACGATCACACTGGACATGCTCGGGCGATGCCGATCCCAGCCATCGCCCTGACCGGTGTGGATGACGGCGAAATCGTGGTGCCGGGGAATACGATGCTGGCCCAACGGGTACGGGGGTTCGTAGGTTGATCCCACCGGCAAATTCAAATCCACATCCGCCGACCGATCCCGGTAAAAGAATCGATACGTATTCAGAGCGATACGACTGACAGTCACCCCATTGCGAATTTCAACCGGATTGGCATCAACAATGCGGGAATCGACAATCTGCGATGGTTCGCGAATGGATCCGAAGGCAAATTTAAGCTTGATCTTCATCATCACATCGGCGTCAGTCTCTGATACGCCTGCGGCGAGCAATTCCTCTTTGTTCAGCAAACCGTAATTGCCGCGATGAATGTATTGCATCTGCGCACGAACCTGAGAAGCCCGACCAATGAGCATGGGCTTCACACCCGTGTTGTTGGGATGGTTGGGAATGATCATCCCTTGCCGATAGAGCATTTGCAACACGGGGAATTCGGCCAGATTGGCAAACCCGCCGTTCTGGATCAACAGATCGGAGAGTAAAATAACGTTGGGTCCGGTCTCCCAGGTGACCCCGTTGCGACTGACGCGCTGAATCAAGCCACGATGCATCAAATGTTTGACGACTTCCCCGGGACAGCCACATAAAATATAGAGACCCGCTTCGGGTATCTGCATCCAGATGACCCCTGGGGCAACCTGGATGGTCAAGAGGTTGTGCATGGCGTCACGCAAATCGCTTTCAGCCCGTTTCCGAACGGAAATTTCCCTTTCCAACGCCACAGTGCGCGCCTTGACCTGCTTGCGCAGAACCAGGTTGCCGATGAAGAGCAGCACCATGATACCGATACCGACCGCCGCGAACCAAAGCAACCATTTGGGAATCAGTTCGCGATTGACACCGCCAAACCATTGACTCAGCGCCGTATAATACAGGGACGATTCATCCCCTTTCAGCTTGGTCAGTTGCCGGTCCAACCCCTCCAGCAAATAGCGGTGGGTCCCCCTTTTAACGGCGTAACGCACCTCGGCGGCGCAACAAACGATGGGAGATTTAAAAACGCGGAATTTTTGCTCGATGATGATGCCAGTAGACCGGGGGATGATCCCGGCATCGGCATCCCCCTCCTCCACCAAAGACAAGACCTCTTCGTAACTGTTGACAGCTTTCAGGCGAAACGGAAAATCGAACTGTCGCAGAAGTTTTTCGAGCCCCAAGGTGTAATAATCGCCCGCGACACCGGCGATCAATCGATTCTTCAACCAAAAAACGGAATCGACATTTCTTTCGTAGGTGTAGACCTGCCCCCAATTGGAAAAAACTGTTTGCGCATTGAAATCAAATGTTTGTTCACGTGTCTCGCTATATGCGATGGCGGTCAGCAGGTCAATCGCGCCATTTTCCAGACGCGCAAGATTGTCGTCCCATTTCCCGGGAACGAAATGCAGCTTCCACCCCTCTTCCTGGGCCACATACTTGAGAATATCGATGTAAAATCCCTTGGTCTCACCATCGGCGTCAATGAAAACACCAGGCGGGCTTTGATAGACGCCAACCCGGACATTTTTTTCATCCTCGGCCCAGGCCAGAGACCAGGACACAACCCCCTGGGCACACAGCCCGAGAATCCAAATTACCCAGAAAATTCGGCTTCGCCCCATGGCACACCCTTTAAGTATGGTGTTTCTAGTGTTGGCAACTTATCATAACCCCATGATAGCTCAATGGAGAAGACCATTTTGATGAGCAAGCCGTTTGCCATATTTATTCCCTCACCCATTTATTATGGTTTCACTACCGGACACTTTTTTAGGAAAAAAATTGGAAGTGGCTAAATTTGATTG
>JADGCN010000104.1 GCA_015228975.1 Magnetococcales bacterium
TCCTCCCCGCGTATGGCAGCCAAGGCCACCTTGGCTTTGAACGCTCCCGAGTGCTGCCTCCGAACATTACTCATTTTAACCTCCTTCTGATTGAGAATGTACAGAGCTTATCACATTGTCTAAATTTTTGGGTCCATTATAATTGCCAGTTGCCATCGACCGCATTTCCATTGCCACCTTTTGATCACTTGCAATGCGTGCGTCCTCGCCGGGAGCCCAGAAAAAAGTTCCAGAACGGGACGGGTCCGCCAGGGTTCCGGATCTTCGCGCGTGATCATCGACAGTTGGGAAATGGCCTCAGGGCGATCGAACAGCAGATGATCCTGGATCTCCACCTCGTCGATCCCGGGTACAACCCGCCGGATCACACGCCAAGGGGATGTTCCACCTTTAAGATTGGCCGAGGATTGATTGATCGGGGTGGCCTTGCGACGTCTGATCCAGTCGATGCCGTTTCTGGTCCAACGGGAACCGGTGGCAGTCGTGCAAAGTAAACGCAGGATCAACCGTTGCGTCAGCGAGGGGAAAAATTTGCGTACCGGGGCCATGAAAATCGTCACTTCATGACAGGGCGGTTCGTGACGCATCGGTCGCTGACGATTGTAACCGAACATGTTGATGATGCATCCATCCTGCGCCAGCACATACCCCCCATCGGTCAAGGTCGCACCGCCGGGTCCGAACAGACGCACCAACCCCCCCGCCACTGGAGCGAATACCCCGCGACAAGATCCGATATCCAGACGAATCAACCCCGCCTCGGAAAATATTGCTTCCTTCTGTTTGCCGCCCGGCTCCAAAGGGAGTGGCAGCGGCATGAGGGGAATGCCCTTAAGACCCGGTTCCACACCGTTCAGAAAATCCCAGGCGAGCAGGGGTTGAAAGGCCCAGCGGGTCAAACGCAGATCATCTCCCAGCGTGGACGCCAACCCGGCGAAACCAGACGATCTCTCTTGCCAACGATCCACCAGGCGTGCGGCCAGAGGGGAACGGGGAGTCATCAGAATCGCCGCGATGCGGGATAGATAGGGGTTATGGCATACCCCGTATTCGTCCCCCAGGGTCAGATCGGGATGCACCCATCCACAGGCGAATTCCATGGCCCGAACCATGGCGTTGCCCCCTTCTCCCGTCTCCTGCCACAAACTCAGGGCCATGCCGACATATTCCACGGTCAAGAAAGTGTATCCGGGGTCCACATGACCCAGTTCCGGAAACCACCCCTCCCGGGTTTGCGTCGCGAGCAGACGCGACAGTTTGCGCCGGGCTTCGACCTCCCAGGCTGGGTCGTCCAACTGACGGGCGGCCCAGGCCAGGGCCGCCACCCCGACCGCTTGATGGTTGGATTTGAACAAATCATTCCGCCGCGCCAGCCAGCCAGCCGTCCGGGCCAGTCCCCGCCTCGCCCGCCGCAGCAGGTCCGGTTCCAGATGCTCCGCGAGCAGTCCCAGGGTCCTGGCCACCGCGAAAGTGGAGAAGGCGGCGGCGGCAAAGGCCCGCTCCCCCTTGTACCATTCGTCCATGGAGCCATCATCGTAACGATTGCGCACCCAGAAGGCGAGTAGTGCGGAGGCGGCGCGCAACAGACGGGCATCGCCACGCCAGCAGGATCCCGGATAATCTCGCCGATAAAGCAAAGCCAAAGGCAACATCAATTCCTGGCGCCGCATGTCCGCCATCTCCACGGTTTTGTCCCGCCAGTAGGCAGGATGGGCACAACCGAAGGTGGGACTCCAGGAGTCGTTGTCCAGAAGGGTCAGCAGACGTTCGACTGCGGCAGCGACAAATGTCGTTTGATAGGTGAAATCGTTCATGGCACGAATATCGAAAACCAATGCTCCAACTGGGCGAGGGAGACCAATTGACGGTTGGCCAACATGCTCCCCGCAGTCGCATGGCGCTGCATCTGTGCCACGGCCTGCCAACGGAAGAATCCCCTCTGCTCGACCCGTTTCCGTGACACCATCTCCGCGACCCAACCCTGGTAAGCGGCTTTGTGGCGTTCCAGAAAGGGCATATAAAAGGCCTGCTTGCGACGCATGGTCAGAGGCTTGGGCAACAGGCGCCGCTGCATGCGAAACAAGATCTCCTTACCTTCGCGTGATGACAATTTAAGATTGTCCGGCAGATTGAGCGCGGCTTCCACCACACGGTAATCCAGGAATGGGGAACGGGTCTCCACCGCATGGGCCATGGCCATCTTGTCCAACCGGTATAAAACGATGATGGGAATCCACCAGCGCAAGTCGAGCAGGCTCAACCGGGACAAAAATGAAAAGCCATCGGCTTCGGCGAGTTGTTGGCGGTAAATCTCGGCCAGTGGCTCCGCAGCAGAGACGCGGGCAAATTCCGGGGTATACAGGGCCAACTTGTCCATGGAGGTAAAACACGAGGTCAACGCCTCGTAGCAATATGCCCAATCCCCGCTGTTGACAGCCACTTCCACCAGCTTTTCCCGTTCCCGGGTCCCGAAGCGATCCGGGTAGTCAAAGGCCCGGTTCAACCACGATACCGGGGTGTGTTCCAAAAGCAGACTCAAACCTTTGGCCACACCGGGGCGTTTCAGCCATCCTTCGTGCCTCTGCCGCAGAATCATCACTCTCTGGTGCAGATATCCCGCCAGAATTTCATCCGCTCCGTCTCCGGTGAGGACGACCGTGACATGCTTTTTGGCAGCCTGGGCCAGTAAAAAAGCGGGAAGAACGATCATATCCCCCAAGGGTTCATCCATGTGCCACACGATGCGATCCATCAAGGCGAAATCATCGGGTTCCACGGTCAGGGAATGGAATGTCAATCCCAAATGGGCCGCCACCTGGCCAGCGATCTCATGTTCGTCGAACCGGTTCCCAAAACCCACGGTCAAGGCATCCCGTGCCGATGCGGAGTGCTTTTTGGCCAGGGCGGCGATCGTGGTGGAGTCCACGCCTCCGCTCAGGTAGAATCCCACCGGAACGTCGCTGATCAGACGCAAACGTACCGCATCCTCGACCAGGCATTGAAAGGACTCCAGTGCGTCGTTTCCCTCAGGAGCGGACGCCGGGCGTGGACGCCACCAGCGTGACAAGGTGATTTGTTCCGCATGCCAGACCATCAACGTGGCTGGTTCCAGTTTCCGCACCCCCCGAAATGGCGTGAACGGGGCCGGGACATGCCGCAAGGAGAGATAACGATCCAGCGCGATGTGATCCAGGGTGCGATCCACCCACGGGAATTCCAGCAGGGACTTCATTTCCGACGCCAGGACCAACCGTCCGGCGGAAGCGGCGTAATAGAGCGGTTTCTTGCCGAAACGATCCACGGCAGCCAACAGCTTGTTGCGCCGTTCGTCCCACAACAGAAACGCGAACATGCCATTGACCCCGTTCAACATCTGCTCGCCCCACTCTTCGTAGAGATGCAGCAGCACTTCGCTATCGCTGCGGGAAGAGAAGCGGTGCCCCTTTGCCAGCAGTTCGCGGGTCAATTCATGGTAGTTGTATATTTCGCCGTTGCAGACCAGATGAATGGATCCATCCTCGTTTTGCATGGGCTGATTGCCGGCCTCGGAGAGATCCAGAATGGCCAGCCGTCGATGCCCCAGCGAGACCGGTGGTCCGGAAAGATATCCGGCCCGGTCTGGTCCACGGTGCCGCATCCTGTCGGTCGCGATTTCGAGGCGTGCATGATCGAGGGGATCGGGTCCGAGGATGCCGGCAATGCCACACATCAATCAGGGCCGTTGGTCACAGGAGTTGCCGGAGAGGACGAAGGCGGATTCAATCCCAGGGTCAGGCGAACATGAGGCTGATGATTTTGATAGAGATGCAAATGAATAATCATTTGTCCAAGCAGGCCGAAAAAGAAAAAAATAATTGAGATCAGAAGCGTGACTGGGGATAACAGCCACAAGGGATGTTCCGACAGCATGCCGAGCCGGAAACCGCTGTAGATCGCGTAAATATGCATGCTCAGAAAAAAGCCGCCGATGGCGATCGCCGCCAGCAAGAAAAACAGGGCATAGCTACCAAAAAAATACAAGGGGGACCTGAGATAACGCGTCAAGAAATATATTGTTATCAAATCCATAAAGCCTTCCAAAAACCTCCACCATCCGTATTTGGAGACGCCGGACAGCCTTTTGGCATGATGGACGGGTGCCTCCCCGATCGAGAATCCCTGATGGGCCAACAGGACCAGCATGTACCGATGCAATTGTCCATACAGGATCAACGACTGGATACACTCGGCGCGCATCAGTTTGAGGCCGCAGTTGAAATCATGGACCTCAACCATGAAGGTTTTTTTCAGGCTCCAATTGAACAATCGGGAGGGTAAGGTTTTGTTCAGCGGATCCTGACGGTTGACTTTCCAGCCTGACACCACATCCAATTTGTCCTTGTGGAGTTTCTCGACCAGATGAGTGATCTCCGTGGGCTGGTCCTGGAGATCGGCGTCCATCATCACGATGAAGCGGCCCCGTGTGACACGGAATCCCGCGTCCAGAGCCGCAGACTTGCCCAGGTTGCGACGAAAGGCGATCAGTTTGAAGATGTCCGGATGTTCAACATGAATTTCCTGCAGCAGTTCGCCCGAGCCATCGGTTGAGCCGTCGTCCACGACAATGATCTCATGACTGCCCAACTGCTGAAGGACAGGCAAAAGCAGATTCAACAACGGACGCAGATTGTCCACCTCGTTATAGACGGGAATAACCACGGAATAATCGCAGGCATAATCCTTAGGCATGTTCACGCTTACTCTCCCTTGAAGACCCGTCATCGAAGACGGTCATAGTCTAATCGAACCCGACAGTTGAGAAAAGGGAAAAAGTCAGTCATTCGCCTTCGATCCGCTTGGATCCTGACAAGGAATAACGCAAGGTGATCAGGATGGTGCGCAGGATGTGCGCGGGAGATCGGGGCATGGTGCCGGGCAGAATCCGCAGCCCGCGCAGCCACCCTTCGGTCACGGCGCCGATCACGTTGTACAGTGGGGTCAGCGGCAATCGCGCAAGCCGGATGAGCAACGGGAAGCAGACATCCGGGAGCAAACAGAAAATGGTCCCCAGATAGGTCAGATTGACTTGTATTTTTTTCTCTTTTGGAGTGTAGTTGGTCATGACCGATTCCATGCGGATGCTCGCGGAATAGTCGTAATGCTCTGGAAGAATGCCGAGCTGGGCGGCATATTCGGTCAATTCGGTGTGTGGATAGGGACAGAAAATGACAAAAGATGGATATGTCGGTTTCACCTTCTTGGCGAACCGGATGGTATAGAGGTCGTCCTCCAGTGTCGTTCCCGGGATGCCCAGCAAGGAGTTGCACTGGGTGTGCAATCCATGCTCGCGACAGATCCGTATCGCGTTGACAATGGTCTCATCAGCGATGTCCCGTTTCAGCACGCGATTGCGCACGTCATCCCCGCCCGCTTCGATGGAGATGCCTATGGAATGACATCCTGCTGCGGCAAGACTTGCAGCGATCTCGTCCGTCATGGAGTTGGGTCGTATCAAACAGTAGAATGGAATGCCGATCTCCACGGGATATCGTCTGGAGAACTCCTCCAACCAAGCATCGTTGTTGACGACAAACACATCATCGGCGAAACGGATGAGGCGCACTTCGGGATAACGCTCGACGATGGTGCGGATTTCCCGCAAGACGTTGTCCACCGATCGTCGTCGCAGCAGCCTGACCCCTTTGCCCTTGACGAACAATCGGTTGAAGGACGGATTGTAACAGTAGGTACATTTGTTGGGACAGCCCCTCTGGGTCAAAACCGAACGCAATCCTACCTGCAACAGGTTCGGATCGTATTGATACAGGATGTCCCGATCCGGAAAGGGAAGCGCTTCCACATCTTCGACCACTTCGGTCTGCCAGGAGGCATCGGCCTGGTGCTTGACGTTGGGAATGTCCGAGAAATCCCTGCCCTGTTCCAGACGTTCCAGCAGGCGTGGCATGGCGAGGTCGCCATCTCCCAGAACAATGGCATCCAGTTGCATCTGTTCGAGCACTTCCGGAAAATAGGTGGGGTGTGGCCCCCCCATGATCCGCACCACCTTGCGACCCTGACGGGCGCTATGGTCCAGCACCACCCGATCCGCCCTGACAAACATGGATGCGTCCGCTGACATGACACTGTAGCCAACAAGATCCGGTTGGAACGCTTCCAGTTCCCGCTGCAAGGTGGATGCTTCGGTGACCGTGAGACGGGTCTGGTGGCCTAGCTGCTTGCAAATGGCGCTCAATTGCAGAATGCCGATGGGTTCAGCGTAAAAAATGCGAGAAGTGACAAATAAAATCTTCATGTTTCCATCACCATGGGAGTTGGAATATATTTGAATTGCACATCTATAACTTGCAGCAGCGCGAACAGGCAGGATACAATCCTTTTTTCAGTTGCTGACGGAAAAGCAGCATGTCATCGGCGTTCCAGACATCCAGGGGATTTCTCCCATCGAGACGCCCCAGCTCCAGAAAGATCTTGGTGCAGGGGTAAAGCACTCCATCCGCGTTCACCAGCATGCCACGCCAGGGGAAATAACACCCCCTCCGGGTTTTGAAAGGGATCTCACCATACCACTGCCGGATTTCCGACTCGCTCAGGGTGGGTGCCCATTGCACGGACACATGGGGATAGCGCACCTGCACTTCCCGTCGCAACCGGATCACCGCTTCGCAGAACGGAATGACCTCTTTGGCATCGGTCTGAATCTCCTGTGTCTCCGGGGTGGTTCCGAACAAAGAAGACATGACCTGCTCCTGGGCCAGCGACTCTTCTGGCGTCAAGTACATATAGTGCTGCAACCGCACTCCGTCGAGACCGAACCTAGCCGCCAACTCAAAGGCATGATGCGCATCGGAAACGGTGGTCGGGGTCAGGGTGAAATTAATCACCACCTGCGTCTTGCCCCGGCGCGGCGCGAGGTATTCCAGATTGCGCAAGAACAGATCATAGGCCCGGGGAATGCCGGCCACCGCGTTGTGGGTGGCCCGCGTTCCCAACAGTGAAAGATTCAAATAATCCAACCCCGCCGCCACCAAGGCGTCAAAGGTCTCCTGGCGTACCAACGTGCCATTCGTAAAGGTCTGGGTGACACAACCGGCAGCCTTGGCATAAGCCACCATCTCCACCAAATCGGGATGCATCAGGGGTTCGCCGCCCATGAGCAAAATACAGGGACGTTGATCACGCAGTGCGTCCACCAGTTCTCGGTAGCACTCCAGAGGGAGGTGACGACTGCGTCCCACCTCTTTATGCACATAGCACATCGCGCATCGCTGGTTGCAGTCGGTGGTGACGAAAATCTGCACCATGCGCACGGTTTCCACCCGGTTACCGGTGCGCAGGTAGTCCCAAGGGAGCAAAAAGAGATCCTTGAGCAAGGATGACAAGGGGAACACCTGATTGAAATAGCGAATACGTTGCCATACATGACGCAACGTCAGGATCCTGCCGCCCCAGAGTTTCACGGTTTTTCCAGAAACAGATTGCAGGTGAATGTCAGATTGATGTGATGATTCGGCAATCCGAGTGGATACCAATATTCGCGACGGTTGGGAAAATCATGGCGCACGAAAGAGAGGATCTGACGACAAGAGTTGACATGATCCCGGGCCACGATATAATCCCAGTCAAAACCCTTTTTTCGGAAGATCCTCCTGGTCGTCAACGTGCGCCCCAGTTCCCAGGCCATGCCCCCTTCCGTCGGGATGGCGATGCTGATCACGCCTCCGGGTCGCACCACTCTGGCCCACTCCCTGAGAACACGATACGGTTCGCTCAGGTGTTCCAGGTTAAAAACCGAAATCAGGCGGTCGAAGTAGTGATCGGGAAACGCCAGGTTCCTGGCATCCATGACCCGGCACTCCACCTCCGGTCGATGTCGTGCGTTCTGACGGGCCTGTTCCAGAATGGCCTCGTCAAGGTCGATCATCAGATAATGCTCGAATCCGTGACGCACGAAGGGGAGATGTTCTCCGGCCCCGGCCCCCACCTCCAACACCCGGGGGAATTGGCGATCCGAACGGAATGGCCGCTCCATGGTCCGATGTGCCGATTCCTGGACATGACGGATGATCGGACTGGCCTGGTAGAAGACCTCATGGTAGTGCTCGGCGAATTCATGCCGATAGCGCAACCACATCGGATCTTCCGGATACGAAAGGGGTGCATCGCGCGGTGTCTCCATGGCATCATCCTTTGTTGAACTGCGGAAGCAGACGCAGGATCAACCGGTAAATGGCATACTCGAACATCAGGTAATGAAAATTGTGCCGCAATCGGAACCAGGCGATGGGCTTGTACAGCCGCGAGAGCAGACGCAGCACCCGAAACCAGATGGAGTGGTTGTCCCTGGATTCGTGAATGATTTTATCGTCAATCACGAATGACGATAACTGCATAACTTTAATCATATTATTATGACGTCTAGTATACCAGGGATGGACGATTTTTTTGACGGAATCAAACGAGTCCATTTCGATCCAGTCATCCATGGTGCAAGGGGCTTGAAAGCCATAATGGTCGCGCGCCACTTCCAACATTTTGGATCCAGGGATGGGTTTCCAATCGCTGCCGCTCACCCCGAGATAGGCGTGAGGGTTATCCTGCAAAATCTGCAATATGGTGTCTTTGGTGATAATGACATCTTCGTAAGTTTCACCAGGTGCGCCATAAAAGAAATTATAATGGGGGGTGAGGCGGGGATGACGCGCCAATTTCTGGTTGACGCGCAGGATTTGCTCTCGGGTGATCCCTTTTTGCAGCTGCTCTAACACCTTGTCGCTGGTCGATTCCACCCCGACCATGATGATCCGTCCCCCTGCCTGTACCATCAACTCCAGAAAAGCGTCGTCCATTTTGTCAAGTTCATTGATCCGTGCGCCACGAAACTCCATGGTGAGATGCATACCTTCCTGGATGATCCGTGTGAGAAGCCGACGCATACGTTTGAGATCCACGAAACTGGTGTCGTCAATAATGCTGAGATGAGTTACCTGAAATTTCTCTATCAGAAAACTGATATGATTGATCACATCGTCGTCCGCATCGGGAAGCCATTTTTTACCCTTGATCACACTGTAAATGGCTGGACTGATGCAAAAGGAACATTTATACGGGCAACCCACCGTGGTGAATAAAGGAAAAGATTTTTGTCCTCTATACAATCGTTGATACCGTGGGGAAGAGACATCCACCAGGTGATAGGGCAGATCGAGGTAATGGAGCCGCTCGAATTGTTCCGCCCGCGGGACATGAACCGGCTCTCCTGTGGAGTTCTTGTAGGAGATGCCTGCAACGCCTCCCGGTTCCTGCCCGCCCTCGCGCAACGTGGCGATCAGGTCCGCCAGGGGGAGGGATCCGTCTCCGCGCACCAGATAATCGATGAAATCCTCCTCCACAGTTTCGGGGAGCACCGTAACATGGGGACCACCCCAAACGATAGGGATTTCCGGCCAGTGTTGGCGTATGAAGCGGGAAATGTCCCGGGCATTGCGCAAAGGGGAGCCGGTCATCACCGAAATGCCCACCAGTCGGAATCCCGTTGCCATGCGTTTGGTCAACACCGACCGCCAATCCGCCGGCTCGCAGCGCAGATCGACGACCTCCACGCCATAACCCCGCTTGACCGCATGGGAAGCAGCATAGATCAGACTCAGTGGCAGGTCCACCACCATGCTGTCCATGCTGCCCAGTCTGGGATAGATCAAAAGAACATCTTGCATGGAGGCGTTCCCTGGCGTTCCAAAGAGAGGATGACGATGTGTCCCTTGAGCCAGGGACACAGCAACCGGTCTTCCAGAAGGAAAAGTTGATGCAACAGGGGAAAGAGTTTACGGTAAATCTGATAGATCCGGGAATCCCGGACTGCAGAGAGAGAGGCCTGATCCTTGAGGGTATGCTTGCGGAAATAAATCCATTTCAGCAGATCCATGACCAGTTCGGAAAAAAGGAACATGGAATAGCAACGCTCCACCAAGCGCAGATCGCTGATGGAATCGATCATGGATCGCAAGCTTTCCCAGGTGTAGCCGATGCGGTAATGATACTCCCCGGAACCGGGCTGCTCATGTCCCAGATTGCGCAGAGGACTGCGTGCACGCAATCCCTCAAGAGAGGGTACGGTGATCAGGAGCCGGCCACCCGGTTTGAGTACCCTGGTCATTTCCGTCAAACACGCTTGATCCTCTGGTTCGGGCAGATGTTCCAGCACTTCTGAACAGAGCACCAGATCGAAAAAGCGATCCGGGAAAGGGAGACTGGATGCGTTGCCGAGAACCACCCTGGCCTGGTCGTGCAACATGCGCAAGGAGTTGTATTCCCGATCAATGCCAAACCGTTCCCATCCCTGTCCGAGTTGGATCAGCAGATAACCGACTCCGCACCCCACTTCCAGCATGCGACCTCCTGGCCGGGTCGGCATCAGTCTGGTCAAATGATGCTGACGCAGTCGTGTGTGAACGGAGTGTTGCAGTGGTGAGGTGGCGGCCATGAAAGGGAAGGTCAGGCGGTTTCGGTGCCCAGGGTGGCGCGAACAGGCAACACGCCCGCCACTCCTCCCAGTATCACCAGGAAATCCAACGGTAATCTGAGATCCGTCAATTGCTGCCCGATGAGTCCGGACCCGAAGATGATCATCAGGGTAGGGATCAAGATGGTTAGCAGTAATTTGACTTCAAGAGCATTAATTTTAAAAATCAACAAGAATGAAGCCAACAAAAAAACGAGCATGGGGGGCAGGACATCCTTCAGGAAGCTGGTAAAGACAAAAGAAGCATAATAATTTCCGTTCTGCTTGAATCGATCCACAATCAGATTGATCCTGGCCCGGGTGGGATCCAATTCATCTGGAATTTTGAGGGTTTGTTTGAATTCATTATCGATCATTATTTTGCTGAGGTTCGTTTTGTCGAGGACAACATAATCGGCTGTGTCATTTTGTCGAGCTTGAGGAGTTCTTTTTTGTTCAGGATTTGGCGATGGGGGCCAAAGGGGAGGATTGATCGTGAACATTCTCCAGGTCATGGTCAACAGGGACTTGATAAATATTACGGGACGGGCAAGGATGGATTCGTAAATGGCCCCAGTCAGCACACCCGGATGCTCATGATTCAGCATGACCAGATCCGTATACTGTTGCATGTTCTTGAGGGTATTGTTATTGAACTGATCGATGGTAATTTTTTTATTTTTATAATCCTCATTGCCCAGCCGCGCATCCATAAGCTTTAGTAATTCTTGATTTTTGGGACCATAGTCGGTGGAAAAGCCTGGTCCGAAAAAGGCGACATGGATCGTCGGAACCTGCAATCCTATGGAACTGGACAGCTTGAACACATTGAAGGTGAAGTAATTGTAGAAAAGCAGTGCGAACAAGGCGACCAGAAAACCCAGACCGATCACGGCGGAACGCATCCAGTTGAGGGCGGTGCTTCCGAAGCAGACGACCGGGAACACCGCAGTCAGCAAAAAAAGAATCGAAGTTTGTCGGATCAGCATCAGACTCCCGGTGAGCAGACCAAGCAGGAACAAGGTGACGTGTTTACGGGTGCGAAAGAACTGCACCAGGATGGCACTCCAGGTGGAGAGTGCGAGACATAACAGGGCGGCATGTCCCATTTGATGAAAAAAATTAAGCACACCGACATGAAAAATCATCAAAATCATGACGATCCGGGCGGTCAAACGTCCGAACAGGCGCGCGGTATAGTAAACGGTCAACAGGTGGGCGAGATACATCAAACAGAAAACGACGTGGATCCACGACATGGACAGTTGGCTGATCCACCCCAGGAGATAGCTGGACCCCACCGAACGGGCAAACGTATCGAATGTCAGATATCCGTAATAGTGTTCCAGGTAGCTGGTGAAGCATCTGCCCGGTGTAATGGAAAATCCGACCGAATAAAGAACGAATAGCGCGGTTGCCATCAGCAGGGTGGCAACCAGGAATCGGCTTTCCTGCCGTGATGTATCAGGGTGTTGATCAGACAGGGTTGGGTGCATGGCACATGGTACCCTCTCGAGTTGGTGATGTCTGTGCTGGTTCAGCGTGAAGCAGACATTCACAATTTTTTGATTTAATATGCTAGCAAAAATAACTTAAATATTTTATATCGTTATATATCATTTTCGAGGCATCAACCGGTAGTTCCACTCCCCGTGAAATTGGTCACGCTCAATGACCAATTCTTCCAATTCCTGATCAGACACTTTGATGCCAGCTTCGTAAACATTTTCATCCAATTGTGATTGGATGCGTAAGCCTGTTTCGGTTGTTGTATTACCAATTAAATTGACAACGACTTCCCGACTGAGTAATGGGCGTCCGCGCCAGTTGTTAGTGATATGACAGAACATTCGATGCTCAATTTTGTTCCATTTACTCGTTCCTGGTGGCAAATGGCAAACATGAATTATTATTTGTAATTCATCCGCAAGCTTTTGCAATTG
>JADGCN010000105.1 GCA_015228975.1 Magnetococcales bacterium
GATATCGGCGTAGGCGCGAACCTCAATGGCTTGTTGCGGGCAAATCTTGACGCACGAATAACATTCCCAGCATTGTTCCGGCTCCTGGTTGAAGCCCTTCATTCTTTCCTTGTCCAGTTTCATCAGATTGTTCGGGCAAATGTACATGCAAGCGGTCTTGTCCTGACCTTTGCACCCGTCACACTTATCATGGATCACGAAACTTGGCATTTTTTCAACTCCGGCTGATGATTGCTCCGCATGGCTCGATGGGCCTTTGGATAAAATTTACTGATTAATAATAGAACGTGATAATAGCAAATACCAGAAAAAAAAAACCCCCCTCGCATTTTGCCAGGGGGGCTCGCTCAGTCAAACAATCACCGCATTAATTGTTGGCTATCAAGCCCACGATCAACAAGGCAACAATGTTGGCAATTTTGATCATCGGATTGATCGCCGGACCCGCCGTATCCTTGTAGGGGTCGCCCACGGTGTCACCCGTAACAGCCGCCTTATGGGCATCGGAACCTTTACCGCCAAAATGACCCTCTTCGATGTATTTTTTGGCGTTATCCCAGGCCCCACCACCCGTAGTCATGGAGATGGCGACAAAAATACCCGTGATGATGGTCCCCATCAACACACCACCCAACGCTTTGGGTCCCAGCATCACGCCGACCAGGATCGGTGCCAAAACCGGCAACATGGAGGGCACCACCATCTCTTTGATGGCGGCCTTGGTCAGCATGTCCACCGCACGGGAATAATCGGGCTTGGCCGTCCCTTCCATGATGCCAGGGATTTCCTTGAATTGCCGCCGCACCTCGATCACAACGCTGCCCGCCGCACGCCCCACCGCTTCCATGCCCATGGCACCAAACAGGTAAGGCAGCAAACCACCGATGAACAAACCAATGATCACCATATGGTCGGACAGGTCGAAAACAACGCCCTGCTTAAAGGTGGCCAGCTCATGGGTGTAGTCGGCGAACAGCACCAGGGCTGCCAGACCGGCCGAACCAATGGCATACCCCTTGGTCACCGCCTTGGTGGTATTGCCCACCGCATCGAGGGGATCGGTGATGTTACGAATTTCCGGAGGCAGGTTGGCCATCTCCGCGATACCACCCGCATTATCGGTGATGGGACCATAGGCGTCGAGGGCCACAATGATACCGGTCATGGAAAGCATGGAAGTCGCCGCCACGGCAATGCCATACAATCCACCCAGCTCAAAGGCAACCAAAATACTGGCGCACACGGCCAACACCGGGGCCGCAGTCGATTTCATGGAGACACCCAGACCGGCAATCACGTTGGTACCATGTCCGGTCTCCGAAGCTTTGGCAATGAGTCTCACCGGGGCGAAATCAGTACCGGTATAATATTCGGTGATCCACACCATGGCCGCAGTCAGGGCCAGTCCAATCAGGGTACAGCCATAAATAGCACCCACGGAATAGAGACCATTACCCGTCATGAGCCATTTGGTAACCGGGAAAAACAACAAAGCGGCAATACCACCCGCCACAACCAGACCGCGATACAACGCCGTCATGATCTTTTTACCCTCTTCCGCCTTGACCGCAAACGCACCGGCAACGGAAGCCAGGATAGCCACACCACCCAACACCAAGGGATAAACCAGGGCATTGGAAAAGCCGGGCATTACCATGGCGCCCAACAGGATGGAAGCGATCACCGTCACCGCATAGGTTTCAAAAAGGTCGGCGGCCATACCGGCGCAGTCACCCACGTTGTCGCCCACGTTGTCGGCGATAACAGCCGGGTTGCGTGGGTCGTCCTCAGGGATCCCCGCTTCTACCTTACCCACCAGGTCGGCACCGACGTCCGCGCCCTTGGTGAAGATACCACCACCAAGACGCGCAAAGATGGAAATCAATGATCCACCAAAGGCCACACCCACCAACGGCTTCAGAAATTGGCTCGTAGACGTGTCACCCATTTTCAGGAGCAGCATCAAAAAGATGGTGACACCCAACAGTCCCAGGCCGACCACCAGCATACCGGTGATGGCACCACCGCGAAACGCCACTTGCAGGGCGGCGTCCAACCCATTTTTGGCGGCTTCAGCGGTACGCACATTGGCCTTGACGGAAATGCCCATGCCGATAAAACCGGCCATACCCGACAAAACCGCCCCCACTGCAAAACCAACCGCAGTGGAAAAGCTGAGGAACATCCACAACAGGATAAAAAGCATGGCACCCACGTAGGCGATCGTGGTGTATTGACGCTTCATGTATGCCCGCGCCCCTTCTTCCACGGCGCCGGCAATTTTTTGCATCGCTTCCGAGCCTGCCGGAAGGTTTAAAATCCAGGTACGGGACATATAGCCATACACGATGGCCCCTATCCCGCACACTATCGCAAGGTATAACCCTTGCCACCCGTTTGCCGTCATTTCCATTGTTGTCCATCCCCTATAGATAAGCTGTGAATGTTAATCTTTGGTGACTAAAACGCCGTCAGCCAATGATGCTGCACAAAGTTTTAAACACCGTGTTCATTTCCTGCATGCCGTCGACCGTTTTGAAGGCCCCTGCGTGCCGATAATGTCCGATAACCGGCGCCGTCTGTTGCTCATACACCGTCAAGCGATTGCGCACCGTCTCTTCGTTATCGTCGGCCCGAGTGGTCAACGCCCCACCACACTTGTCACAAACCCCCTCTTTGGCTGGTTTTTTATGCTCCTTGTGGTACCCTTCCCCACATTTGGCGCAGGTACTGCGACCGGTGATCCGGGAAACCAGGGCCTCGGTATCACAGGTGATGTCGATGACATGATCAATTTTCAGCGCACGCTCTTTCAGCATGGAGTCCAAGGCTTTGGCCTGGGCCACCGTCCGGGGGAACCCATCCAGGATAAAGCCTTTTTTGCAATCCGGCTCGGCAATGCGATCGGCGATGATGCCAACGACGATATCGTCTGTCACCAAACCACCGCTTTCCATCGCCGCCTTGGCCTTTTTGCCGATCTCGGTACCCGCTTTCACCGCAGCGCGCAACATGTCACCCGTGGACAACTGGGGAATGCCATATTTTTCCGCAATCTGTCTTGCCTGGGTTCCCTTGCCCGCCCCCGGGGGTCCCATAAAAATCAAGTTCATCGTCCACATCCTCCTTGGCTTTCAGCAGTATAGAACACGCCCGGCCCGGTAGCCGCGCCGATCACGCCATTCAACCCACCGGGATTATAGCCACAACTAAGGCGGCAGTCCTAGTCGAAACCTGACCCCAACCCACTATTTTCCCGAGTCCTACGATTTCACCTCTCGTTTGAAACATCGCAAACGTTCCAGATCCTCGCGGTTAACCGATGCGGGAGGAGGCTTAACACCCGTCAACCAATCCAACAGATCGGCATCGGAATGATCCAGCAGCACAAGCAGCCGATCACAGGTATCATCGTCCAGGCTGGCCAGCTCACTACTGACGAATCGTTGCATGATCCGCTCGACTTCCGCCATGGAACGCCGCAAAGCCCGAAACATGAAGGCCTTCTGCTTGGGGCTTAACGGCCCGTCAGGCATTTGGGGAATCACCGCACTCCTCCACCTACGACACGATCCGCTCTCAAGGACGGTTTGCGTCGATAATCTGGTTCAAGTCATAATCCTCCCGGCCACCCACCCCATCCATAATGGCCGTCATCTGCATGTCCAGGGTAGGCCGCTCCACCTTGTAAAGCAATCCCATCGGAGCACACCCTTCGCTGGTCCGGCGCGCCAGGGAAATGGCCGCCCCCAGATCGGTCACATCATGGTCCTGCGGCACCGTTTCCACCAAATCCCGATAAAATTCCACTGTATCCACTGTGTTAAACGTGGGGCACTGGGAATAGATATTGACGTAGGCAAACCCGCGATGTTCCAAAGCGCCCTTGATCAGCTCGGCACAAACCCCCGGCTTGCCGGCAAACGCCTGCGCCACATAGGTGGCACCATAGGTCAACATGTACAGCAAAGGATTCATCGGCGCCTCGGGTCCACCATAGGGCGTGGTGTAGGCCGTCATCTCCGGACGCGACGTTGGCGAATACTGTCCCTTGGTCAAACCATAAATACCGTTGTCAAACAATACATAGGTCAGATCAACATTTTTGCGTGCCAAATGCGGCATGTGACCACCGCCGATGGAAAACCCATCCCCATCCCCACCCATCACCAGGGTCGTCAGATCCGGACGTATCAACTGCGCCCCGGTAGCCACCGCCCCAGCCCGCCCATGCAACGTATGCATCTTATAGGAATTGATAAAATACGGTGCCCTGGAAGAACAACCAATCCCGGAAATGCTCATCAAACGACTGGGATCAATCCCAGCCTCGGAGAGAGCGCGATAAATACCATTCAAAATACCATAATGACCGCACCCCGGACACCAAACCACCGGGACTTCCGATTTGTAATCCTTGGGCTTGAGCGCAACCTGACCGATCATGCTGATGGACATCAGATAATCTCCCTGACCTTGTTCATGATCTGGATGGGCGTAAAAGGAACGCCGCCACAGATGGTGTAAGGAATGGGATTCAATGAGGTCTCGGAACGGATGAAATGCGACAATTGCCCCTGAAAATTAACCTCCGGAACCAAGATTTTGCCGCACGTCTTGGCAAAACTTTCATATTGCGCCACCGGCATGGGCCACATGAGCTTCGGGTAAAATCCCTTGACCTTCACCCCATCCGCCTGCAGGCGCGTCACCGCCTCCCGCACCACCCCGATAGTGCTGCCCCAGGCAATGATGCCGACATCCGCCCATTCCTCGCCATCCACCTCGGTCGGTTTGACGAAATCGGCAACCGATTGCAATTTGCCAAAACGTTTGCGATGCATCGCCTCATGGTTACCCGGGACATAATTGGGGGCACCCGTGGGACCATGCTCCAGGCCCGTGGCCATATGCATCGCCCCCGGCGTCCCCGGATCCGCCATCGGCGAAATGCCATCCGCAACCATCTGGTACCTTTGGTATACCCCTTGGCCATCCCAACGCTTGCGGTTGACAATCCTGATCGTATCCAATTTGGGCGCCGGAACCGTCTGTGTCGAGAAAGCCAGGGATCCATCCGACAAAAGAATCACTGGAGTCTGGTACAGTTCTGCCAGATTCAGCGCCTCCACGGTCATGTGGATGCAGTCCTTCACATCCTCCACCGCCAACACGATGCGTGGCGCATCACCATGACTCCCAAATACCGCCAAAAACAAATCCGATTGCTCATGTTTGGTCGGCATGCCGGTACCCGGCCCACCACGTTGCACATCCACCACCAATACCGGGGTCTCACTCATGGAGGCCATCCCCAGCATCTCCCCCATCAACGATAATCCCGGCCCCGAGGTCGCCGTCATCGCCCGCGCCCCCGCATACGATGCCCCCAACACCTGCGACAACGAAGCAATCTCATCTTCCGCCTGAATCAATATGCCCCGCACCTTGGGCAGATGCAGGGCGACGAACTTGGCGATCTCCGTCGCCGGGGTGATCGGGTAGGCCGAATAAAATTTCAGCCCCCCCAAAATGGCCCCCAAACCGACCCCCTCATTACCCGAAACAATAATCACATCCTTGGGTTTAGCCGGATCGGCAACCCGCCAGGGATCGGTCTTGACCAGACCACCCGCCAATTCCTTGCCCTTTTGAAAGGCATCCAGATTGAAATTAAGCTTTTCCGTCCCCTTGGATTTAAACTTGTCCACCAACACTTCCAAGAGCGTTTTTTCATTAATGTTAAACAATACCGACAACGCCCCCAACGCCACCATGTTCTTGGAACGGTAGGATTTCATCTCCTTGGCCGTCCGGGACATGGGAATGGGATAGGCATGAACCCCCGCAGGAATCTCCGGCTCAAAGCCACCATCGGGATAGTCATAGACAAACGCCACACCCGGGCGCAGCAATTGGCGATTCACCTCATAGGCCTCGCCATTGAAAGCACACAATATGTCGAACGTGTCGCCCTGGTTGAAAACGGGATCCAGGGAGGTACGCACCTGATACATGGCGTACCCCCCTTTGATCTCCGCAGGAAATGTTTTGATGGTGTATACCTCCTGGCCAGCCCTTGCGCAAGCAGCCGCGATAAAATCACCGGTGGAAATGACACCCTCCCCTCCTTCCCCGGCAATTTTGATGACCAGATCAACCTTTCCCATCACATCTCCTCCATCGTCACCCAGGAATGAACACTCACTTCTTCAGGGATTGCTTCACGACAACGCCCATCTCCGCCGGCGACCGGGCAATGTGAACCCCGGCTTCCTTCAGGGCGGCAAATTTTTCTTCCGCAGTCCCCTTGCCACCCGAAATGATCGCCCCGGCATGACCCATCCGTTTTCCTTTAGGGGCCGTTGCACCGGCAATGAAAGCCGTCACCGGCTTGGTCATGTTTTTCTTGATCCACTCCGCCGCCTGCTCCTCGGCATTACCACCGATTTCACCAATCATGATCACCGCCTCGGTCTGCGGATCATTCTGGAACATGGAGAGACAGTCAATGAAGTTGGTTCCGTTGATGGGATCACCACCCAGACCCACACAGGTGCTTTGACCCAAACCAACTGCCGAGGTCTGTGCCACCGCCTCGTAAGTCAGGGTGCCCGAACGCGACACCACACCGATGGAACCCGCACGGTGAATGTGACCCGGCATAATGCCGATCTTGCACTCGCCCGGGGTGATGATACCCGGGCAGTTGGGTCCGATAAGGCGCGCCTCCTTGCCTGCCAGGAAACGCTTGACCTGCATCATATCCATCACCGGGATCCCCTCGGTAATGCACACCACCAGACGGATTCCCGCATCCACCGCTTCCATGATGGCATCGGCGGCAAAGGGCGGTGGAACAAAAATAACCGACGCATCCGCCCCGGTCGCCTTGACCGCCTCGGCAACCGTGTTGAACACCGGGCGATTGATATGCATCGTTCCACCCTTGCCGGGGGTCACCCCGCCAACCAGTTGGGTACCGTAGGCGATGGCCTGCTCCGAATGGAACGTCCCATTAGCGCCGGTGAATCCCTGGCAAATAACCTTCGTGTTTTTATTAACAATGATGCTCATTCTTTCCTCTCCTTTCAGGCGGCCAGGGCAGCGACGGCTTTGGTGGCGGCGTCATCCAAATTGGCGGCTGTGATGATAGCCAGACCCGATTCGGCCAGAATTTTTTTGCCAAGTTCCACGTTGGTCCCTTCGAGTCGGACCACCACGGGGACATGAATGTTCAACTGTTTGGCCGCGATGACGATCCCCTGGGCAATAACATCACACCGCATGATGCCACCAAAAATATTGACCATGATGCATTTGACCTGCGGATCGGAAAGGATCAGCTTGAAGGCATTGGTAACGTTTTCGGTTGTGGCACCACCGCCGACATCCAGGAAGTTGGCCGGTGCCCCCCCCTTGAGCTTGATGAGGTCCATGGTGGCCATGGCAAGACCCGCCCCATTGACCATGCAACCGATGTTGCCCTCCAGGGCAATGTAGTTCAGGTCAAATTTGGAGGCCTCGATCTCCTTGGGATCTTCTTCGTTCAGATCGCGCAGTTCCAGGATATCCTTGTGGCGGAACAGGGCATTGCCGTCAAAATTCATCTTGGCGTCCAGGGCCATGATATCGCCATCGCCGGTCACAACCAGCGGATTGATCTCCGCCAGGGAGGCGTCCGTCGCCACAAAGGCTTTGTAAAGGGCCGTCATGAAGCTGACCGCTTTATTGATTTGTTTGCCTTCCAATCCCAGGGCAAAAGCCAGATTGCGCCCTTGATAGGCTTGAAAACCCACGGCCGGGTCCACAGTTTCCTTGAGAATTTTTTCCGGGGAACGGGCGGCCACTTCTTCGATTTCCATCCCACCTTCTGTGGAAGCCATCATGGTAACCCGGCTGGTAGCGCGGTCGATCACCATACCCAGGTAAAGTTCACGGGCGATATTGCACCCTTCTTCCACATAGATTCTCTTGACTTCCTTGCCTTTGGGGCCGGTCTGTTTGGTGACCAGGGTCATCCCCAGCATCCGTTGGGCCTCGGCACGCACCTCCTGGATACTCTTGACCACCTTGACGCCACCCCCCTTGCCGCGACCACCTGCGTGAATCTGCGACTTGACGACGAAAACCTTGCTACCCAGCTCCGTTGCCGCTTTTTCAGCCTCGTCGGGTGTAAAAGCCACCCGCCCGCGGGGCACCGCTACGCCAAATTTGGCCAGGATCTCTTTTGCCTGATATTCATGGATATTCATAGGACTCCTGCTTGCTCCAAAGATAGTGTCTAAACCGTGGCCGGAAAACCGTTCTACCGGCACCCTTCCCGAGTGATCAGGCAGGATAAGCGATTTGTTTCCGAATTTGAAGGATCCTTCGCGACCCAATCATGCAAAACCCAAAATTTGCCGCCGGAGTACCCTGCCGCTCGGCAGATGGGACACTTAAGTCACTTTGGAAGGTTCCGGCGAAAACCTTGCCAGCATGTAAACAACTGTGTACCATGATTCCGGTGGTGTGACCTGAGTGCCAGAAAGCGAAACGAATCAACGCCAGATTCACAACGGCAATATCACCCGCCCGCCCTCGAAAGAACTGGAATGGCAAACATCATTAAAATACCCATAATCCAAGGCGTTTATTGGGTAGAAGTCCCCGAAGCCAAGCTCCAGATCCTGTGCGGTTGCCCTGCTGACTGCGTCAAACACCTCATGAAACGCGGGTTGATCGTGCAACACGAACTGGCCGGAGTCCTGTGCGAAACCGGCCCCAACGCCATTCTCCTGTCCGATGTCATGATCCAACACGGGGAATTTTCCAATCTGGCCGAATTCCCCGTGCTGCAAATGCTGTACAAGCAAGGCTTGATCATCCCCAACCATCCCAACAATACCGGCCTGAAACCACTCCTCATCGGACTCGGCGAACAGGTTCACTCCCAGATGCAATACATCTTTCGCGGCAATTACGGACTGATCAGCCTGGAAGAAATTTTGGAGGCGGGCGTCGATCCCGATACGGCTCGGGAGATGCTCCGATTAAAGAAACGCTTCGCATTCGGGCAGATCAAACCTTCCAACCTGTTGTTGGATACCTGCATTCTCGGTCGGGAAAAACGCGAAATTCGCAACGGCGTCACCATCGATCGCATCGCCGTCAACCAGTTTGCCATCGCCTACCAAAACGCCAGCGTAACCGTCGATCTCAATCTGTACGGTGAAGAGCGTTACGACCCCCCCTATACTCTGGGATTCCAAAGCATTCCCAAAGATTATTTCGCCGTCATCCATTCCGGCGAAGGCGACGGCTGGGACGTCAATCGACCCTCCATGTCCAGCATCCTCGTCTTTCAGGGCAAAATCTACCTGATCGATGCCGGTCCCAACCTGTTTTTCAACCTGACCGCCCTGGGTATCGGCATCAACGAAATTGAAGGCATTTTCCACACCCATGCCCACGATGATCACTTCGCCGGCATCACCTCGCTGATGCGCTCGGGGCATAAAATTAAATATTTCGCCTCGCCGTTGGTGCGCTTGACCGTGGAAAAAAAGTTGAACGCCCTGCTCGCCACCGAAGGAAACCAGTTCAGCGATTTCTTCAGCTTCTTCGATCTCCCCCTGGGTCAATGGACCGATATTCAAGGTTTGGAAGTCCGCCCCGTTTTTTCGCCCCACCCCCTGGAAACAACCATCTTTATATTTCGTACCGCTTGGTCCGGTGGTTACCGCACCTACGGACATTTCGCCGATATCGTCTCATTCAACGTCCTCAAAGCCATGATCACAGACGATAACGATGCCCCCGGGATCACCAGCCAATTCTATGAAACCGTCAAAGAGGAATATTTGGTTCCCCTCAATTTAAAAAAAATCGACATCGGGGGTGGCATGATCCACGGTCAGGCCATCGACTTTGTCAGCGATCGTTCCGAACGGATCGTCCTGGCCCACACCTCGGCCAAATTAACCTCCAAAGAGAAAGAAATCGGATCCTCCGCCCCTTTTGGCATCAGCGATGTCCTGATTCCCGGCAAAAACGACCACGCCCGAAATCTGGCCTTTCAATTTTTGCAAAGCCATTTTTCCCGCATCCCTTTCCATCACCTGCGCATGCTCCTGAACAACGATGTGGTTGCTATCAACCCGGGTGCCATCATCCTGAAAGAGGGCGAAACACCCACCAAAGTATTGTTGCTCTTGTCTGGCCTGGTGGAAAAAATATTTCCTGACGAAAACCGCCTGAGCCGTCTCATGGCCGGTGCCATGCTGGGGGAATTTTCCGCCCTGGACAAGCGGGCTTCCGCCTTCACCTTTCGCGCCGCAAGCTATGTCAACGCCTTGGCCATCCCGGTGGACATGTACCACCAGGTCGCCCAAAAAAACGGCCTGATTGCAAAAATCGCCCGTACAACCGCCATGCGATCCTTTCTGGAGTCCATGGATCTGTTCAACGAAGGCTTGTCTCACCCGGTCATGGCGGGAATCATCGACCGTTTGACCTATAGAACCATACCCGCCGGTGAAATACTCTCTTTTGATCGTGACCAAACATTGCACATCCTGCACCGGGGAAAAGTTCGACGTTCCATCGGCAAGTTTGAACTGGACACCCTGCGAGTGGGAGAATTCTTTGGCGAAGAGGGTGCCGTCTTCGATGTCCCTTGCCACTTCCAGATTCAGACCCTTGTGGAAACGGAACTATTGCAAATCAACGGGGATATCCTGAGGGACATCCCCATCATCCGCTGGAAATTGTTCGAAACCTACAAAATTAGAACCATGCGGATCATCTACAGCGGTGGCGCATGCCTGGCGCTCACCTGGCGGGTCGAATTCGCAATCAATATTGCCGCAATTGATGCGCATCACAAAGAATTCTTTGAGGTTGCCAATACCATCGACTCCATCCTGCGCAGCGACCAGCAACTTGAACCACTCGCCGCCGCTTTAACCTCGCTGCTCAATCTGGCGCAAAACCACTTCGCCGCCGAAGAAGCCCTTTTTGACCAACACCATTATCCCGACCGGATCCAGCACAAAGAACAACATCAGATACTCGTGAAACTCATTCGCGGCCTGCATCAAACTGTAGCACAGGGCCATCTGTTGAGTTATCTGGAGTTTTTATCCTTTCTGCAATACTGGCTGGTGCAGCACATCCTGAAGGATGACCGCAACTATGCCGCATTTCTAAATGATCGTGGGGTGTTGTAAGACCACCCCGGGCAGGCACTGGGCTTCAACTATTCCCAACTCGGTCATTTCGGGTATTGAGCAGGAACTTCGCCCGTTGTCCAAATGAGGACGAACAAAGTTGCAGAATAGTCGAAGCTCAGTGCCAATCAGGCAGCTTTTCGCAATTGAAGCAAGTACTGGTGACACTGATTTTGATTGACGGCACACCCCTTTCACCGGACAATGAACCATCAGACAGTCTTGTCCGGTCAACAGCAGGGAATACGTCATGAAATTCATCGATCCACATATTGACTTCGCCTTTAAAAAAATCTTCGGCAATGAAGACGCCAAGGACATTCTGCTCTCCTTCCTGGAAAGTCTGCTCGGACCCGAAGGAGATCGTCGAATTTTTGCGCCATGAATGATACTCCATCCAAAACTTGCTGGCACTGCCTGATTGGCGCAACATTGAAGGAGTTGCTGACGCCAGTGGGCATCGAGGTCCGCACGGAAGTTCCAGTGGTCTCCCTGCCGCCAAGTCGGACATCATTCTGCTCCAGCGCAGGCCAGGGGGCCGGACGGAGGAGCAACGACTGCTAATGGCCGCTGGGCTTTGGGACTTGGACGTGGAGCAGATCCTGGCCGAAGTCAAAGTGACCCAAAGCCTGAATGAAAGAATCTTTGCCAAGGCCTACCGATATGATGATTCCTACCTGGAATATGCTGATTTAGAACTCCACCAGTTGCGGACGGTCATAATCAGTTCGATCACGCCGAAAAAATCGCTCCTCACGAGCTATTCGTTTCAATCGATTGGGATGAATGGCGTTTATGAGAACCAGCCGATCTTCGGCAGAACTCT
>JADGCN010000106.1 GCA_015228975.1 Magnetococcales bacterium
TTGTATGTAGCTTATCAAACAAAGGAAAATGTCCGATTCCAACTGAATCAAAACATTATGACCGCCAACTCTCTTTAGGCTATCATCAAAATAGACGCGATAGACTTTTGATATGTCATCTAGTGTCAATTTACCACGCTTGACAGATTCTTCTGACGGTTTGAAAAGTTCTTTAAGATTTTCCAGTGTGCCTTTTAGGATTCCACCAACAGAGCCGTTTTTTGGATTCGCTTTATCCCCTCCCTCCCAATCAAAAAAACTCTTGTACACCCCTTTTTCAGCCTGGGTGATGCCAGGCAATGTATCCAAGATTTTGGAAAACTTGTTTGCGGCCTCAGGTGTAATGTTGTGCAGTTTTGCAGGCGGTAGAGGAGGCCGAGTTTGCCCTGTAGACTCCTCAAATTTCTTATTTGCGGCGTTTTTTGCATTTTTCCCATCTGTATCGTTTGACGCATAAAGCCCTTCTGCGTCCTATGGCTGGCATTCTCCACCACCACCGGTTTTGCATTGACTCATGGTAAACCTCTCCTTATCAAAAGGCACGATAAGCGGTTGAACCGGTGAAGACTTGCCTAATGCACCTGTTTCAGACGATACTTAACGCGCCAACGGATCGCATCATCTGTGTCTTCATCGTTCAATAGATGATCGGTTCAACCTGAGGAGGCCTCGTTGGCCTATTCACGAGGCCTCCTCTCTTTTATAAAAATATTTATCGTAGATCAAGACCCCTTTCAAGACGATAGAGGTCGAATTGAACTTTAGGTAGGATTTCGGTATCGTCAGATAGACTTGTATTATTGAGTTATTTCAACAGGATGCGAATTTATTTAAGTTTTATTGAGGAAACAGTGCAGCAGCATGTTTTTTTAGCGGGGAAAAGAATCAGGCGGGGATCTTGAGCAGACAAACGCTGTTTTGGGCTAACTGGTATGAAATAAACCATTTCTATATGCGTTTCAGCATCCTGACAAACAGATTGCAGACACGCTATCCTTACCCCAGCATTATGCTTGAGATTTTTCGCAAAAACCACGCGGAAAAAATGCTTCGTGTAAAAGGGGCGCGAAAAAACAAAACCTTGGGACGCTGTCCCAAACCCTGCTGGGAAGGGGCACGCCCCTTCCCAGACCTATCCATTATACCAAAAACATTGGAGAATCACACTTTTAAGCCGTGTTTTTCCATGCTCTTCAACTCTTTGGTCCTGAATTGCATAAACCTCGGCATGAATTTTTCCCAGTCAATGATGTGCGCATCCAACTCGGGACCATCAATGCACGCATGCTTGCGGACCATCTTACCCTTGACCGTCACCGGAACCATGCACGCACCACACATACCCGTCGCGTCCACCATGATCGAATTCAAACTGGCAATGGTACGTACCCCAAAAGGACGGGTCAAATCGCTCACCGCCCGCATCATCAACGGCGGGCCAATCGTCACCACCTCACCAATCTTGCGTCCCTGACCATCACGCTCCTTCTCCAACAACTTCAACAAAGGCCCCGTCACAAAACCCTTAAAACCCATGCTGCCATCGTTGGTGGTGTATATGACATCCAAGGTGTTGGGATACCGCGCCTGCAAACGCCCCACCCGCTCGTCCGTCTTCGACCAGAAAATATGCCCCTTGCTGCGAAAACCAGAGATTAACGTCACATGATTGCCCATCTGCAAATGTTCGCGCATGATGGGATACACAGGCGGTAAACCCACACCACCTGCGGTAAATACTACTGTTTCGCCATTTTCATAACGCTGCAAATGACTCGGCAATCCCAATGGACCCGCAATGCCGTGGAAGGCTTCCCCTTCCGCCATATTGTTGATCACCATGCTGCTGGTACCCAATCCTTGCACCACCAAGGTGATCGTACCACGCCGGGCATCCCAGTCAGCCAGAGTCAGAGGGATCAATTCCCCTTTCGCCCATGCCAACACCCGGACAAATTGCCCCGCCCGGGCGGAACGGGCAATCAATGGCGATTCAACGACAAATTCTACAATGCCATCCGCCAGCAAACGTTTTTCACGAATGACCGCTTTGGCCTGACCCTGACGGGTGTAATGAATCGCCTTGGAAATCATTTTGCGGATCGCCAGCGGTTCCTCCGGCAAGTTGGCATTGATTTCACGGGCAGCACTCAAGCCATCGCCCGCCGCCTTGATGGCAGTCGATCCACCACGCGCCGCATCACCACCGCTATAGACGTTGTCAATGGAGGTTTCCTGGGAGTTGGGCTTGACCTCGATCGACCCCCACTTGGTGGTTTTCAATCCTGGTTCCGCATCCTTGACTATGGGGTTGGACGTATTACCCAGGGCCATGATCGCCAAATCAATCTGAATGGTTTCGGTATGCCCGGTATGCACCGGGCTGCGCCGACCCGAAGCATCGGGTTCCCCCAGGGTCATCACATCCAATACTGCTTCCCTGACAAAATGATGGTTGTCCCCACGAAATTCAATGGGGGTCCGCAATACCTTGAGGGCGATCCCCTCCTCCAAAGCATGGTGCAACTCTTCCACCCGCACCGGCATTTCTTCACGCGTGCGCCGATAAACAATGGTGACATCACCACCCAGTCGCTTGGCGGTACGTACCGCGTCCATGGCGGTGTTGCCACCACCGATCACGATGATCTTTTTACCATCGATATCGGGCAACGGTGTCTCGTAATCCTCCTTGTGCGCCTGCATCAGGTTGACACGGGTCAGGAATTCGTTCGCCGACATCACTCCATTCAAGTGTTCCCCGGGGACGTTTAAAAATTTGGGCAGGCCAGCGCCGGTACCGACAAAAATTTTCCAAAAACCCGCTTCCTTCAACTGCGCCAGGGTCGCCGTCTTGCCCACCAGGAAATTGGTGACGAATTCACCACCCAACTGCTTGATCTTTTTGATGACATCATCGATCAGTTCGTTGGGTAGACGAAATTCGGGGATGCCATACCGCAACACCCCGCCCAATTCATGGAACGCCTCAAACACCGTCACCGGAAAGCCTTCCTTAAGCAGAAGGTAGGCGTTGATCATCCCCGCCGGTCCCGAACCCACAACCGCGATGGGCGGTTTCTTGCCCTCTTTCCAGGGGGAAACATAATCGCTGGCAATCTGGAACAAAGCATCGGGATTCTGCACTTTGCGGCTTTGCGGCAGATACCATTCCACCTGACCGATTTCCATGGGTCTTTCCGCCAGTGTACACACACCCTGACATTGATGTTCCTGGGGGCAAACCCGACCGGTGACGTTAGGCAAGGGATTGGAATCGCGAATAATGGCATAGGCCTCTTCAAAGCGTCCCTCCCCCAGGCAATGGAGCATTTCCGGGATGTGAATCTTGACCGGACATCCCCCCTTGGGTTCCGGTTTGCCACATGAAATGCCAATTTCGCATGGGCGATCATCACACTGTTTGTCGCGCAACACCTCCAGCCAGACAAACAATTCCACTTCGCGAAACGAATACCCCAGGCCCATATAACCCAGGTACCCTTGGTTGACCAAGTCGAAATCTTTATTGCGCTCGTCCGCCGGGCGAATATAGGGAGGAATGTTGTTTTGGCTTGGCCAGTTTTGCGACAAACCTTTGAACATGGGATAACGGTCCGACAAATGTTTGTCGATGGCCGTGATGAACCGCCGCTTGAACTTGAGCGGCACGTCCCAGACAAAACGCATCAGCACGATGCTCATGGCATCGCCCTGCAACAGCAGCGTCCAAAACTTATGAACGAACTCGCTGCTCATTTCCTCTTTTTTAAACTCTGCCGCAATGGCATCGATACCCTCTTCGATGAATATGCTGCGGAACATCGCCGGATTGTTAAACAGCCGTTCTTTGAGCAAATCCAATTGCTTTTGGAATATTTCCACCGCATGGCGGCTTTCCAAGGCTTTCATTTGCTCTTCCACCGTTTGCTGGTGGTGGCTGGTGGCCTCGATCACCTGACTGGCCCGATAATAGCGTTCCAGATCGGAGGGATCGTAATTGTATTCCTCGGGGGAATGAAGATTGTCCATGGTCATTTTGCCTCCTGTAGGGGCGTCAGGCCGGGCGGTTGAACTGAATGATGGCCGCGTCACAATCATTGGCTACGCGTTCCGCCTTTTTAATCAGCTCCGGGGTTAATTCCACCGTATTCAACACCCCTTGTTTGACCCGGCTAACCTCCTTGGATTTGCCTTCGTGCATGATGGTTACGTTTTCAAACAACTCACCGACATCCAGGTAGCATTTTTTACAGTTGGTACATTTGTGAGCGTCTTCCGGTACGATTTCCACCAGGGGTTTGCCGGCGCCCCCCTTGCCAGCCCCGGCCCCTCCCGATTCGCCAGCGGTAACAACACCCGCTCCCACCAGGACCGAACCCACGATACCCGCCGCCGTGGCACGCGCCCCCGAGGCCAGTTCCGACATGCCGCGCGCAATGGCATCCATCGTCTGTTCCCGATCCTTAACGGCATGCTCGTAGCGTTCCTTCCACAACGTCATCTCTTTGCGGTGGCTTTCCGCCATCTGCCCCAACTGCATACCGGAGAGCGTTTGCAGCGAACGCCAATTGCGCAAACAGTCATCGGTTAACGCTACGATGGCCGGAGCCACCGCCAATTTCACCAAATGATTCTTTTTATCCGTACTCCAGATAAACGGCGTCAGGCCCTCACGTGCCTCTTTGGACAAAGCGATGTATTGGGAAATTTCCCGCAACTCATCCTCTTCACGCACCGCACGGAAATGTTTCTTGAAGCGTCCTTCCCGAGCGGCGAAATCGGCGGGCGTAAAGGGTATCTCTTTGATTTGCGGATGTCCTTCCGCATCCTCAAAGGCGATGGTGGTTTTGCTCCAATCCTGATCGGGATCGGGATTGCCCTCAATGGAAAACCGTTCCGCCAACGTCTCACCCGCCAAAGGATTATGCACAAACACCGGATTAAGCCGGCTTTGCACCGCCTCCCGCGCCCTTCGGGTCGAGGCATTGTCACCGATGCCATGCTCCGGCTGACAGGGGGTATAAACCGTCAACAGGGCGGGCGACTCCTGATAATTCAAGAGATCCAGGACATTTTTCAGAAAATGATTCTGGATGCCCACCGAGGTTTGCACCACGAAAACCATGGGATGAAACGCCGCCAACAAGCTGAATTCCTTGCGGCTTTCCGTTTTACCCAGATGCAGAGTGCCGAAACGCGCCAGATCGGAATCCTGGCCGACAAAGCTTGACGTGGAAGCCTGTCCCCCGGTGTTGGAATAGGTGCCGGTGTCCACCACCATGCACTTGACGGGCGTCCGGGTTGTCAACAGGCGCGACAAGGCACCAAAACCAATGTCAAACTGCGAACCATCGCCACCCAGGGTGATCACCGTCGGCAGCAATGACCGCTCCTCGTGGGTGAATCCTTCCCAGCCAAAGAAACGGAAAAATTTATCGTGTACCTTGGCATCGTAGGCATCCGCCAACTCCAGTTCGGCAATGCGGACCGCCTTGAACTCACTCGTGACGTTTTGCGTCAAACCTTCAAAGATACCCTTGGCCAGCGGTGCCGTATCGTGGAACAAACTGTTCACCCACGGATCGGTGTAAGGATTGAAGGGGAACGTCGAGCCGTAAACGCTGGTACATCCAGTGGCGTTGGCAAAAACAGCATTGGCCGGACCATTCCCGGTCGGGCCGCTCTCCAGGTTGAACAATGATTTTTCCATGGTACGCAACGCAAGTTGCAAACGTTGCCGCCGTCCCTCATCGCCATTGATCTGGCCCAGCTTTTCCTGGACGGCACGGATCAATTGTTCCAGTTGGACGATCCGCCGACGATACCGTTCGCTGTGCAACGCCCGGTTCATGCCGGTCACCAACCGCACCGCCGTCACCTCGCCGCACCCACGACAGGCACCATGGCCACCCGTTAAGGCATAATAATTCTTGTGATCCAGCATCATCCGTTTGGTATCACCGCTCGGGGTCAGGGCGCTGTTGAAAAATCGGTTCGGGGTGTTGGGCAGACGCGACAAGAAGGTGAATCCCGCTTCCAATCGTTGCACGATTTCCGGGGTTTGCACCTTTTCCACCAAAGCGTGCGGTCCGCACACATCGACGCACTCCAAACACCCGGTACATTTCCACGGATCGACGGCAACCGAATACAGGCCACCGCTGCCAGGGACCGATTTTTCCATGGCATCAAAAAATGGCCGGGTTTTGGCCACCTGGAATTGCGACAACACCGTAACCAGTTTGGCAAAATTTTCCCGCGTTGTCGTGCTGGTTCCAAAGTCCATGCCGATATCCATCTGAAAGCCGGCATCCGCCACTACTTCGCTGAATGGTTTGGGATCCTTTGCGGGCAACTTGCGGTACATCTCCCGCACCACGTTGGAAAGCGGGATAACCAAGTCGCTCAAAGCCTGGCGTTGCTGGGGTGGAATATCCAACTGGCTGATGCCGCTTACGATCAGATCGTGAATTTCGTGAACGGTGTTGGGAATGGCCGCATCGGGACAGGCGATGGCGCATTCCATACAGCCGGTACACAGGTGCGGGATGAACTCCGGCACGTCCAAACGGAACAACCCTTTGTCCTTCCAGGCGGCGGTGGCGATGGGAATGTTCAGACCGGCACCGGGATAGATCGGGCTTTCGCCGATGGTCCCGGCCTTGAAGGGATCGACAATCGTCTTGCCAAAATAGCCTTGGTCAAACATGCCGGCACAGTTGGAACCGGGACCGCGTTGTACCATGGAGGCGGAAATCGCAACGCCAGGGCCACGCAAGGCATCGGTCGCGCTGGCAGCCGCCGCGACAAAAGCGGGTTCGTTGTATTCGACTTTCCGGGTGGACAGAATACCGCGCTTGATGACCGCCATGTTGCTGGCCACCACCTTGTCACCCTTGCCACCAAATTTTTTCTGGATCTGGTTTTGAATCTTGGTCAAGAGCATTTCTTCGCTTGAGCGCCCCATCACCTGAGCAACGTTGCCACACATGGCCCCGATGAAGGCAATCCCCATCATTCTGACCTGCAAATCCTGGGTCGGGGCGTTTTCCTTGGCGATGGCAAAGGCATCGACCACATAGAAATTGATCTCTTGCTCACGGATCAGACGACGTGCCGCCTCGGGCAATCTTTTCCAGACCTCCAGGGGCGACTCGTTGGACTGCATGATGAAGGTGCCGCCGTGACACAGGCCACGCAGGGGATTGGTATGATCAAAAACCTTGTGGTCCGGGGAGAGGACGATTTCCACATCCTCCAGTTCCGCATTGGTGATTTTGATCGGTTCCGGACTTAACGTCAGGTAAAAATTGGTCGGCGCACCACTCTTCTCCGAACCATACTTGGGAGCCGATTTGGAGTGCAACTCCATGACTCCGGACAAAATATCGGTCAACAGTTTACCCGTGGCGATGGTGCCATACCCACCCACCGAATGGAAGCGGACCCGCAGGGCACCCTGGGGGAGGAGATGGGGATTCGGATCGGTGGGAAAAGCCATTTTAACCGTTTCGGGATAGGCCTGCCGCAACCGTTTTTGCAAATCGACCAGCTCTTGATCCTGGGAATCTTCAAAGAAGCGCGAGCCGAGATAAAACAAGGGGACGTTTTGCCCCTCTTCCATGTTGCGAAATGCTGCCACCAGATGCCGGGGTTGTAAATCGTGACCACCCAGGCCAAAAATGCCGGTGCAGATGATGGGTGCCTCGGCCAGCGCGGGAATGCCATCGTGACGGGGTTGTTTATGGTTTTGCACCGCCTTGAACAGGGCATTGCCCACCAGTTCGCTCAGCATGGTGGCATCGGAGCGTTCCAGGACGGTCACGGCCCGCTTGCCACTCAATGCTTTGACGATATCGCTTTCGGGAAAGGGCATGAACTGCTTGATGGAGACCGAGCCAACCCGCTTGCCCTGATTGCGCAGATGATCCACCATGGCTTCGCAATCGTCGGTGACCGAACCCATGGAGACGATGACAAAATCGGCATCCTCACTGCGGTAGGTTTTGACCGGTTGGTAACTCCGTCCGGTCAACCGGGAATACTCTTCCATGGCCTGACGGATGAATCCGGGAACGGCACCGGCGAAATGGGTCCGATGGTCCGCTGCGCCCGCCTGAAAATCGGGTTGATTTTGCACCGGCCCGGTCGACCCGGGATTGTTGGGATCCACGAGGGCCGGAACACGTTGCCGCGTCCCCTTGGCGACTGCATGACGCCATTGCCGTCCCCATTTGGCATGCAAGGCCTCTGGAACCCATTCCAGGGTACGTCCAATGGTGCCCCCTTCGCCATCCCGTTCAATCTCCTCGGCATGGGCCGAAAGGTGCGCCTGCAGTTGGCCGACATTCGCCTCATCAAAATCCTGGCGATGTTTTTGGATGAATTGATGCAATTGAAACACCCGTCCCTTGGCACCGAAAAGCATCTCTTGCGCCAGGGTGGGGCAGGCAATCCGATCTTCGGGATTGCCAAGAAAACTGGCCAAAAGCTCGGGCTCGGGCAGCAAGGCTTCGCTTTGCATATGCGAAGTGGCAAACCCGTCCATGGCATTGGCCACGGCAATCAAGGATTGCGCGCTGACCTTGTAGCTGATCGCCGCCAGATCCGCCGCCTCCTGGGGATTACTGCCAAATAAAATGGTATACCCCGAATTGACCATGGAATAGACATCGTCATGTCCCGCCATGACGTTCAAGGAGTGCTTGGAAACCACACGGGCGGCAATATGCAGGACAAAGCCGCCCACTTTCTTGCCAGCGGTGACATAGTGCGACTCCAGACCATACAGAATACCCTGGCTGGAAGAGGCATTGGAAATATAAAGCCCTCCGGTCATTGCCGCGCCCAAAGCACCGCTCTGCGCCGAATGTTCCCCTTCCGGCTCAAAAAAGAAGGGATGTTTGCCCCACACGTTCATGCCACCATTGGCGCGGAACGATTCGTAAATCTCAGAGATTTCCGTAGATGGTGTGATGGGATAGCCGATAACGCCACCACAAACATGTCCCATGACATGTGCCACGGCGCCATTCCCATGAATAACGGCCTTGAGGCCTGGGAACTTGGGCTGCTCTGAATGATTTCCGTTTGCCATTGATTTTCCCCGTCAGATAATTTTCAATTTTTCTCAAAGGTAACAGTAAGATTGCTACGCTTGACCTGCCTATTGGCTCATCACTTTTCGCCTTGGGCTTTTGTTCCGATATGGACGCATCCACCATGGTCCATTGCAAGAAACCAGGACCGTAGGGTACTGGTTCTAAGATACCAGCGTCTTTGATGCAAGAACAATTTGCACTTTTTTTTTTCAACCAGCTATAGGAATGTCCGTTGAAAATCCAAGCCGAAAGTCTGACAATCAGAGAACGCCGAGATTTTGAGAGCGAGTTGGCCTCTGGAATCGGCGTCCTTCCACGGATGGACGGTTATTACCTGCCGGATCGACACGATGGATGGGTGGCTGAGTGGTTGAAAGCAGCGGTCTTGAAAACCGCCGTGTCGCAAGGCACCGGGGGTTCGAATCCCTCCCCATCCGCCAATCCGCCTTTTTTTTCTTAAGATAGCCTGGGCCCCCCCCGGGGTGGATTCATCCCACCGACACGGAGCTGTCCGGGATGGGGGTTGTTGGCAATCCGAATCCTCCCACATCCCCGAATGGTCTGCCGACCCTGATGCGTAACTGATCTGGAACCGCTGGCACCCGTTAGACATGAATCGTTCTTCTCTGGTTCCATAAAATCGCATCCGGCATGACCCGCTAGTCAGGGGACTGCAATAAAAAATGTACAATGCATCGGGTAACCCGGCATGCGTCTTCGTTAACTGTGGATGCACCACTCCTAAAAGAGTATCTTGAAGGAATGCTCAGGAGATCGGATTAGCAGTTAACCGAAACAATGCATGTTCATTTTGTTCTGAAGACCACCTGAAAACAAACGGAGTTCCGTTTCCTTGGAAACCGTAGCCATCATCGATTTTGAAACCACGGGATTGTCACCCAACACCGGGGAACGGGCCACGGAGATTGCGGTCATTGTGATGCAAGATGGCCGAATCGTGCGGGTGTACCAGAGCTTGATGAACGCCGGGGTCAGCATCTCGCCGTTCATCACCAGCCTGACGGGCATCACCAACCGGATGGTGCAGCAGGCCCCCCCAGCCGCCAGGGTCATGCGTGACGTGGCCGACTTCGTGGAAGACCTGCCCCTGGTTGCCCATAACGCCTCCTTTGACCGAAAATTCTGGGATGCGGAACTGGCCCGGATCGGTCGCATTCGTCCGCAGGAGTTTGCGTGTACCATGCTAACAGCCAGAAGGGTGTATCCGGCCTCGCCCAACCACAAACTGGGAACACTGGCCGCATGGATGCCGTTGCCCGATACCGGCAAGTCCCACCGGGCCATGGCGGATGCAGAGATGACCGCCCATTTGTTACGCCATATGGAAGCCACCTTGAGGGAAAGATTTAAAATTCCCCATCTCCCCCATGCCTTGATGCGGACACTGCAACGGGCCAAAGCATCCGATATCCGTTCGTGCATCGAACGCTTTTTCATGCCGCCCACCCTGCCCGCATCCATGGCCCCTGCCGCGAGGCGGAAGGGACGTACCACCGCTTTTTGATTTCATCAACAACGCTCGTGACGTGTAGACATGACAAAAAAATTACTGCTCCTGGCAATGCTACCGACGATCATCCCATGGGTTGGGGGAACAACACTTTGGGCCGCACCCCCACCGGATCATCCCACAGTCGATCAGGCCGCCCGCATACTGGACATCCCTGCGCAACCCCCTATGCATCGTGGCACGGTGACAGAAATCATTGACAGCAACAATTACAGCTACATACGCGTCTCTCACCCCCAAGAGCCGGAACGTTGGCTCGCCGCCCCACGCATGCCCCTGACGGTCGGAACCCTGATCCGCTACGGCGAGGGAACACGCATGGAAAATTTTTACAGCAAGGTGTGGAAACGGACGTTTCCGGTGATCACCTTTGTCGGTGAGGTGGTGATTGATCCCAACCCGGGGGACCGCCTTAAATAATGATCACAAGAAGAATACGGGGCGATCCGTGTCGCCGGCATCGCTACCGTGGCGTGCAACGCTGTGAAAACTCGAAAATGATTTGTTGAACTGCTTGAAAAAAACTCTGTCTTTTCCATCCAACCGACTCGGTTCGTACCCATGAATGACAACGGATCATCGCCGTCCAAATCAGCCGCCCACAGAAAAAAGCTGAAAAAGATCATCACCTACCCGGCCATGATAGTGGCGGCTGTCATCGTGCTTTTTGAAGAGTTGATCTGGGACAAAATCACCGATCTGGTGGCCTGGTTGGCCCGGATGCGGTGGGTGGCCCGGTTGGAAGCATGGGTCGCAACCTTGGGGCCATATCCCACCCTGGCCCTGTTCGCCGTGCCGATCCTGACATTATTGCCCATCAAAATCGTGGCATTGTATCTGATCGCGCATGGACGGGTTGGATTGGGCATTCTGGTGGTTGTGCTGGCCAAGGTATCGGGAACGGCCATTTCGGCCCGTTTGTTCGTGATCGCCAAGCCCAAGCTGATGACCTTTCCAACATTCGTCCTGGTATACAACCAAGTGGTCCGATTCAAACATTGGGCGCATGACATGGTTGCGGGATGGCCGGTCATGCCAGCCGTGCGGCGGGCGGTGGCGGCGCTTAAACAGTGGGGGCAACGTTTCCGTTCCAAGGGACGCCATTTCGTGATGAGCCGCATTCGGGCAGCACGACGTTATTTCAAGAGTGGTCTCTGAGAAAGGGCGGTTTCTTCAGACCCTCCAGGAAGGCCTGGTGGCCTGATAGCATTCCACTGAACGTTCGGTGGTGCCTTACATTAACCTAGCCGGTCGAGATGGAAACGAAATCCATTCAT
>JADGCN010000107.1 GCA_015228975.1 Magnetococcales bacterium
TCAAAGGCCGCCAAAGCCTACCAGAAAGTGGCCAAGGAGTTGTCCAAAAGGATTCATTAGATGGAACAACAACATGGACCCAACACCCCCCATCCCCGGGAATGGGGGTCTGTTGCAGGATCGGAGCCAGGGATGAAATTTTTTTTTGAAAAAAAAAGAATTTTATGCTCCAATGGCGCATGGGGTACACTGGAAAGGGGAGACGTTGCGGGAGCGTCCAAACCAACGGAAACACACCCCCTGGTCCGTAATAACACACCGGGACGTCACGCTTTTGTTGGTCGAGATGGATGAACGGGGACATGAAAGTCTTATACGTCAGCGCTGAATTGCACCCCCTGACCCAAACGGGGTCCGTGGGTGAAATCTGCGGGCAGATTCCATTGGCCCTTGCGGAACAAGGGGCGGATGTTCGCGTACTCCTCCCCGCCTATCCCCATGCCCTCAAGTCGGCACGGCGCAAAGGGAGACCGATTGATCTGGGCAATCCCCTGGGTTTGGGCAAAAGCCGCCTGATACCCGCTTGGCTCCCGGACGGCTCCCTGAAAGTATGGCTCCTGGATTGCCCGAAACAGTACGATCGCGAAGGGGGACCGTTTCTGGACGCACGTGGAACCCCCTGGCCGGACAATGCCCATCGATTCGCCCTGCTCGGCAAAACAGCCGCCTTGCTGGCCGAAGCCGGGGGCATGCTGGGTTGGCAGCCCGACATCCTGCACGGTAACGATTGGCCCTGCGGTTTGGCCCCGGCCTACCTCGCCCTGAACGGCAATCGCCAATGCGGAACCGTGTTCACCGTGCGCGACATGCGTCACCAGGGTAACTTCGACGCCGAATTGCTGCATCGCTTCGGCCTGCCCAAAAGCGCCTTCACCATGAACGGCCTGGAATTCCACGGCCAACTGAGCTTTCTGAAATCGGGATTGTATTATTCCGGGAAAATCATCACCCCCAGCCCCTCCTTCACCCGGGAAATCCAACTCAAAAGCCATGGCGAGGGATTGCATGGGGTCTGTTCGCTACGGGGGGGGGACTTGGCCGGAATATTGAACGGGTTGGATACCGATGAATGGAATCCCGATCACGACCCGCACCTGCCCTTCCGCTTCGGCCCGGACAATATGGATGGGAAGCTGGGCAACAAACTGGAAATGCAACGGCAGTTCCATCTGGATCCCAATCCCGATATCCCTTTGATCGGCATGGTCTCCCCTTTGGGTCGCGATGAGGGGGGCGATCTCCTGGTCACCGCCCTTTCGGGGATCATCAGCGCGGGAACCCAATTGATCTTTATGGGCAATGGGGATAAAGATATGGAACACAGCTTGGTGATGGCCTCGGCCACCTATCCGGGAAAAATCGGCGTTCATCTGGAATGGGATCACGGAATGCACCACCGACTGCTCGCCGCCAGCGATCTCTTCCTGGTTCCGGCCCGCTTCGACCCTTGCGCCACCAAACAGCTCCAGGCCATGCGCTACGGGGCCTTGCCGGTGGTCCACAAAACCGGCGGCTTGGCCGATACCGTGCTGGATTGCCTGCATGGCGACACGGGAACCGGGTTCGTATTCAATGAAGCATTGGGTGGTGAGTTGATGTTGGCGATTTCCCGTGGTATCAACCTGTTTCGTAATCGTGCCGCGTGGCGCAAACATCAGATCCAGGTCATGAGCCAACCTTCGGATTGGCGGGAACCGGCCAATAAATATTTGGAAGTTTATAAGCGTGCGCGGTTATCGTGAACAACCCGCAGGCGTCTGTGATTCCCCAGTTAACAAAGTTTCACCAACGGATGAGGATAAGAGTGCGGCATGTCTAATGATTTGAATATCCAGTTTGAGCGTCAGGACAGAAATACATGGGATGTCGAGTACATTCGCAAAAACATCCTCTACTGCATGGTCCATCTGGTTGGCAAGGATCCCGAACTGGCGTGGGAAAACGATTGGTACAAAGCCCTGGTCCTTTTCCTCAAGGGCATCCTGGCGGAGCGGCGCGTTGAATTCGAACGCAAAACCCGCGCCCAGGAAGTGAAACGGGTGTACTATCTCTCCCTGGAATACCTGATCGGTCGCAACCTGCATCGTACCCTGACGGACCTGGACATGACCGAAGCGGCGCGTCAGGCCCTAGCCGCCTGCGGCAAATCCCTGGATGAGATCCTCACCTGCGAAGCCGAAGCGGGTTTGGGCAACGGTGGTTTGGGCCGTCTGGCCGCCTGCATCGTCGATTCCATGGCAACCCAGGGCTACCCGGGGATCGGCTATGGTATCCGCTATACCTTCGGCATGTTCAAGCAATCCATCGAAAACGGTTTGCAGGTCGAAACCCCCGAATCCTGGTTGCGTTTCGGCAGCCCCTGGGAATTGGAACGCCGCAGTCTGGTCTACGAGATCAAGTTCAAGGGCCGCATTCTCCACTACCGTGACAAAAACGGGCAAAACCGCTGCCAATGGGTGGATACCGAGGATTGCGAAGCCCAGGCGTTCGACGTCCTCCTCTCCGGCTACCGCACCCCTTCCCTCTCCTACCTGCGTCTGTGGAATTCGCGCTCCTCGCAGGAATTCGATCTGCACAACTTCAACGCCGGCAACTACATTGACGCCGTCAAATCCAAGATTCATTCGGAAAACCTGTCCAAGGTGCTGTATCCCGACGATTCCACCACCATGGGTCAGGAACTGCGACTCATGCAGGAATATTTCTTCGTCAGTGCCTCGCTGCAAGATATTTTCGCCCAACACGTCACCTGCCCGGAAGATTTGCAAAAGCTGCCGGACAACGTCGCCATCCACCTGAACGACACCCATCCCGCCAGTGCCATCCCGGAAATGATGCGTCTGCTCATCGACGAACACGGCTTGGAATATGACAATGCCTGGGATATCACCCGCCGGGTGTTTTCGTACACCAACCATACCCTGTTGCCGGAAGCCCTGGAAACGTGGCCCTTGGAGGTGTTCGGCAAAATATTGCCCCGCCATCTGGACCTCCTGTATCTCATCAACCACCATCACATGAACAATGTGAAATACCGTCTGCCCGGCGATACCAGCATCCTGGGGCGCATGTCCCTGTTCGACGACAACAGCAAACGGGTTCGCATGGCCAATCTGTCGATTGTCGGCAGCCACACGGTCAACGGCGTGGCGGAACTGCATTCCCAATTGATGCAAAAGGGGATGTTCGCCGACTTCGTCCGCCTCTCCCCGGGCAAATTGACCAATGTCACCAACGGTATCACCCCGATTCGCTGGCTGGTTCTGGCCAATCCGGGCTTGGCGCAACTGATCACCGAGACCATCGGCAGCGGCTGGGAACATGACCTGACCAAATTGAAAAAATTGGCGGGAATGGCGGATGACCATGGCCTCCAGGACCGCTTCATGGCGGTGAAAAAGGCCAACAAGCTCCGCCTGGCCAAGTTCATGAAGGAAAAACACGGCATCACCTTGAACTGCGATTTCCTCTTTGACGTGCAGGTCAAACGGATGCACGAATACAAGCGCCAATTGCTCAACCTGTTGCACGCACTGACCCGGTACCTGTGGATTCGCGACGGCAGCAAGCCCGATTTGTTGCCCAGGACCATCCTGTTCGGCGGTAAGGCGGCCCCGGCTTACCACCAAGCCAAGTTGATCATTCGCCTGATCAACGATGTGGCGGACATGGTGCGCAATGATCCGCAGATGGCCAATAAGCTGCAATTGGCTTTCATCCCGAACTACAATGTTTCCGCAGCGGAAATCATCATGCCCGCCTGCGAATTGTCGGAACAGATTTCCACAGCGGGTCTGGAAGCATCGGGTACCGGGAACATGAAGTTCGCCCTGAATGGCGCCTTGACCATCGGCACCATGGATGGGGCCAACATTGAGATTCGCCAAGAGGTTGGACCGGACAATATCTTTATCTTCGGTCTGGAATCCAACAAAACCGAAGAGCTGTGGAAGCGCGGCTACAACCCTGGCGATGCCATCGCCAAGAACCCCGATCTGAAGCGAATCCTGGATATGATCCGCGATGGTTATTTCTGCCCCGAGGAACCAAACCGCTACCGGCCCATTTACGATGCCCTGACCATCAATGACCACTACCTGTTGACCGCCGACTATGCCGACTATATCGCCTGTCAGGAGCGGGTTGACCAGCTCTATCGCGATCCCAGGTCCTGGACCAAGAAATCGATCATCAACATTGCCAACATGGGCTTCTTCTCCATCGACCGTACCGTGCAAACCTATGCGGAAAAGGTGTGGAAAATAAAGCCCGTCAAATAATCTTCAGGGTATGACCGAACCATCCGGCCCGGGATCCCCCCGGGCCTTTTTTTTATGGATTTTTATGGACGGAAACGTTGGTTTCAGGGAAAATCACCTGGAAATCCCCCATCCCATTCAAGAGTCCGGCACGTGAAATTCATCGACCCACGAATCGATTACGCCTTCAAGAAAATTTTCGGCAGCGAGGATGCCAAGGATATCCTCATCAGTTTCTTGGAGGGTCTCCTCGATCTTCAAGGCAACCGACGCATTGCCGAGTTGACCATTCTCGATCCTTTCCTGGCACCGCGCATCAAAGATCTCAAATCCACCATCCTCGACGTGCGCTGCATGGACCATCGGGGTATCTCCTATATCGTCGAAATGCAGGTCGAGAGAGTGGCGGCATTCTTGAAAAGGATCCAGTACAACAGCGCCAAGGCTTACGCCAACCAGATCAGCCGTGGCGAAGACTACCCGAACCTGAAACAAATCATTGCCGTCACGATTACCGATTTCGTCCTATTTGACAGCTTTGAACACTACGCATCCACCCATGAATCCCGCGAAAGGCTCTCGGGACAATCCCTTTTGACCGATATCGTCCACTATTTCATCGAACTGCCCAAATTCACCAAGGATATGGACGCTTGTGACGGCATTCTCGATCAGTGGATCTACTTCATCAAATATGCGAGTACCCTTGAGGAGATCCCCGGGAAAATGCAGGCCGATCCCATTCGCCATGCCTTTGAAAAGGCCAGGGTCGCCAACATGACGACGGATGAGTTGGAACTGTACGATAAGGCCGGAATCGCCATTACCGATGCCCGCGGGCGCATCGAATTGGCGCTTCAGGAAGGAGAAATGAAAGGCATTCAGAAAGGTGAGGCCACTTTGCTGCTGCGCCAGATCACCAAGAGATTCGGATCCCCACCCCCGGACCTTGCCGCAGCATTGCTCGCAGCCGATCCGGCCACCCTGGAGATGTGGGGTGAAAAAATATTGGATGCCCAATCCTTGGAGGATATTTTCCCGGGCAAGGCGTGATGTGACCCATGGCACTGGTTGCTAGCGACTTGATCGCGGACAATCCGCGCACCTGCCGTTCGGATCGACTGTTCGGGACGGAACGCGTCTCCAGCATCGCACGTATCACATCGATTTGTCCTTACCGGTCGCCGGCATCCATAATTTTTTAAATTCCGCCGCCTCCCGTCCCCGTCCGGTGTCCTCAAGGAGGCGAACCACGGCTTGCGCAGGGGTCTCCGCGACATACCACGGCCAGCGTTTTTCCCGCCCTTCCTTGCCACCACCGCTCAACACCAGTTCCAGATACAACGTCAGGGCGACTTGTGGTTCTTCGTTCAATTCCCGCGCCATTGCCGCCTGCAATCCCAGCACATCATCCATGGATTCCCGGATCCTGGAACCACTAGGCAGGCGCTTGAGGAAGCCGCGAATCCTCGTTGCTTCCGACAAATCCATCTTGGCCGTAAAGCCCAGCATGGCAACAGCCAAGGGTTCCGCTATTATTTCCGCCAGGGAACCGTTGTTTGGATCCGGCAATTCGGCGATCCAGGCTTTGGGGTTGACCTCTTCGCTGGGAATGAAATCCGCGGCGAGGATTGCCAAACGCCAGGCATCGGCCAATACCCCCGGGACATCCTGGAGCAACGCCCAGGCATCCTTGAACTGGCGATTGCGATAGCTGTGCGCCGCATAGGATACGGCCGCCTCGGCTGAAGTCAGATCGGGTAATATTTTTTCCGGAGCCAGGATGCCTTCCGGTTTGACCAATCCCAAAGGACGTTGGCGTTCTTCGGTGAGCAGAACTTCGAGGGCGGTTTCCCGTTCCAACAAATCGGCCCGGTTGTCCCGGAGCAGGCGAATCCAGGCCAATCGATCCCCCGCCGTATCCTCTTTGGGGCCGCAAACCGCATTGGCAGGGGCCTCTTTCATGAACCGGGAATGCAAGGTCAAGGTTGCCGGTCCCTGGTATTGGGCCAGAAGTTCTTCCAGGATGGCCATCCCTTTGGACCAGTTGCCCAGGAGAATGGTCAATTCGGCCACATCCCGATGCCACTGGCGTCTGCTATCCCACGCAGTGGGCGGGGTCATGGCTGCCAACGTTTTCAACCATCGTTCCGCATCCGCCCGGCGCCCCTTCAGGAACAGGAAGCGTCCCATGGCGGCAGCCAGATCCGCATCGCCACGAATCCGTTTGTCGCCCGACTCCGACATCAATCCGAACAAAAGCTCAACCTGATCCAAAGCCCCAGAGGCCAACACCGACAACACCATCCCCTTTTCAGCCTCTTTGACCTGGAGATTGTGCGGCTGTTCCACCAAAAAACGCGAATACAATTCCCGGGCTTGTTTGTAGTTGCCGGTAACGAGATAAATGCGTGCCAGTTGCAACTGGAGCATGGGGTCGTCGCGAAAGAGATAGGGTGGCAGGTTTTCCAGAATTCCCAGGGCTTCCGGGTATCGTTCCAGGACGATCAGGGCACCAGCCTTGATCCTGAGCCATTCGGGATTGCGCAACGCCGCCCCGGAGTTGAGCGCCCACTCGGCCAGGAACAAGGTCAGATGGGGCGCGGCATGGGGATTGAGATAACTGGAATCCTGTCCGATGACCCGCTTGATCAGGGCCAACGGCGGGTAAAAGCCCACCTCATCGCCGCCGAAATCGGGCAATTGCTCCTCGGCCACCTCCTGGGGTTCCAACCTGCCGGGAGGGGGATCGGCGACTTCGGGATTGGGTTCGGAGGTTGGAATGCGCAGGGTACCGCCAGTCGCCTTGGGCTTGACGATATCACCACGGAGATTCAAGGCCGGTTTCGGCCTGGAATCCAGCATTTCGGCACGGACCAACGGCGCCGTGAGAAACAGCAACGCCGCCGCCCCCCCGATGAAGAAAAACCCAGCAAACGTCCTCACTGCCTTACAAAATCCTCTCAAGCCGCCTGGGCCGGAACGGCATTGCCGATACGGGTAATGCGATTGTTGGCATCGACGTAAATCAGCTTGGGCTTGAAATAATCAGCCTGGGCTTCGCTCATCTGGACAAAGGCGGCGATAATGATGACATCCCCGGGATTGGCCTTATGGGCCGCCGCCCCGTTGACGGAAATCATGCCGCTGCCCCGCTCACCGCGAATGGCGTAGGTGGTGAAGCGTTCCCCATTGGCGACGTTCCAGAGATGAATCTGCTCGTACTCACGAATACCAGAAGCGTCCATGAGGTTTTCGTCTATGGCACAAGAGCCCTCGTAATCCAAATGGGATTCGGTCACTGTCACCCTGTGGAGCTTACATTTTAACAAGGAAACTTCCATTATCACCCATTCCTTTCCTATGGCTGATGTTTGACCGACCTTCATTGAGTTTCATTCAGGCTTGAGCGACCCACCCGGGACACGCCTGCGCACAACAAAAAAAACGGCTCTCTGGCGACACATGGCCCCCATGGAGCGAAGAACCTTTTTGATCACCCTGGCAACGTCAGCACCATGTTATCGATGAGTCGTGTTTTTCCCACCTTGACCGCCGTCAGAATGACACCATCCTCATGAATTTTTTCCAACGGCAGCAACGCAGCCGCCGAGCGGACAGCGATATATTGGATGCGATGGATTCCCGCTTCCGTGAGAATACGACGGGCGATGGCTTCCAGGCGACCCGACTCCCGTTCCCCGGCCAGGAACGCGGCCCTGGCGGCGCTCAAGGCGGCACTGACGGCACTGGCCCGCTGGCGATCCTCGTCACTCAGATAGCGATTGCGACTGGACATCGCCATGCCGTCCGCCTCGCGCACCGTGGGAACCCCCACGATTTCGCAATCCAAGCCCAAATCCCGAACCATTTGCCGAATGATGACAAATTGTTGGTAGTCCTTCAATCCAAAAAAAGCCCTGTCGGCCCGAACCAGGTTCAGCAACACCGTGACGACCGTTGCCACACCCGTGAAGTGGCCGGGTCGTTCGCGTCCGCACAATTGCGACCCCAAAGGTTCGACGGTCACGGCGGTCTGGAATCCGCTGGGATACATGGATGCCACATCGGGGTAAAACAGGGCGTGACACCCCAGTTCTTGCAGCATGACCCGGTCTTGTTCAAAGATCCTGGGATAGCGATCAAAGTCTTCGCCGGGGCCGAATTGGGTGGGATTGACGAAGATGGAAACCACCGTCCGGTCGGTAGTCGCCAAACTTTCGCGCACCAAGCTCCCATGGCCGGCATGCAAGGCCCCCATGGTGGGTACGAACCCAATACGATGCCCAGCCGTCCGCTGTTGTTGGACCCAGGCGCGCATTGTATTCCGGTCTGTTAAAAGCTCCATAGTATTTTCCTGGTGACTGACCCCGGATCCCATCCGGCAACGGTTGCGCCAGCCATTCTATTCGTTGAAACCATGCCCTTCGTCGGGAAACCGCCGGCTTCGCACTTCATCGGCAAACTGTGCCACCGCCTGGCGGATCAAAGCGCCCCCTTCCAGGTAGCGTTTGACAAACCGTGGTTTGAAACCATCGTACAGGCCCAACAGGTCATAGACGACGAGTACCTGGCCGTCGCATCCCGGACCAGCCCCTATGCCGATAGTGGGGATGGTCAAGCGTTTGCTGATCTTGTCGGCCAGTGGCGAGGGAATCCCCTCCAGGACCACGGCAAAAGCCCCGGCCCGTTCCACGGCCACGGCATCCGCCAAGACTTTATCGGCAGCCTCGCCGCGTCCCTGAACCTTGAATCCGCCGAAAGCGTGGACGGCCTGCGGGGTCAATCCCACATGGGCCAGAACGGGGATTTGCAGTTCGGTCAGGGCGCGAATGGCATCGACCACCGCCTCCCCGCCTTCGACTTTGACCGCCTGCGCCCCGGTTTCCTTGAGGACGCGGATCGAGGCTTCCAGCACGATGCCCGCCGAGCGGTGACAAAACCCGAAGGGGAGGTCACAGGCCACGAAGGCCCTGTGTGAACCCCGAACCACCGCCTTGGTATGGTAGATCATATCGTCCAAGGTGACCGGCAGTGTGGTTTCGTGCCCTTGAATGACATTACCCAGGGAATCCCCCACGAGCAGGAGATCCACCCCGGCGTCATCCAACAATCCGGCGAAGGTGTAGTCGTAGGCGGTCACACAGACGATGGGCCGCTTTTCCGCCTTAAAACGCGGAAAGTCGAGGACGGTCAGACGCGAGGACATGACGGCTTCCCGGAACAAGTGACACCAAAGGGAAGCGATGCGCGGGCGCCGGCCCGGGAACACAAGGCACCGCATGCTGATTTTTGAAGACGTGGAAAGTATCTTGTCGATTGGATCATGTCTACCAGTCCCGGTCGCACCCGTCAGGGTTTAAGGATCCAGGCCGCCCTGCAGAATAGATTGTTCACGATGAACTGCGCTCACAAATACCTCCAGAGAACGAAGGGATCGACCCTGACACCGGCAACCAGGCAAACACCACCGGCCCACACGATCACCGCAGCCGGGCTGTTCTCTCAAGCCTGACGAGTCGGTGTTCGGGGTCGGCGTACCTGACCCGCGTTTTTCAGGGGGGAACCATTCGCTCCACACGGGAACCATCATCGGTTTCCTGAAGCAACAAGTCAATGGTTTTACCGCAACCGGGATGCAAAAGTCCGGGTGCGATTTCCGCCAGGGGTTGCAGGACGAAGCGGCGATGGATCATGGCGGGATGGGGCAAGCGGAGCAGCCGGTGGTGCCAGACGAGGCGGTTGTAGAGCAGCAGATCCAGGTCCATGGTGCGGGGACCGTTGGCGATTTCATGGCGGCGATCCCGCCCCAGGCGGGCTTCCACACGGTGCAGGGTTCGCAACAAGGCCAACGGGGGCAACGGGGTGCGGATACACGCCACGCCATTGACAAACCAGGGTTGCCGTTTCCATCCCAGGGGCTCGGTGCGGTACCAGGAAGAAACCCCAACCAAGAACATGCGGGGATGTTGCGCCAAGAGTGCAACCGCCTGACGACAACGCCTGATGGGCGCGAGAATATTGCTACCGATGCCAACCCACGCCGTGGCCCATCCGGGGGGGGGGATCTGATTCAAGCCGGCCAAAACGCGCTACACCCTGGTGCCAACCTTGATGTGCCAGGGCTCGAACCGGACACCCAGCAAGTTGTCGCGAGGATATCGGAGTGTCAGATACCCCAGCTCTCGCAAGGTTTTATAGACCTTGGTCAACACAAAGCGTTCGGTGAAATTGTATTGGCCGTACCCCGCCTGACCGACATCGAAATCGCTGATGCCGTGAAACGAATACCCCGGGGGGGCCAACGAACGGGAGGCACGCGACAGGTTGCCGCCACTTTCATAGGCTTTGTTCAGGAACAGGTAGAATTGCTTGATGACGCTGCGGACTCCCGATGTCAAGACCACATCCGGCCCCAAAATTTTGCGGATGGCCTCCCACGTCTCCACGGGCTTGCCCCGATACAGATAATTGCCGCTGTTGGGAACCTTGACCACTTCCCGTAATGGAATACGATCCGTCAAATTTTTCAGGGGTTTTTCACCGTAAAAGCCGTAGATCGCCGCCTGCTCGTAAAACAGCGTTTCCAGAAAATTCAGCTCCGGAGTGGTGAATTCCCCAACGCTGGGATAGGTGCTGGCCAACCTGAGGGCTTCATCGAAGTCCAATAAATAGAAATTGCCGTGTCCAACCATTTTTTGCAGGCGCACAAACCTTTCCAGGGAGGACTTCAAGAGACCCCAGTTATACTCATCGAAGTAGACGTCCCCGACATGATCCTCATCGTACTGCCGGACTTTCTTCAGGTAGTCGGACAGATCGTCGTCCTTGAATTTGATCTGACTCTTTTTTGAAGAAGAAGCTTTGACGCTGGCATAGACGGGAAGGGCCATCGAAGCCATTCCCAAGGCCGATCCCGCCGCTGCCACTCTGAGAAAATCTCGTCTGTTCATGGGTAAACCTTGCGCTTCCCTAAAGTGAAAACCCCGCAAACACAGTTACCACAACACGGGTCAAAAACCCACCGCCTTCTTTTCGGGATATTCCGAAACCTTCCACTTAAAGCAACCATCCCATCCTGAGAACACTGCAATATCCAATCAGATTGTAAGGATGATTGACGCACGTCCCCAACCTAAAGTAAAAACGGGTACTTGAATTAAGCCACCGTAAGCCTGCCGGAAACCGGCCAACAAGGACATTCGATTCTATTGTTGCCACCAGAAGCCTCGGTCCTTGAAGATGAACAGGCCTTACTCACATTGCGTTTGACGGGTTTCCTGGTCCCAAGCAATTATGCACAAATCGTTCCTATTCTTACAAAGAAAATCTGAACGCTTTCGGAACCTGCTGGGTTCCTGGATGTTAACGTACGTTTTTTGTTTGGCATTCATCCATTTCCCCGTTTTTGCGGCGGCGCAAAATATCGAAATGAAAAACAAAGAATCCCAGGATTTGGTCGACGCCGTCCACGAAATCGTCAAGAAAACGGCAGATGCCGCCGTTACCAAGCCAG
>JADGCN010000108.1 GCA_015228975.1 Magnetococcales bacterium
CACCTCTGGGGCGGGGAGACTTGCTCCCTCTTCGAGCCAGCCACGATTCTCTGCCAACTCCTTGTATTTCTTTATTGTTCCCCTGTGAAACCCCATTTGCCTACTGATGGCACGCTCCGTGTGGCCCAATTTCAATTGCCGAACCAACTCCTTGATGTCAAACACTGTTTTCTTCCTTCTAGCCATGATGGTGCCTCCTGAAAAGTAGCGTGAGTGCCAGGAAGCCAGATTAAATCATGGACCGGAATTAAAGATAGTCAGCGTTGGTACACTTTGGGTGAACATGGGTGGTACACTTTGGGTGAACACGGGTGGTACACTTTGGGTGAACATGGATTGGTACACTTTGGGCGGCTATTGACACGGCGGACGTCCAGCGTAACAGCAGGTGGTAAAAACGCCTCCAAGACGGAAAATTTGCAGGTTTTTCATCCCTCCGTGCTCATTCCCCTGCACTACAGGCACACGAACCCCACCGCATCGTTTCCGGCGGTTTAGGAATTTGGACTCTGGCGTTCGTGATTCTGTCAGGTCACCATTTTCATCAATTGGTCGGCAGTCAACGCCAACACCCTAAACATTAAGTGCACATGACCTTCGCATGTCCACGCACACGTACCATCTTGCCTCCGAACTCATCTTTCAAGGTGGCGGGGTTTATCTCTGTGGAGAATGGGCAGGTCTACCGTCTGGCGGTCACAAGACAACTGGAGACCACCTGGAGACAACACAATCTGACTAGGTTAACACAAACCAGCTTGACATCATCTGCCGCCGTTGGGATGATACCAGCCCCAAATTCACGCCGCCATCAGGAACGTCTTGAAGCACGGTGTTGGAAAGTGTGGGCAATTGGCAAGGATGAAGAAAAATGGGTGGGGGGCCCTGGTCAATGAGAAATTTTGCACATGCACTGGTTGTCATTGCCGCGTTGACCCCCTCCTCTGTGCTGGGTTACTCTGAGCCCCAGGATATTGCAGATCTTCATGCTGCTGCGGGACTTGGAGACGCAAAGGCACAGGTGCAAATTGGTTGGCTGTACCACGAAGGTAGAGGTGTTCCACAAAACGAAGCAGAGGCCGCCAAATGGTACCTGAAGGCGGCTGAAGGAGGAGACGTCGGTGCGCAGATGCTGATCGCTCTCATGTTGGCACTGGGTGAGGGTGTTCCGCGAGATGATAGAATGGCGAATTTCTGGTTCCAGAAGGCTGCATCTCAGAGCGATCCCAGTACACGACTCCAGATTGAGACGCTGCGGAGGTCAGTCGGGAAATGATAATTCATCAACAAAAACAGGAGAGTTTCAGGGAATGCATTACTCTTGATGTCGTTTGCGACGCTGCTGAACAGGGAGATGCCATGGCACAGTACAACCTTGGCATGATGTACCTGACCGGTAGAGGGATCCCCTTCAATTATGTGCAGGCTTACGCATGGCTCAGTCTTGCCGCTTCGCAACAGCATAGAAACGCAAGAAAAGATCTCAAATTTGTAGCTGCTCGCATGACTCTTGAACAAATAGCCCAGGCGAAAGAACTGGTGAGGAATTGGAAACCAGCGAAAACTGAACCGCCAAGTTCGTTTACGCACTATCTCGCGGCTGCATCTGTGTCGACTGGTGCTGCTGGCTAAAAGATACCAGGTCCATCTGCTGTATTTATCGTACTGACAGGAATCCCGGCGGCCACGGCACTGGCTATTAGCCCGGCGCGCAGGCTTAAGCCACTATACTCGGTCGGATCCAGCCCTATTGCCTGGACGCGCTCCTTTACAATAAGGGCCACGCCATGGCCGGTCAGGGGCGTACCAGATCGTTGTCCGTGCCTATTGACACCTTGAAACACTGGCCCCTCAACAATCTGGGCAGCAGTCAACCAATTATTCATGGCGCGTACCGGACAGATGGAACCATTGGCGTTGCGCAGTAATACGCTGCCATCAGGCAGACGGATTTCGATGCCGTCACGAACAGTCTGCAAATCGGCGATGAGCAGTGCTGTCAGTTCAGATCGACGCAACCCGGCTGCAAACCCCGATAAAATCAGAGCCTTGTCCCTCTTATCCTTGAGGCGATCGCTCATGGTAGCAAGAACAGCAAGCACCTGATCCTTGAGCAATGGAGCAACCTTACGTTGTTCCTTGCCATGGCTGTGGCGGATACCTATGAGCACGTCATGAACGACATCTGACTTGGATGGATCGTCCAGACCTTGGTTGGTATGTGCCTTTCCAATTGACACTTTCCAGCGAACCAAGGTGGCATATTTATGTGTACCGGCGTGGGCCATCAAATAGTCGGCAACAGTCTTGGAAGCGGATGGTATAGTTCCTCCCCAGTCACAATACCGACGGAGGTCATCCGAATATGCCACGAGTGTAGTGTCCGTCAAGACAACAGATTTAGTGCAACCAATTTGTTTTGAAAATTCAACGCCTTTATTGGTTGGTGATGACAAAGCCTTCATGTGATACTCCAAGCATCTCAAGTGGAACAATACAATGATCAGGCCACCATTTTTCTTTCCCGCCACGCCATAGCTCGTATCGTGTCTGGATCAAGTCCGAGATCCGCACAGATGAACAAAAATGAGCCAGGCACAAATTCCTGGCCTGCGAACCAGCATTCTGCCTCGTGGCGATATCGAGGGTTCGAAAGGTCAGTTATTGCCTGCTGTATCACCGATGCCCATAAATCCAATTCTGGCACTCCTGTCATATATTCCTCCCATGTCACTGATAAACTACCACTTCTCCAGAAGCCTCCCCTCCCCTACGGGAACAGCCTCGACAATCCCTATCACTTCGTCTAATCCATCCGAAGAATGTGAAAATTCCACATTCCCCGGATGGAACTAGATTGGGTGCTATTGAAGAGTTGGTAAAAATACACCTATTCTAAGGTGCTATTATTCTCTTCCAAGTCAGGCATGACCTGCAACAGAAACAACATCTATCCCATCCAATGTTTCATCATCAAATGAGAAGCGCTCTAATATACTGGTGATACCTGTAAGCATTTTTCCATTACTTCCTGATAGTTGGTTAATTTGCTCTTTCAGGTTTGTGTTTTCCTGTTCTACCAGCATGATGTATGCTTCGAGATCTGTAATGGTTTTGTCCATTCCAGATATTCTATTTTGCAGTTGATTGTGATCGGCAGCAAACTCTTGAGAATGTTTGTTGAGAATAGCTCCTTCGAGTTCCAACTCAGCTATTTTCGATTCATGGGCAGAGATAGTTTGCTCTTTTTCGATTAAGTTGTCAGACATTTTGTTGTTTGCATTGAGTAATTGCGCAATCTGTTCTTCCATATCAGCGATTTTCTGCTGAGCGACAGCAAGCTGTTCTTCCCGATCTGTCAGAGTCTCCTGCAAAGCACTTGCTTTACCCTTCCAGTTGACGATCGCACTGCTCATCCTGTTCATCTGGGATTCCAGCATAGACAAGGGGTCGCCTGATGCGTGAACCGTTGTCTGGACGAGATTCTCGTTTTCCTCTGAATCAGGAGAAATTGTTCCAGGATGAACTGCCGCCTCAGGGGTCAGCAAGGCGTAAACAATCCGTTGCTGTTGGATAGTTGACACATGCTGGTGCTCGGAAAGGTTCATGCTAAATCTCCTCAAGATGCTGTTTAATAGACACTTTATTGATGAAACAGATCGAAAATTTCGATCTGTTGGACGTTAAAGCAAATAACAAGCCAAATTAATGTGATCTGTTTCTTGGTTTCCACTGCCAATTACCTTCCGAGCAGCATCTGCTGGCATAGCACCATCTTTTCCAAGGACACGATGGCTCGACCGAAATCCGCATTTTGCAAATTTTCCCTTTTACAGCAGGTGGTTCCCTTTGGTAGGATGCGCCGGTGTGAATGCGCGTGGCCGATGTACCTGTTGATAGGGGTGTGCATGCCAAGAAAATACTCTGACAAGAAGCGGGACAGGATCTGGTGGAAGGTCTTCGGCTGGTACGGCGCGTTTACCAGTTCCGACCATTTCATGTCGCTTACCGATGTGGGGAGGGATGAGGCGGAGTTCATCGTCGCACACTTCGCTGAGTTGATGTACATCGACAATGGTCTCTCTCCCAAGCAGTGGAACGTGGCGGGAATGGAGGTCTGCTGCACAGAGAGCCTGCCACGCGAGATCGCAGCAGGTCCGGAGTATTTCGAATCGGTCGCGCCAGTTTTGGCCGCGTTTTTCCGATTCCTGGAGGAGACAGGCGTCCTGCTTTCGACCGGTCTGCTGGCGCGCAGGGTGACGCAACTGGGGGCAAAGGTGGTTGAGAACGCCGCCAATCCCGCCATGTGGGGGCCAGCCAAGGCCATACTGGCAACCGCAGAGAGATTTGGCCTGGACATGAACAGCCGGGAAGAGATCGGTCTTTTCATGGAGCACTGCAACCAGCAGTTGGAACGGCAATGCTCATCTGGCTCGGTAGATCTTGTCAATTTCAATAGACCTTTGGTGATCAGTCAAGCACAGAGGCCCGCAAAAAAGCAACGCGCCAGGGAGAAAACGGCTCACCACAAAGAAAGACGATAGGAACCAGTACGGGGGATGTACCATGACCAAATCACAGTTGATCACCCTGCTCGCCCAGCAGCTCAAACTCTCACGTAAAGACACCGAATCCGCCGTCGACACCATCTTCGACGCCATCGCTGGTTCGTTGGAGGCTGGCCGACGGGTTGAGCTTCGGGGCTTTGGCAGTTTCGGGTTGAAGGAACGCCGTGCGCGTGAAGGTCGCAATCCCAAGTCTGGCGAGAGCGTGGCTGTGGCGGCCAAGCGGGTGCTTTTTTTTAAGGTTGGGAAGGCGTTGCGAGAGAGGGTGGATAGCGGATCAACAGAACTTCCAGGAGAGAAGTAACGATGAACAAGGCAGATCTTGTTGCGCATGTGGCCAAGGCCGCAGGGATGACTCAGGTGGAGGCCGAGAAGGCCATTAGCGCCGTGGTGGCCACCATCCAGGAGACTCTGGTGAAAGGAGAGCAGGTGACATTGCTTGGGTTTGGTTCTTTCTCAGTGACCGACCGAGCAGCCAAAACGGGTAGGAACCCTCGGACGGGAGAAGCCATTCAAGTCGCTGCCTGTCGCGTGCCGCATTTTAGAGCCGGACAGACGTTGAAGGATGCAGTGTCTTTGAAATCGGCTACAGTACCGACGGCTATTGTGGCTGCAGACACTGTTGATGCAGCCAAGCCGAAACAGGACGCGAAGAAGAAAAAATAGCAGACAAATCGCGGATGGGGGTGGGATGTACAGGAATTGGACTGAATTGATAAAACCCAGCAAAGTGGACTTTGTTGGGAGTGGAGATAGTCAGCATAAAGCCACCATTGTTGTTGAACCCTTGGAAAGAGGCTTTGGGACGACCCTCGGAAACGCCCTACGCCGCGTGCTGATCTCCTCCCTGCAGGGATCGGCCATCTCTTCTGTCAGAGTTGAGGGATTTTCACAGGAAATAGTCGCTGTCCCTGGTGTGGCTGAGGATCTCACTGAAATCGTCCTCAACCTGAAAGGCGTGGTTATCCACACGGAAAGTTGCGAACCTCAGACGCTGAGCTTGGTGTCTGATCTGGCCGGTGTTGTGACAGCAGCATCTATCATTTGTGGCAAAGGTATCCAGATCCTGAACCCGGACCATTACATCGCCACAGTCAATAGAGGCGGTAGACTGGACATGGTTATGACGGTGACTACTGGTAGAGGGTATGTTCCGGCAGTGTCCGTGGATGACGGTGGTATACCCATTGACTGCAGCTACAGTCCGGTGAAATATGCAGCTTACCACGTTTCCAATGCACGTATTGGCCAGCAGACAGATTACGACAAGCTGGTTTTCGATATTGAAACCAATGGCATCATCAGTCCAGAGGATGCCATGAATATAGCGGCCAGGATCCTGCGAGACCAGCTGGATGTGTTCATCAATTTTGATCCTGCCGCTTTTGAGAAAGAGCAGGAGGTCGATTCCACTCCCAGGTGGAATCCAGCTTTGTTTCACAGGGTGGATGATCTGGAGTTTACTGTCAGATCCGCAAACGTTCTTAGAGCTCTGGGACTTGTCTATATTGGTGATCTGGTTCAGAAAACCGCACAGGAATTGCTTATGGCTCCGAATTTTGGTCGGAAATCCCTGGGTGAGATCAATGATATACTGGCGGGGATGGAGTTGAGTCTCGGCACGCCATTGGATGGATGGCCGCCAGAGGATGTCGAAGCGATAGCCAAACAGATGGATCTGTAATGATGACCATTCAGGAAGAGCAGGCACCTGTCATCAAGTCTGGTTGGAACCCTGCTTTGTTTATCGATGTGGGTGAGTTGGAACTTTCTACCCGATCATTCAATGCACTAAGAAGTGTCGGCATTATTTGCGTCGGTGATTTAGCTCAGAAAACTGCGCATGACCTGCTCAGAATCCTGAATTTTGGTCAGAAGTCCTTGAGAGAGGTCAACGGTATTCTTGAGAGAATGGGGTTAAGCCTTGGGATGCATCTGGAAGGGTGGCCGCATGTTGACACTATTGAACAAGCCGAACGAGCGAGACGAATAATGACCATTCCAGCAAAAAAAACAAGCGATAAGGCTACCGATCCTGGAGAGGAGCGTCTGGCACGCTATCTTGCGTTACCCCCACCAGCCAAGCTGGTCATGGGAATGAAGGCACTGATAGGCGACACTATCGTCACAAAGACCCTTTTCTGCAATGTCATGACCGATATTGGTTCTCGATCTCCAAACGGTCGGCCTTGGAGTATCGCAAGTCTCACTGAGGTATTGGATAATCTCCATAAGCAAGATTTGCTGGACGCGAGGTTGGTCTGTCGGGAGGATTTGCTGCATCCGGTTACATCTGATGTTTTGAGTGGGCCACAAGGGGTGAACTTTGTAAAAAATATTCTTATCAGGTTTCCTGTTGAAATAAAAAGGCATTGGTCTTATGCATTTGACATCAATAAAGATGAGAATGCGCTTCGCAAACTGCGTCTTTCTGTGTATACTAACAACTTAACATCGTATAATGAACTGATAGAAGTCTATGAAACAAACAGAAAATATTTCCCAGGACCACACCCATTGCATTCCATGTTTCTGGACACACCAATCTCTCTTGATTGGCTATCCAAGCGAATACCGTTGATCAGACATAAAATTTTTATGACCAAGCTGAACAGATTTCTGATTACTGGAGTGATCAGTCCTGGTTTCCAGCAGATGTTGAATTATTTCCTAGAGCAAGAGAACAATCCGTCCTTTTCCTCTTTTACTGAATGGATACCAGAATTTCATCTATTATCCGGCAACCTTCCGTACTTACGTCAGCATGTAGCTATAATAGAGGACGAACATGGCTTTGCCAAACCAGAACTTCAAGGAGCTGTGTCTTTCCTGTCTGGCGACCATGCCGCATCTATCGTTTCTTATCGAGTTGCTTTGAAGGCATATCGGCAGCACACGAGAAGAAGAAAAATATTTTTCGATGGGCCCCATGGACTGTATTTCCTGCTGGCTCTGCTTGCTGCCAATGACAGTTCTGTACATGCGGAGATTCAGACCAATCTAAATGCGGTCAATCTGGATGTTGAACCCTATCGACACGGCTTCTCAGCTATTCAGGCCATGCTCTTTTTGGTGCAAGGCTTGGAGAGCAAGGCCGTAGAATTGGTCAAGTTCCTTCGTCTCAAAAAGCCTAGCGTCCCTCTTTCTGATGCCTGTTTCTGCTTAGCTGAATATTTTATCGATCCAAATTCTATTCAACAGCGAGTCGCTTATCTTGAAGAAAAGAAGTCATCTCTGCAGGACACGTTGCCTTTGGTAGCCCACGTTTACAGCTGCGTTCTTGCACGCATCAACGAGTCGCAAATTGAGTCAAATAAATGGGTTGACTTTACAAAAATCATCCAAATTCGGCCACCCTGGGAACGAGCTTTTGACAATTTGTCGGTGTTGTTGCGATCAGGAAAACCCATATCCCAGGAGAGATCTGCCGCTGAACCAACCAAAAGGCTTGCTTGGTTTGTGGATTTCAAGAAAAAATCCGTGGAAGTTCTGGAGCAGTCATTCCGTGCGCGACAGGGGTGGAGCGAAGGTCGCGCCGTAGCCATGAAACGGCTCTACGAACAGGATCCTCGTCTCAATTACCTGACCGACCATGATCGCCAAGTATTGCGCACTATTCATAAGGAAAATGGCACATGGGGAAACAAGGATGAATATTTCTTTGAAACTGGAAATGCATTCATAGCATTGATAGGACATCCGAATGTTTTTGACGCTAATAATCGAGAGCGTTTAGTAGAGTTGGTGACTTATCCTTTAGAACTGGTGGTGAATGACACCAAAAACGGATACCGTTTCACTCTCTCCCACAACAGCGACCGTCCAACTGTCTTTATCGAGGAAGAAACTCCCACCCGATTCCGGGTGATCGTGTTTTCTGAAAAAACAATGGCTCTGCGTGAAGTCCTTGGAAGTAAAGGATTGGAGGTGCCACGCCACGCCAAAGAGCAGGTGATATCACTGCTGAAAGAACAGGGACTTGCCTTGCCTGTCCGCACAGATATAGTCGATACGGATGTTGCTGTTGTAGATGGAGATACAAAGCCTGTGGTACAGATGCGCCCCATAGAGCTGGGGATGACAGTCTCCGTGCAAGTTCGGCCATTTGGCACACAGGGGCCATACTATCTGCCTGGACAGGGTAGCCGGTCCGTTCTTTTCACCCTGAACAAAGAGCAAAAACGAGCCAACCGTAATTTGGATGCGGAGCGCAAGGCGTTGGCATTGGTGTATGCCGCCTGTCCCATGTTGCAGCAACTGTTGGATGGCGGGTACGAGGGTGTTGTTGAAGGATTAGAATCTGGTCTGGACCTCCTCCTCGAATTGCAAGAATGTCCCCACCCAATGCTCATCGAATGGCCAGAGAGCAAACCCCTGCGTGTTTTCCAGCCGGTATCAGCCAAGCAGATGGTACTCAATCTGAAGCAAAGCCGGGATTGGTTCCAAGTGAATGGCGAAATCCGACTGGACAAAGATCAGGTTATCGCGATGGGAGACCTGATGGAACGTCTTGACCAAGCCAAGGGACGTTTCGTTCCATTGGATGATGGTCGTTTTGTGACATTGACCAGCCATTTCCGGCAGCAGTTGGAACGCCTGCGGTCCATGACCGAATCTACGCGAGATGGTCGGAAACTGGCCACCTTGGGTGCCGTGGCAATGCAGGAACTGGTCGAAGATACGGGAACAGTCAAGGCCGATCAAGCATGGCATAACTTGTCCACCCGCATTCGGGAAGCCAACGCGCATGTTCCTGTCGTTCCATCTACCCTGCAAGCTGAGCTGCGAGATTACCAAGTAGAAGGATTTCACTGGCTTTCTCGACTGGCTCGCTGGGGAGCTGGAGCGTGCTTGGCTGATGATATGGGTTTAGGGAAAACGGTGCAGGCCATCGCAGTCATGCTGGACTTGGCACCTGCTGGTCCATGCTTGGTGATTGCGCCTACCTCGGTTTGTCACAACTGGGAGAAGGAATTGGCCAGGTTTGCTCCGGTTCTGAATGTATACCGGCTCTCTGCAACCGCAGACCGGGCCGCATTATTGTCCGCCATGGGACCGATGGATGTGTTGGTGACAAGCTATGGTCTCCTCCAGAATGAGGGTGACCGGCTTGCGGATGTCACTTGGCAAGTCATGGTATTGGATGAAGCTCAGGCAATCAAGAATGCGAACACTCTCCGCGCTCAGGCCAGTCGAAAATTGAACGCCGCTTTTCGCATTGCCATTTCTGGCACACCCATTGAAAATTACCTGGATGAGTTATGGAGCCTTTTCCAGGTGATCAACCCCAATCTGTTGGGCACGCGGGAGAGCTTCCAGAAACGCTTTTCTGGTCCTATTGAAAGAAACCGCGACGCAAGTACCCTTCAGGCTCTTCGTGCATTGGTTCGACCATTTATTCTGCGGCGTACCAAGAGCATGGTTCTTTCCGAATTGCCACCCAGGACTGACGTTACATTGGAGGTTGAACTACCTGCTGATGAACAGGTATTTCATGAGGCATTGAGACAAAAAGCCATTGAAGCACTGGAAAAACTGGCAATCGAAGATCCAGGTCAGAAGCGGTTCCGAATTTTGGCAGAGATAACCCGTCTGCGCCGTGCCTGTTGTCACCCCAGTTTGGTAGATCCGGAAACCTCTCTACCAGGGGCCAAGCTTACCATGTTTCTGGAATTGGCAGAGGAATTGATCCGCAACCGCCACAAAGCACTTGTTTTCAGTCAATTTGTCGGACAGTTGGAACTGGTGAGAGCTGTCCTGGATGTCAAAGGGATCCATTATCAGTACTTGGATGGTTCAACCCCGGCCAAGGAGCGGGAAAAACGGGTGAACGCTTTCCAATCTGGCGAGGGGGATCTTTTCTTGATCAGTTTGAAAGCTGGAGGACTGGGGCTGAACCTGACTGCGGCGGATTATGTAATCCATCTTGACCCGTGGTGGAATCCCGCAGTAGAGGACCAAGCCTCTGACCGAGCCCACCGGATTGGCCAAAACAGGCCGGTCACTGTTTACCGGCTGATTATTCAGAACAGCATCGAAGAGAAAATATTGTCACTTCACAAAGATAAACGGGATCTGGCCGATTCTTTGCTGGAAGGCACAGAGACATCGGTTCGGTTGTCTGAGGACGATTTGTTGGATCTGATCCGGGGATGACCATTATCCCCCTACCCACAGCATCTCCGCAGGAGAAACTATCGACTGGATAGTCGCTCGTCACAAAAAATACTGCGCGTCAGAGCCATGAGATCCAGAACCTTGCAGTCACCAACCCGATAGAACACTGTCTTCTTCCTTCTCGCCATGATGGTGCCTCCTAAAAAGTAGCGTGAGTGCCAGGAGGCCAGATTAAATCATGGACCGGAATTAAAGATAGTCAGCACTGGTACATATATGGACCCCTCCCTGGGTGCAAGGGAATTTTTTTGCTGAACCCTCACTACCATGACTTTTTCCATTTCCTAAAAAAGCAAATCGATGCAAGCTATTCCGTGTTTAATGACAGCTTTTTTCTTGTCGATTTTGCCATTCTCGGAGCAACAGACACCAGCTCAGTTCTGGAAGTCATTATCCCAGCTGTTCATCCTTGGGCGAACATGCCTCCATGAATGGCCGTTTGCAAGCAATCCCTGCTGCTCTCGACGTGGGCTCCTTTTGCTCTCCATTGACACGCTCCTGCCAGCCAACCTATCAATAGCTGCCGGATGAAACGGAGTCGGGCAATGATTCCAACTAACTTGTCGTTATAACAAGTTAGTTTCCTTGCCATCCAGGAACCCTGGTCTCACGCTGGGGAGCAACCCGACAAGGGATAATCCGGTCAGGGCTCATCAAGACGGTGAACCCAGGGACGGTGGGTCTCCACCGTCCCTACCCATATAACAACCGGATGATAGACCCTGCCATACCTCAGAAAACCCGTCCGAAGAATGGAATGGACGTTTTCTGTAAATGGACAGCTTACCCTGGCCGATGCCATAGGTGGCTTGTCATTCTCTCTGACATAGGATCGTCCTGTGCGTCTTTCTCCTTTTGTCTCACGGTCCAGGTGCTTCACTGGCAAGATAACAAGGAACGGATGCAGACATATATTCGGCCTATGGATATAATTTTATTGTAAGCGGGGTTTTATCCGCGTCATTCAGTCCGTTGACATGTCTTCCGGGCTGATGTTCCAGGGGAGG
>JADGCN010000109.1 GCA_015228975.1 Magnetococcales bacterium
GCGAAAGCGGGAATCCAGAATGAGTCGGCACGGACGAAACGATGATCAAGGCCGGGTGGTTACCCGACCCAATAAAAATCAGTGCATCATACACCTGGGGCTTCAACATGGATGTCCCTGGACGTGCGGTCTGGATTGGGCAATAATGAAACTTATGAATGAAAATGCCCATCGAACTCCGTCACATGAAAACCACAACCGCCATGAGTAGCGCCCCCCCCCTACCCCACCGCCTGCTCATCCTCTTGATGTTGGCCATCGTGTGGTTCAGCCTCCTGGGCTATCGTGATTTAATAGAACCCGATGAGGGACGTTACGCCGAAATCCCCCTGGAAATGTTTGCCACCGGTGATTGGCTGACCCCACACCTGAACGGGTTTCTTTATTTTGAAAAACCCCCTCTGCAATATTGGGCCACAGCATTTTTTTACCAATTGTTCGGTGTTGGCAACCTGACCTCACGGCTGTGGGTGGCACTGACCGGTTTTTTCGGCATTCTCTGGACCCTGCATGTGGGAAATCGCCTGTTTGGCACGACCGCGGGCTGGAATGCCGCCCTGATCCTGGCCAGCATGCTGTTGTACTGCGCCCTGGGGCATTTCAACACCTTGGACATGGCCACCGGGGTCTGGATTTTCCTCGGGATTGGCGCTTTGCTCCTGGCCCAGCGGGAACGCACAACGCATCCCACCCGATGCCGAAACCACATGCTCCTCGCCTGGGCCGCCCTGGCCGGGGCCACCTTGAGCAAAGGACTCATCGGCCTGCTCATTCCCGGATCCACCCTCGTCCTTTATACCCTCTGGCAACGGGATTGGACCCTGTGGCGACACATGCACCTGGGGAAAGGACTCTTGCTGTTTTTCGCCCTGACCACCCCCTGGTTCGTCCTGGTCAGCCTGAAAAATCCCGATTTCGCCCAGTTCTTTTTTATTCACGAACATTTTGATCGTTATGCCACCGCCAGCCACAGTCGGCCCGGACCCTGGTATTATTTTATCGGCGTCCTGTTGGCGGGCACCCTCCCCTGGACCGGTCGGGTGTTGTCCGCGCTGCGGCAACCCGGTTTCGCCTGGCGCTGGGGCCAGGGCAATTTTGATCCCGTGCGACTGTTGTGGGTGTATGCCCTGTTCATCCTGTTTTTTTTCTCCCTGTCCCACTCCAAGTTGATTCCCTACATCATCCCCATGTTTCCGGCCCTGGCCCTGTTGGCAGGCCGTCATCTGGCCGAATCGCCGGGGAAAACCCCCTTTGTTTGGGAAATTCGTACCCTGGGGGTATTGGTCGCGCTGTCCCTCCTGGCTACGGTGAGTTCTGATCTCTTGGCCAACCCAACCCACCCGGTCAGCATGATTCTGCAACTGCGTCCCTGGCTGTTGGGCGCTGCCGCCACCCTGTCCCTGGCCATACTCGCCGCGTGGCGCCTGCCAACCACGACAGCGCTTCTGGTAATGCCAATCCTCTCCGTACTCGGATTTCAATGGCTCGCCTGGGGGGCGCAAGAATTGTCAGCCACCAAATCCAGTCGCGAAGCCGTCAACGCCATTGCGGCCCATGTCCCGCCGGACACCCCCGTCTACGCCATCGACGCCTATTTCCAATCCTTGCCCTTTTATTGGCGTCACACCGTCATCGTGGTGAACTTTCAGGGGGAACTGGAATTCGGCATCGCCCGCAACCCGGATCGCTGGATCGGTGATTCCCATGTTTTCGCATCCAGGTGGATGCAAAGCGACCAGGCGGTGGCTGTGTTCAACCGGGATAATTTTCCCTCGTGGCAGGAGCGTCAACTCCCCATGAAGATCATCCACCAGGATGGTAAAAGGGTGGTGGTCATCCGACGCTAACTGTTGGCAATCACACCTGAAACCATTTCGTCCCATTCACTTCCTCAAAGATTGACCCATCATGACGGCATCCCCTGCGAACCCACCCGATTTTTCCCTGGTCATCCCCGTCTACAACGAAGAGGCCATGCTGCCCCTGCTGTTCGCCCGCTTGGACGCCGCACTGCCAGCCATGGGACGAACCTATGAAGTCGTCTTCGTCAACGATGGCAGCCGCGACCGCTCCGCCCAGCTCCTCAAGGAGTATCACGAACATCATCCCAACCATGTTCGCGTGGTGCTTCTGGGGGTCAATTGTGGCCAACACAATGCCATCATCGCCGGCTTTTTGATCGCCCGCGGGCGCTATGTCATCACCATTGACGCCGATCTGCAAACACCCCCCGAAGAAATCAGGAAACTTTTGGAACAGTTGGACAAAGGATTCGACTATGTGGGTTCCATACGCCGGCAGCGCCACGATATCGCCTGGCGCCGCTGGGCCTCGCGCTTGATCAACCAGCTCAGGGAACGCATCACCTCGGTCCACATGACCGATCATGGATGCATGCTGCGCGGCTTCCATCGCAGCATCATTCAGGCAATCCTCGCCTCCAGCGAGACCATTACCTTTCTACCCGCCCTGGCCTATCTGTTTTCGGCACGGCCCGTGGAGATCGAAGTGGAACATACCCATCGCGTTGCCGGAACCTCCAAATATTCCCTGGCGAAGCTGATTCGCCTCAACTTTGACCTGATGACCGGGTTTTCCACCTTGCCGTTGCATGTGTTTTCCCTGGTGGGCATGGGAATCTCCCTCAGTTCGTTGTTGTTCGTTTTCTACATGGCCTGGCGCCGCCTGGTGTTGGGACCCGAAGTGGAAGGGGTGTTCACCCTGTTTGGCATTTTATTCTTTTTGGTGGGCATCTGCCTGTTTGGCATCGGCCTGTTGGGGGAATACGTGGGGCGAATCTACCAACAGGTTCGCAAACGCCCCCGCTTCATGGTGGATCGCGTGTTGGGGGCACCTTCCGAACCGTTGCGGGCCTACGCGTTGGGCAATCCATGGGAGGAAACACCATGACCCCGCCCCCCCCGGCCCGTGCGGTGGTTTTCGCCTACCACACGGTGGGGGTGCGTTGCCTGTCGGTGCTGCTGGCCCACAAGGTCCAGATACCCTTGATCATCAGCCACGAGGATGACCCGGGGGAGACCATCTGGTTTGAAAGTGTCGCCAGACTGGCTCAAAACGAAGGCATCCCGCTTCTCACCCCCAGCACACCGAACGCACGGGATCTCATCGAACGGATTGCCAGCCTGCAACCCGATTTCATCTTTTCCTTCTACTACAGGCATATGTTGGGTTCTGACCTGTTGGCCATCCCGAAAATCGGCTGTTACAACATGCATGGTTCGCTGCTCCCCCGCTATCGCGGGCGGGTGCCGGTCAATTGGGCGGTTGTGCATGGGGAACCTGAAACCGGGGCCACGTTGCATCGCATGGAAATCAAACCCGATGCCGGTGACATGGTGGGGCAACAAGCGGTACGCATCCTGCCCAACGATACCGCGCAACAGGTATTCACCAAGGTTTGCTGCGCCGCCGAATCCTTGCTGGGGCGGGTACTCCCCGACCTGTTGGCCGGGCAGGCCCGCCATCACCCCCTCGACCTGACCCGGGGCAGTTATTTTGGCGGGCGGCGTCCCGATGACGGACGCATCGATTGGCAGGGATCCGCTTGGCAAATCCACAATTTAATTCGAGCCGTAGCCCCCCCTTACCCGGGGGCCTTCTTTGCGTATCAGGGGGCGATCATTCAGGTGCTGGGCAGTTATTTCAAGGGTGAGCCGGCGCGTCATGCCTTGCGTCCGTGCCTGTACTGGGAAGGGGAACACTGTTGGGTGGATTGTCGCGATGGGGTACGCTTGCAACTCACCCACCTGGCGATGCGAGGGATCCCACTCAGCCGTGCCGATGTCCAGCGCATGTTGCCGGGCAATCCGCAGCCCCTCCTCGATCCGCCGCAACAATGTCCTGACCCGCAATGATCGACGCGTGACCCCCCCTTTTTTTCAAGGGCACTGCTGGCTCAATTCGACTATGGTTATGTCATCAGCCTGTTTGTGGCGACTGCGGTAAGCCTCCAGGGCACGCGTGAGAACACTGAGATCCTGTCCCGTCGTCACGATTTGCGTAAGGATGCCCTCTATCGCTTCTTGATCCAGGAAATCGCCGTCAGGGTCAGACACCTCGACCGCCCCATCGGTAAAGGCGATGATACGGCACCCCTGCTGAAAATCCAGAGTGACGGCTTGGAAACTGGGATTGCCTATGATGCCCAGCGCCATGTTTTCGGAAGCGACACGATTGACGAGGATATTCTTCTGATAGAGGAGCATTTCAGGCATGGAGCAGTTCCACGCCTGAAGGGTGCGGCGTTGCGGATCCAATTCCAGGAAACAGGCCGCCATGAACATGCCGGTCGGCATTTTTTTGTGCAATTTGGCATTGATTTCACACATAATTTCCCCCATGGGAATACCCTTTGCGGTCATGGCATAAAAGATATCGGAGACCAGTGGCCCACCGAGGGCTGCGGTAAGGCCATGTCCTGTGAAATCACCAAGCATCACATGTTGTCCGCCATCGGGACGCAAGGCTGAAAGCAGCAAATCCCCGGCAGTTTTTTCAACGGGGGCCAGAACGAAGCGCAGGCAGTAGGGATTGAATCGTCCCGAAGCGCGCATGCGGTGAATGATTTCCTCGATGAAGCTGCGCTCGTAGCTGAGTTTGTCCCTTTGCCACCGCACCTGTCGCTCCATATGCACCCGATTGGCGACATTTTCCATGAACATCAGGATGCCGCCGATACGTCCCTGGGCATCACGCCATGGAAAAGCCTCCCAGGTATACCATTCGCTGGCGTTTTCGTCGTCGCTGAAGCATTCCTCCTCCCGACGTTCCCAATGTCCCGCCAAACAACGCGTAAAGATTTCCTTCCACTTGCTGGGCAAGTCTGGACGCAACTCGAAATGGGATTTGCCAATGGCTTCCTCCTGACGCAAATTGTGATTTTCCAGCCAACGATGGCTGGCCTGGAGATATTTCAAATCTCGGTCAAAGAGTGCCATGGCCACCGGGACGTGACGCACCAGCATGGCGACATAGTCCTGATGGCGATGCCGTTGGATGATGACGGCCCTGCCAAGGAGGAAGAGGCCATACACCAGGAGTGTTGCCAGACCGTTGGGCAAGAAATATTCGTACAGGTAGTGACTGTCATCCAGATTGGGCATCAACACGCCCACACGCCAATCCGGCGCACCCGGAAGCTCCAGGGAGCGACCATACCATCCGCCCAGGGCGGGCAACAAAGACCAGGGGTCCCATGGAGCGGCATGCCACCCAACCCACATGCCCTCAACCGATCTGTCGAGACGTTGCAGCGTCCGACCCGCACCCCCGACAGTTGACGGATCGTATTTTCGCGTCTGGGCAATGGTGTTGCGGGCCTCGTCACCCAGAATACCCATGGTATTGAGGATCAACGAAGGATCGTTACTGGCAAAGATCACGCCCCATTCGTCAGAGAGGAAATAACGCACGGGCATGTGGGCACCGGAATCCCGGGGCAGCAGGATTTCGCAGGAATATTTGAGCACCATGACTCCGACGATGGTGTTGTCATCACCCGTAACCGGGATACCCAGATAAAGCCCCAGGATCCCCGATGTCACACCTTGAGCGACATACATGCCGCTTGTGCCCGACATGGCCTGTTTGAAATAGGGTCGGAAGGAATAATTTTTTCCAACGAAAGAGTCGCTCTCGTTCCAGTTACTGGCCGCCAGGGTGCGGCCTTGAGTATCCATGAGGTAGAGAGCTTCCGCGGATAGCAGCTTTGCAGCCTGTTGCAAGATCTGGTTCATGGATTCAACGGCATCGGGTGTCGTGCGGGTGAGAACCTCCCGAACCTCATTGAAGACCGCCATCAAACGCGGCACTGTTTCCAAGGCATCCAGTGTCGCTCGCGCCTGACCACGCAACAGTTCCGCCTGATGCGTGATTTCCGCGTCCACGCCCCTTTGGATATACCAGAATGAACCGCATTCGACCACGACAACCAAAAGCAACCCAATGATCAGGGTAAGAAAACGATTGCGCAACAGATCAGGCATGGCGAAACCTTTGATACTCCTCCTGCAAATCACCGGACCCCTTTTTCTTTCAGATACGGTCCATAATCCATATCAGAATCCATAATGTGACCCACGAGCCAGGATTTTGCAAATCCGAGCAGGTCAATCAGTGCTGAAAAACTCCCTGATTCAAAAGCATGCATCAACCCGAGTACGCTCGCAACCAGCTTGCCATGTTCCTCCTTGTGGACGACGGAATCGGGATAGCCATAGCGATCGAAATAGTCTTCCTCACGCTTGAAATGCGATACCGTATATTCCGCCAATTGTTTCAGAATCTTACTCGCAACATCTTTTTCCACCCCATTTTTCATGCATTGGTGCAATTGGTTGATAATATCTACCAATTTCCGATGATCCGCATCGATATCTTGCAACCCTATGGTCAATTTTTCATTCCATTGAAAGAACGGCTTTTGTTCCGATTGATCCCCAGTTTCCCCGAGGAAGATTTTGTCCAGGAGACGAAACAATTGTTCCACGGCCTGAGAAAAGCTGACGAAAGAGGCATCCGCCTCCTTTCTCCCTTCCCAGCCCCGGTCCCAAATAATACCAACGGTTTGCCGCGCCAGTTTTGAAACGTCCTGAAATACGACAACCATTTCCCGAAAAAGGGGATTATGGCCGAGCCGGGAGGTCCCCTCGTTTTGGATCCATTGGGCGAGTGCGGAATCGTCTACATTGAAAAGACTCTTTTCATCCAGGACGATTCTGCCCGGAATCGCTTGTTCCAACTGATTTTGTAGAAAGAGGAATTGTTCCTTGATCTCACGGATATTAAAGAGTTGCGGGCCAATTTCCAATTCAATTTGCGAGGCATACAGGGAATTGCTCATTTTTTGCAGGATGACACCCATACGCTCGAATTGGAAGGCGGATCCGCGCATCATTTTGGCCGTTGCTTTGGCTTCGCCCACCTGTTGATGCAGCACTTCGGCAACCTGCGTGGTGGTTGCCACCGAACCCATGATGGCCTGGATCATTTTTAAAGCGCAATCGCTGTCCCGAGCCACGTATTGCGCCGATTGCGCCACATCGGTAGCCGAACTGGCGATTTCCACCATTCCCGAAGCGGCTTCGATAGCCGATTTGGCAACGTCATGCGCCGCCGTGTCGAGTTCTTTGGTATTTCTGGTCACCTCGCTGGTTGCCCCCGCCACATCTTCCATGGCCATGGAAATGGCGAGGGTCGTATTGGCCAGGGCATCCACTGAGAAAGTGATTTCATTATTCACCCGGTTAATATTTTGGATCCTGGAAACGATCTCCTGGTTGGAAGCGGTCACGTCATCCGAAATTTCCTTGATTTCATATGTTTTATCGCGAATCAACTCCGTAGCCTTGGAGGTTCTTAGCGCCAACTCCTTGACCTCATTGGCGACAACGGCAAACCCCTTACCCGCATCCCCGGCCCCGGCGGCCTCGATGGCCGCGTTCAACGAAAGCATGTTGGTTTGTGAAGCAATGTTGCTGATGAGTTCGACGACTTCACCAATTTTTTCCGCCGCCGCCGAAAGTCTTTCCATCACACTCCGTGACTTTTGGGCCGTCTCATTCGTTTGTTGCGACTCCCGACTCGCCGATTGACATTGCTTGCGGATAGACGACAAAGATTCGTTTAATTGCTGTACGGAGAGCGCCACGTTCTGGACGGACTGTTCCACCTGGCCGAGGTTTTGATTGACTCCTGAAATATTGGCGGTGATTTCCTCAGCAGCGGTAGCCATGGTGGAAATATTGTGACTGGCTTGTTCCGATTTTCCGGCGATCACGGAAACATTGTCGGAGACTTGACTGGTTGACGATGATATTTGATTGATATTAATAACGATTTTATCTGTTGCTTCGCGAACGGCATGGATCTCCTGGCTCAGTGTTCCATCTTGAATCGCCAAATGTTCCACGATTTTCTGCGTTGTAGCAGCATCCCCCGTCACCAAATCACGAATTTTAACAATCTGGGTTGCGCAAGCGGTAACGGAACCGGAATGTAGCGTGATCAGTGACATCAAATGTTCCATATTGTCGGCCATTTGATTGATTTCCAGTCCTATTTCCGCAAGTTCATCGGCATAGGCCGGTTGTTGGATGCGCGAGGTGAAATTTCCCGAAGCCAAGGCTTTGACAGTCTTTTTAAGCTGGGTCACAGGCGTGAGAATGGAATGCACCAGGATCCACCCCAACAGCACGACGATGAGATTGACAATGAGCATCAAGAGCGTCACGCCATTTCTGAAATCCAGGATCTGCCCGACGATATCGTTTAACATATCGCGGCTGAAGGCCGCCTTTTGGGCGACAAAAGGTTGAAGGATTTCCGCCAGCGCCTTCGCCTCCCGGTCAAAAGAGGCCATCAGGGGATTGCCCGCCCCCGGCCCTCCCGCCACGTAGGCTTGAGCCATTTTTTTCCCCTGCTCGTAAAAGAGGGCGAAGCGCCGCTCCAATTCACCGCTACGTTGTTTCGTCTCCGCATCCACCATGCCTTGGAAACGCAGCAGGGTCGCCCGAAAGGAGGAAGCATTTTTTTCCGCTTCCTGAAACCCATCGCCCAAAGCATCCTGGCCTCGTGTTGCCGCAAGGGCCGTCAGATTTTGCTGGATTTGCAGAACATCCCGCTCCATTTGCTTGGCGAGCAGCGCCAGTTCTATCCCTTGGTCGCGAATCTGCCCGGCACTGGTTGAAATGCTGCGCCCGGTCTGAAAGGCCCACAGGTTGATGCCAATGAGAAAGAGGGATGGAAGCAACAGTGCCAAAATAATGCGCTTTTTGACCGACATTCGGTAGATTGGATTGCGTTTCGATTTGCATCCATTGACATTTTCTTGATCCATCATCGTATTCCTCATTTGAAGTACAGGCACATCATCACAAAGGAGTGTCAAAAAAATCCTTGTACATCAGCCAACTTGGCAGTATGATGAATTATACTTGCCAGATTTGCAAGAGACAATTTTCAAGATTTGCGGGTTAAGACTGATCAACGGTTTTTTTTAACATAGGATCACATCACTGTGAGCGGCATCATGGCGAATCATGCAAAAACACACATTTTGATAGCGGGTCACAAGGCTTCCGAGGTTGCATCGTTACGAGTTCTTTTGTCAGCGGTTGACGCAGAAATCCTGACGGCACACTCCAGCCGGGAAGCCCTCGATCTGCTCATCAACCATGACATCGCGTTGATCGTCATCGATTTGGAAACCACGGAAGAGGAGGGTCTGATCCTGGCCGACCGGGCCTGCCGGGCCGGCAGGAATCCCAACCTTGCCCTTTTGTTCGTGATGACCTTGGAAACATACCGGGTCTGGCAATTTCCCGGATGCCGGTGTCGTTTTTTCGACGTGATGACAACTCCCGTGGATTCAGAATTGCTGTGCAACAAAGTCAACCTGTTGTTGTCCCTTGATGACGCTCACAGGGCATTGGAAAAACTGCGGCAAAAATTGCAAATCACCGAAGACTATATCCATAGTGTTTTGGAATACGGCAATGCCAGACACCCGTCACCCGGTATCCTCTCGCAAGACGGTGGACCGATCCATCCCCCATCCAACGAGAAACAACCTGAAAGAAGCCTGAAAATTTTGTTGGTTGACGATGTACCGGACAACCGTCTGGTCGTGACATCCTACCTTGAGGGCACGCCCCACACGGTCAAAGAAGCTGCGAATGGCCTGGATGCGCTCGCATTGTTCGCGGCGGAATCATTCGACTTGATACTCATGGACATCATGATGCCCGAAATGGACGGTCTGGAAACAACGCGAAGAATCAGGGCCATCGAAGCCGCCCGGGGTATCCCACACACCATGGTGGTCGCCTTGACCGCCAATGCCATGCTCGATGACATGGAAAAATCATTGGCCGCCGGATGTGACATGCATCTTGCCAAGCCACTGCGCCGCTCTTCCCTTTTCGATATCCTCGTCCGTTTCTTACTTGCGCGTCAGGATGGTATTCAGTCCAATCAAGCTCATGAAGCCCCCCCCCTCTTGCGCGCCCCTGACAACCGCCGAGTTCAAGTTGAACTCATTAATTACAGCGTCCTGGAACGCATGAAAGTGGAAACGGGCGCGGGTTTTGTGCGCATTGTGGAAATGTTCATCAAAAACTTGCCCGGACGTATCGATGCGTTGGCAAAAGCGATACAAGACAATAATGAGCAAGCTTTAGAACAGGCCGCTCACAAACTCAAAGGGACATCCGCAACGTTTGGGGCGTTGCGATTTTCCGGTCTTTGCCATGAATTGGAATCCTCATCCCCGGACAAGCGACAGGAATTGTTTAACAAGATCGTATCGGAAGGTCACCGCATCGAGACAGAAATGCAAGACTTTCTGCGCCACAACCGTTCCCCCCAACCCCCTCTCGGGGGCAAGAGGATCTGAACGTCACACCCCGTGTCAGCCCTGTTCTTTGCCGCGCCATTCCCGCAGCACGAATTTACCGCGTGTGTGGTAACTCAACGCTTCCAGTACGATTGATTTCAAATGTTCAAAGGGAGTTGGCTTGTGCAATAATTCGACATCATCCGGCAAGCCGCCCCTGGCCTCAATCTGCTGGTGTTCCAGAGCCGTCACCACAACGATGCGTGGTTTGTTGAGGTCCGGCATGTCGCGTAACGCCTTGATCATTTGAAAACCATCCATCGCTGGCATCATCAGGTCGGAAATAATGATCTCGGGTTTGCACTGACCGGCCTGAATCAAACCTTCAAAACCATTCTCAGCGACAACCAAACCGATTGGCAACTTCCAATGGTCAATGACCGCTTTGCTCACCTCCCGCAGATTTTCATCATCTTCGACCAAAAGAATGGTGAGGACGGGTTGATCGAATGCGAGCAATTCACCCTTGCGTTTTTCCAGTAGCTGGTTAATGGCACTGACGGGGATACGACAATGGCCGCCCGCCGTTTTCCAATAACGGATGACCCCGCGTTCCATCCAATAGTGAACCGTTCGTTGGGAAATTCCCAACATTTTCGCAGCTTTGGAAGTTGTTACCGCCGGATCGGGATCATTCTTGTTTAGCGATTGTGTCATGGCATTCTCTGTGAGATGGCCCCCCCTGTTAACTTGCAATACATGCAAATTAGTAAAATTACCATACCCTCATTGAAATATGCAAGTAATTTTCTTTTTCACCATTCATTTTGCAGGAAAAATTCTCAACCTGAATCTTGCGTCCTTCAGCAGGCTGATCTGCTAGAATGTAAAAATCTATTGAATTAACAACATATTAATATATTTTAAAAAATATATTAAAGGCTCCTTTTTCTAGCAAATTATGCATATCAGGCAAAGGACCAAATTGCATGAAGCAACTCTCATTTCCTTGGCTCGGTTACACTCAGCCGCAATAAGTGCTGGTCGTCAGGTTGCAGTCTGAATAATATCCCAAGCTTAATGATTCAAGAAAACATTGGGTGTCCTGCCATAGTTGCATCAATTTTTGTAGTCTGACCCGTGTCGCTACGCTATGCTGGATGCCATTTTCAAGAAATTGCGTTCAAACAAAAACTAAACAACCACCGGCTAAAGCCGGTGGGTTTGGATTGCGGACTGAAAGTCCGG
>JADGCN010000010.1 GCA_015228975.1 Magnetococcales bacterium
CGGGTCGCCCCTTTGGAGCAGGCGACACCAGGCGACCTCTCCTTCATCGTCGATGCCAAATGGCTGCAACAGAAGAGTCAAGCCAGCGCATTCATCGTACAAACAAAACTGGCCCCGCTCATCCCCCCGGGACACGCCTGTCTATTAAGCGATCATCCCCCCCTGGATGCCGCCCGGGCCGGCGTCCTGTTGGGAATGACACCTTTTGACCTGGAACCCGGAATCCACCCCCAGGCCCTGGTCCATCCCGAAGCCCGCCTGGGCAACCGTGTCCGTGTCGGACCCGGAGCCCACATAGCCCGGGGTGTGGTGGTTGGCGATGATTGCGCCATCCATGCCGGGGCCGTCCTCCATACCGGCACCACGCTGGGGGCGCGGTGCGTTGTACAAAGCAACAGCGTTATCGGCGCCGATGGTTTCGGCTATGAATTTGTTCAGGGACGCCACGTCAAGATTCCCCATTTTGGCGGGGTCACCATTGGCAACGATGTGGAAATCGGCGCCTGCACCACCATCGACCGTGCCCGATTCGGCAACACCACCATCGGGGATGGGAGCAAAATCGACAACCTGGTGCAGATCGCCCACAATTGTCACATTGGCAAGGGGTGCGTCATTGTCGGTCAGGTGGGTATTTCGGGTTCTTGCCACATTAAAGATTATGCCATCCTCGCCGGACAGGTCGGTGTTGTCCCGCATGTCACCATTGGCGAAGGGGCACGCATTGCCGCCGGCACCGGCGTTGCTGAAGACGTACCCGCTGGTGCCACCTGGTCGGGATGGTGGGGGCAAAACCACCGCGACAATAAAATTCAGATCGTCATGATGCGCAAACTGCCGGAACTCATCAAAAAGATCAAGCATCTCATCGACAACGACACTAAAAACAATCCCTGATTCGGACCGCTCTTAAGGCATGGGGGCCCCCTTTCCCGTCTCGCTCAATATCCTGGTCCGCGCCCCGGAAGCGGGTCAGGTCAAGACCCGTTTGATCCCGCTTTTGGGGCCTGAAGGGGCCGCTCGCGCCCACGAACGAATCGTCACGCATGTGGTTACCACGGCCCTCTCCTGGGCTGGAGAATCACCGGCCCGCCATGTTCTCCTGTGGTGTACCCCGGACACCCGTCACCCCTTCTTTGACAGCTTGCTGCCCGTTGACCAACGCCGCTTGCAACCAACGGGTGACCTGGGAATCCGTTTGGCAGGGATCACCGCTGACCAAATCCGCAGCCGGCAAGGGGTGATTCTTTTGGGTGGGGATGCCGGCTCCCTGACCCAGGACGTTCTCGACCAAGCGGAATCCCAGTTGCTGGGGAATGATGCCGTCATGGCCCCGGCTGAAGATGGGGGTTACATTCTGCTTGCGTTGAAACGTTTTCATCCCATGCTGTTTCAGGGCATTACCTGGGGCAGTGCCCGCGTGGCGGCTGAAACCAGGGATCGCCTCGTCACCCTCGGCTGGCCCTGGCAGGAACTCCCCCTGCAGTGGGATGTGGACCGTCCCGGGGATTGGCGGCGTTTCCAGCGCCGTGTCATCGGTCCCTGAGCTTGTCGTGCCAAGGGGTATGTTGGGCAGGAACAGGATTCCCACCCAACCTACCCGTCACGGTCACGCTTTGCCCAAGAGGGCCAAAGCGATGGTGGGCTGCTGGTTGGCCTGTGCCAAAATCGCCACCCCGGCTTGCTGCAAGATGGTGTATTTGGTTAGATTGGCCGTTTCCAAAGCGATATCGGCGTCCTGAATCCGGGAACGGGCCGCATCGGTATTTTCCACAATGTTCGACAAGCTGGAGACCACGGTCTGGAAGCGGCTTTGCAGTGCGCCCAAAGTGGCTCTGAAGCTTGATACCGTATCCAGGGCCGAGTCGATATAACCCAGGGCGGCATTGGCCCGCGACGCCACACCGATGCTCAGTTTCGCTGACTTTTGGATGGCGGAAACATAGGTTGCTGTCGCACCGTTCAGGGGAACCAGGTTCAAACCGGAGAGGCCCATGATACTGAATTTGACGGTGATCGTCTGACCGGCATTGGGTCCAACGTGGAAGGTTCCCTGGAAAGAAGTACCCCTGGTCTTGCCATTGGCCGAACCACCCAGCAGGTTGACGTTGTTGAAAGTTGTCGTGCTGGATATCCGTTGAATTTCTTGCAACATTTGTTGAAATTCAGATTGCAGATTGGCCCGGTCACTGGACGAATAGGTTGAGTTGGCGGCTTGAATGGCCAACTCCCGCATTCTTTGCAGGGCATTTTGCGTTTCGCTCAAGGCACCCTCGGCCACCTGAGCCAGTGAAATACCGTCATTGGCGTTGCGTATGGCCACGTTCATGCCACGAATTTGCGCCACCATACGATTGGTAATCGCCATACCGGCCGCATCGTCTTTCGAGGTATTGATACGCATCCCCGAAGAGAGTCTTTGCATGGTCTGAGTCAGTGATAGACTATGCTTGTCAAGTTGCCTTCTGGCATTGATAGACGAAATACTGCTAGAAATTGTGAGGGCCATGCTCGTCTGCCTTATTAATTATGGGAATAACGTTTCCCAGGTTATCCGTCCATTGAAAACGTTTGGACCGATCATTGAGTCGGGCCGGTCCGACCCGAAATTCAAAACATCCTAGTCAATTTATCGGTTACTGTTTCGCACGCTTTAGAGAAATATGGCGTTACCCGCTTTTTTTTTGGAACTGAGGTCAGGCGGTAGCGCATCGAAAATTCACGCCGTACCATTTTCTACATTGCCTTGATGCCGCGATTCACAAATACTGGCGTGATATCCTGGTTTTTCATTTTTTTCGGGAGATTTTAGGCGTGGGTCATTCTGAAGAAAATTTTAAAATCAATGATTTGTCAAAGAGATCTGAAAAACTCTTCCAGTACGAGCTGGAAGTGGATGGGGATCATCTGTCGGCAATGATCAAGGAAGCGGAAGCTTTGCTGCCCATTCATGGCAACACGGCCCGCCTGGTTCTGGCACGTCTGGCCTGCCTGGCAAAGGATGTGGAGGCCATGCGCCACCATCATTACGTGATCTTGGAAACCGCCGCAGACGACCCCGCCAGTTATCGTGATTTCAGTGAATCGTTAAGGAAACTGGGCTTCTATTCCGAAGCCCGGGAAATGGTGCGCCGAGCCCATGAACTGGCTCCTGACGATAGCGAACTCCTGCGTTTGTTGCTTAAAAATTGCGTAACATCCGGTCTCATCCAGGCTTCGTGGCACTACCTTGACCTGGCTATCAAGGCCAACGCCCGCATCATGACCCGGGAATACAACTTTCTCACTGCCGCAGTGCAATTTTTTCGCGAGCAGGAGGTCAGCGACATGGAACTTGAGCGCCTGCAACAAATGGCCATGGCCGTCCTGCGCCTTGAAGAGTTGACGCCCATCGGGGTATTGCGTTCGCCCGCGGTGCATATGGAACTCATGCATGCCCCCCCCGACCCAACTGGAACCAAAAATTCCCCGGCCCAACCTTTCATGATGTGGGGGATTCAAACGTCCGTGCGTGGTGACCGGCTTGGCATGCTCAACGAAAGCTTATACCAGGCCATATCCCGGTCCCAACTCAGTCAACGGACCCTCTCTTTTGTAAAAATTCGTTTTTTCCATCGAACGCGAGACGGCATGCTCTCCACGGGATTTAATTTTTAACACCTTTGTCCAGGAAGCCAAACGTGTTTTCCCCCTGTCACTCCGGCATGAATTATAAAGAGCGCAAAGCGATGCTTGCCCGCTTCAACGCACTGCAAATCCAGGCTGTCGCCTTTGATTTCGATGGTGTCCTGGTGGATTCGGTCCCCATCAAGGACGATGCCCTGGTCTCCCTGGTAGAGAGTGCGTTTCCAACCAAAGGGGCGGCTGCCAGAAACCTGTGGAATCAAACCCGGGGAGTTTTTCGCCGGCAGCGTATCGATACCATTTTCAGGGAGGTCCTCGCGGTCCAGTTGGATCCCGAGGCGTTGGACCATACCGTTGCCCAATATAAAGAGAGCGTTTTCCAACGCACCTTGACGGCAACGGCGATCAACGGAAGCCTGGATTATTTGCAAAGCTGGCCGTTGATCCCATCGTACATTGTCTCCGCAGCCCCGGAGCCGGAGGTTGTCGAAATTGCCCAGGGCCGGGATATGGCACGGTATTTTCGCAAGATTTTGGGTGGACCGACACCCAAAGAGCAACACTTGGCCGATTTGGTGCGGCGGGAACAATGCCAAGCCAAAGAATTGTTGTTCATTGGCGACTCCATCTCGGACCATCGTGCGGCCATCAGCGTCGGAGCCTCTTTTTTGGGGGTGGTCGCCCCGGGCAATTCCAACCCTTTTCCGGATGGTACCCGCATCGTCGGCGATTTAACCGGGCTGGCAACCCTTATCGCCAACTGGTGGCCACAACAGGGATAGGTGTCACCCTTTCTTCTTGGTATCTTCAAGGCGCTTCATCAAAATGGCCATGGCCTGAAAGTTGATTTTCAACTTGACTTCGGGTGGCAGTTTTTTAAAAAAATCATGTTCCAGGCGAAAGACCAGAACCTTGCCCTGGGCTGAAACGTTGGTGGCACGCAATTGCCGGGCGAAATGGGCGATTTCACCAAAGACGGAACCGGGTCCCAGGTGAGCCAGGGCATCGTTGGGATGGGTATTTTTGGTCACCACGACCATCCCGTCGATCAGCACGTAAAATGTTCGATCCTGTGCCCCTTCGACGATGATTTTTTTGCCATCCTCATAGGAGCAGAACAGTTTGTTGTCGCAAAACCAGTTCTTTTCTTCAAAGGAAAAATCTTTAAAGAAATCAATTACGTCCAATCTGTTTAACAGAGTTTTGCGATCCATGCCCATGGCTCCTGATGCTGGGTGAAAAAAAATCACAGGCCATCCTGTCTGTCCGTTGCGGGGATAGTCAAGCAGGAATCCTCAGCAGCCGATACTTTTATCAACCTGCTGGATCCTTGAATCCTGACTCCCATGATCGTCTTTTCAGGACTAAACCAATTTTATGTGGACAGCACCTCCGTTTAAAAGAACGCCCTTGGGAACCCTGGTTACCGAAGCCAGAAAAGGGGTTGAAGATCTCCTTTATCTCGCCATGGACCGGCGGGTACGTCTGGCGGTGACCGGTCTGAATCAATCGGGCAAGACCGTTTTCATCACCTCCCTGATTCACCAATTATTGATGGGGGCGCGCCTGGGGGGATTACCTTTTTTCCAGGTGGTCGCCGAAGGACGGTTTCAAGGGGCCAAGACCGTTTTGCAACCTTCCATGAACATTCCCACTTTCCGCTACGACCAATATTTGGAATCCTTGACAGCCACCCCTCCCCAATGGCCCAAAGCTACCGATGGCATCAGCGAAATACGACTGGCCATTCGCTTTCGCCCCAAGGGACTCCTGCAAAGTCGCCTGAAGACAACCAACACGATCTTCCTGGACATCATCGATTATCCCGGGGAATGGCTTCTGGACCTGCCGCTTTTGGGGCAAAGTTTTCAGGAGTGGTCCAAAGAGGTCGTGACCCTGTGCCGCACCGAACCCCGACACACCCTGGCGCAACCCTGGTTGGCCTATCTCGGTGCTTTGAATCCCCGGCACAGTGCGGACGAAGGTGTGTTACGTCAAGCCAGTCGTTTGTTCACCGATTTCCTATTGGCCTGCAAACGGGAACCCATTGGATTGAACTATCTGCAACCGGGACGTTTTTTGATACCGGGTGATTTAAAAGATGCCCCTTTGCTGACTTTTTGCCCCATGCTCTCCCCAGAACCCTCCCTGGAACCGGGATCCCTGGTCCAGGTAATGGCGGATCGTTTTGAATCCTACAAGGAATTGGTGGTACGGCGCTTTTATCACCAACATTTTTCCCATTTCGACCGGCAAATCGTCCTGGTTGACCTGTTGAAAGGATTGAATCGCGGACCCAACCATTTTGCCGACATGAGTCGTTCGTTGAAAAGCATTTTGAAAAATTTTGATTATGGCCGTTCCTCCATTTTGTCGCGTCTGTTGCGGCCAAAGATTGATCGTTTGTTGTTTGTCGCCACCAAATCGGATCATGTCGCCGCCAATCAGCACAACAATCTGGAACGCCTCCTCAAACGCATCGTCACCGATCCCGTCAATGAGGCGAGCTTCTATGGCGTTGCCGTGGAAACCATGGCCATAGCCTCGATTGTTTCAACCGAAACCGTCGTCAAGGAACACGAAGGGCGGCGATTGTCGTTTGTCCGCGGACGCCCCAAGGGACGCAACGAGGAGGTGTTGTTGTTTCCCGGTGAAATCCCGGAAAAGATTCCCAAGCCAGAGGAATGGCATCAGGAACGCTTTAATTTTCTGGAATTTGAACCTGTCATTGCCCGAAATGACAGCGATGATCGACTGCCCCACTCACGATTGGATCTGGTACTCGACTTTTTGTTGGGAGACAAAGTGACGTGACCCCCTCCAAAAACTGGGCCGCCCCCCTGGAACTGCCGGTTACCGCCGAACCAGACCAACCCAAGGAGTCACCCGTTGCCCCGGTTGAACTCCCATTCAACCCGGATGCCGACCAGGTCCACCTGGAGCGGGAGCAGGAGATACCCGACAGCCATCACCAATCGCACTCCGGGGTCAGGATCAAACGTCTTTTTCGCAACAGGGCCCTGTTCTGGCTGTTTGTTGGTGGACTGTCCTGGCTGGCGGGGATCTGGATAGAGGATATTTATTATTTTTTGTGGCGGCAATTCCAGGTCCATTGGGCGTTGGGATCGATATTTTCACTCCTGACAGCCGCAACCGTACTCTCTGCCGTCGTCATCCTGGCTGGGGAAATGGGGGAATTGACACGCCTGAAAAGATTTGACGTCATGCGTCACGATATCCAAGACCTGTGGCATGGGAGCGGCCATGGTGCCGGTGCGAAACTGACCGTGCGCCTGCGCCGTGGGGTCACCCAGGAAGAGTGGTTGGAACCGGCATGGCGACAATTCCACCACCTGGCCCAAAGTCATCACAGCGACCGCGAATTATTGGAATTGTTGTCCCGAACCGTCTACGCCCAACTGGACCAACGCTGCTACCACCTCATCGTCCAAAGGGGTACCATGACCGCCGTGGCTTCGACCATCATCCCATTCGTATGGTTGGACAGTCTGATCTTCCTGTGGCAAAACCTGCGGCTGATTCGCGAAATCGCCCAATGTTATGGTCTGAAACCGGGTTGGTCGGGCAACCTTTTTTTGGCCCGGGATGTCCTGTTGGGATTGTTCATGGCGGGGACTGCCGATCTGATGGTGGACAAGGTGGCCGAAGCGGTGGGTGGTCACGCCGCCAGCCGGGTACTCGCGCAGTTGGGGAAAGGGGCGGCCAACGCCCTGTTCACGGCCCGCATTGGCATGGCTGCCATGAACCGTTGTCGCACCCTGCCATTTCATCCCGGAGGGGAACCTTCCCTGGAACGCTTGCGGGTCAAACTAATCGAAACCATCAAACGATCCCTGGAACAAGAGGGCGGTAAGCCAATCGCGCTGCCTTGAGACCGATCATCGCGGCTTTTTGCTCAAATCCCTGACCAGGCGATCAATGGTCATGGCATCGGCCACCGACACCAGTTTGAATTGGACACCGTACAGTTGGCTGGCCTGTTGCAGATTCTGCCCATCCCGGACACGGGCAATCCGACAAACCGATGCAAAAGTGGACAAAGGGGTCCCTTGCAGGATTGGCCCTTGAATGGTAACGCCCACCTTATCGCCCAGCACCAATGGTTCGTGGGCATCGGTGCTGGCAAACGACAATCCTCCCGGGGATAGATCGAGCAAATTGGCTTTGAACCCGGCGCTGCCCCGTTTTTGCACCACGACGCTCATGTTGGCCTGAGGGGGGATGGTGACCCGTTCCTGCTGGCGCCGGGGATGAATGCGAATCAGGCCGGGAAGGGCCAGTTGAATCGCCTGGGTGCCGGAAACCATCACTACTTTTTGAAACGTGGTGACGATTTCGTACAACTCCAAGCCGATAAAAAAACGAACCACGACCTGCGGCACTTTGCGAATCTTCATATTGCCCGTGGTCGGTTCCAAAGGGACGATCAAGAACGCATCCGGCACCCCTTGGTCATCTGGCACCACCGCATCGCCCGCCCTTCCCTCGTCGTCATTCACGGCCTCCCTGAGCTGCCGGGCCATCTGGGCCAGGATATCGGTCTCAAAAGTGACCCCGCCCTCATAACCGGGAAACGACAGAACGCGGGAACCGTAACGCTCGCGACTCGCACCACCAGTAAAGGTAATTTCCAATAAAACAGACTGTTGCTGCGCCCTGAGCAACGAGGCGAACACCTTCTTTTTACCACGAAAAATATCTTCCATATTTTCCAACCGACTCATGAAGCCAACCGAGCGGACCCAACGCAAGCGCTACCATGCCATGCCTGCGATGCCAGCATTTCCCCAATATCAATGGTCGAATTTTGTCATAAAAAAGGCACTGGTGCCAGTTCCAACGTCCCGACAGCAAAAATAGGCCTGTCCCTTCCGATTGCGCCATCCTGCCTGATTTTGGACGCAACTGGAGCCAAACTTGCTGTTGCAACGCCGTTTCGGCTCGGTGCCCGATTGGGCCAACGAAAAAATAACCAAAGCAAATCTGTCATCCTTGGAAGAGTGGAGCCTTCGCATCTTCGATGCCCAATCGCTGGACGATATTTTTTCGGACAGGGTGTAATGGACCGAGGAGAAGGTTTTCCAAATTCATCTGCTACCCAAAACAAATTTTCCTTTTCGGGCGCAAGGGAAATGCCACTTGCCAACCGTGTTTCGCTATGCTAAACAAAGTCACGTTAATGTCTGCGGCATCTTGAGAACCATGAACAACCGTGTTGACCTGGAATCCACCACCCTGACAGGGTACAAAGACCCATGCACACGAAAAACACCTTGCAACGCAAAGCCCGCCTCTCCCAACTGATCGCCGAAACCGGCAGTGCTGCGGAAGTGGCACGCCAAGCGGGTACCGGTCGCAGTTATCTGAGCCAGATCATCGGCTCCAAAGGAAAGCGTAACCTGGGAGACCTGTTGGCGCACCGTTTGGAGGATGCCTTTGGCAAACCCAGGGGGTGGATGGATCGAGAGGAGGTTCCTGCTGCGGACAGCGGCCCTCTGCTCTCCGACTTCTTGGATGGGGACGATCCAGGGGATTTCGTCAAGATCCCCCGTTTGGAGGTTGCGGCCAGCCTGGGCACGGGATCGATCACCCCGGAAGAAGACAATATCAAGGGATATTTGGCTTTCAGAAACATATGGTTGCAAAAACGCCGGCTCAATCCGCGCTTTCTCACCATTATCGACGCCGTTGGCGATTCGATGCACCCCACCATCCACGACGGCGATGTCCTCCTGGTTGACTTGCGACAGAAGGAACCCCAGGATAATGGCATTTTCGTGCTGCGTTTGGACAACCAACTCTACGCCAAACGGCTGCACACCCGTCCTGGTCGGGAAGTTGTCGTTCATTCCGACAATCCCGCCTCCCCCCCTTTTCCCATTGCACTGGGTCGCACCCAGGGGGTGGACATTATTGGTCGCGTTGTTTGGGCGGGGCGAGATCTGTAATAATCACGCGGCGCATTCCGCCAACAGGCGACCCAGGGCGGCCCCCGGATCACGATCCGTCATGAGCGCACTGCCGATCAGAAACACCTGGATCCCCCGTGAGGCGAGCCTTTGCAAATCCTGGCCGGTTTGAATACCACTTTCCGCCACGACGATGCGCCCCGGCTCCACCCTGGCCGCCAACGCCAGGCTGCGTTCCAAGGAAGTGGTGAACGATTTCAGATTGCGATTGTTGATCCCCAGCAAAGGGGTCTTCAAGTCGTGCGCCACCGCCAGTTCCGCCTCGTCATGCACCTCCACCAGGACGTCCAAACCCAGTTCCAGGGCGGCGGCTTCCAGTTCCAGGGCTTGAACCGGTGACAAGACCGCCATGATCAGCAAAATGGCATCGGCACCCAAAGCACGGGATTGCACCACCTGATAGGGATCATACAAGAAATCCTTGCGCAACACCGGCAACGTCCCCCCACGTCGCAACAGGGGTAAGAATGCATCGGAGCCTTGGAAATAATCACGATCCGTCAAGCAGGAGAGACAGGCCGCCCCATGGGAATCATACCCACGGGCAATGGCAAGGGGATCGAACGCCGCGTCATCCCCGGGAAAAATACGACCTTTGGAGGGGGAAGCCCGTTTGATTTCGGCGATAACGGCGCGTCCGGTCTGATCTCGTTTTTCTTTAATAGTGTTAATGAACCCGCGTGGTGCCCCCCATTCGGCACACTGGTCCAACAAATCTGTTTCGCTGAAAGAGCGCCTACTCTGAGCCACTTCCTCGCGTTTGGTTGCCATGATCCGCTCAAGAATGGTACCCCGAATGCTCATTGTCTCCCTGAACCCTCGCAAATCAAGACGAAGCGTTACTCACTTGAACCAACCTGTCTAATTTTTCCCTGGCCGCACCGCTATCAATAGCCTCAGCAGCCCGGGCGATCCCCGTCGCAATATCGGAAACAACACCCGCGACATACAATGCCGCCCCAGCATTGACCAGGACAATATCCCGTTTTGGCCCGACCTGACCCTCCAGGATGGAACGGGTAATGGCCGCATTGACCGCCACATCGCCACCATGAAGATCTTCCATGGTTGACCGGCGAATACCCCACTCTTCCGGCACAACCTCCCGAGTGGTCACCAAACCATCCGCTTTCAGTTCCGAGATACGGGTCGGACCCGTGATCGAGATTTCGTCCAAACCATCAAGACCGTGGACCACCAAGGCGCGGCGCGAACCCAAGCGCCCCAAAACCTGGGCCATGGGTTCGGTCCAACACCCGGCGAAAACCCCCAGCAGTTGACACGATGCCTGAGCCGGATTGGTCAGGGGACCCAACAGGTTGAACAGGGTCCGCACTGCCAAATCCCGACGGGGTTCCGCCGCATGTTTCATGGCGCCATGATGGCTGGGGGCGAACAAGAACCCCATCCCCACCTCGTGCAGGCACCGCTGCAAAACCGCTTCCGTCACCTCGATCCGCACGCCCAAAGCTTTCAGGAGATCAGCGGATCCACATTGCGAAGAGACTGCCCGATTGCCATGTTTGGCCACAGTCACCCCGCAAGCGGCCACGACAAAAGCCACCGTTGTGGAAATATTGAACGTTCCCCGTCCATCCCCCCCGGTACCACAGGTATCGATCAGCGGTTCTATCGGGGCATGAATTTTCAATGCTTTGTCCCGCATAGCCTCTGCCGAACCGGTCAATTCGGCAACCGTCTCCCCCTTCATTCGCAAAGCGATGACATAACCGGCAATCTGTGCCGGAGTGGCCGCGCCCGACATGATTTGGTCCATCACCTGACGAGCTTCCCCCTGGGTCAGGTCCTGCCGTTCCAAAAGGCGGGCGATAGCGAAGCGTATCTCCATGGATTCTCCCATCACAGGGTATGCTGCACAGGGGCATTCAGAAAATTTTTGAGCAGATCATGCCCCCATTCCGTCAAGATGGATTCCGGGTGGAATTGCACGCCATGCACCGCCAACGTTTTATGCCTGAGCCCCATGATCAGCCCATCCTCGGTCCAAGCAGTCATTTCCAGACAATCGGGGAAACCCAACTTATCGACGATCAGGGAATGATACCGGGTGGCGGTAAAGGGGGATGGCAGATTAAAAAACAATCCGGCCCCATAATGATGAATCAGGGACGTTTTACCATGCATGAGTGCGGGGGCGCGAACCACCTGCCCGCCAAAGGCCTGACCCATGGCTTGGTGTCCGAGACAGACACCCAAAATGGGTATGATCCCCGACAGACGCCGAATCACCTCCAGGGTGATACCGGCTTGATCCGGTGTACCGGGACCGGGGGAGATGACGATGTGGGAGGGGGCCAGCGTGACGATATCATCGATACCCAAAGCATCGTTGCGTTTGACCACAACCTCCGCCCCGAGTTCACCGAAGTATTGCACCAGATTGTAGGTAAAGGAATCGTAGTTATCGATCATCAATAACATGGCAGTCACTCCAACCCCTGTTGCGCCATGTCCACGGCACGAAAAATCGCCCTGGCTTTTTCCCGGGTCTCCTCGTATTCCCGTTCCGGCTTGGAATCGGCGACGATACCGGCCCCCGCCTGGACATGGAGCATGCCATCCTTGATGACGGCGGTACGGATGGTGATCGCCAGATCCATGTTGCCGGAAAAAGAGACGTAGCCGACAGTCCCGGCATAGGGGCCACGTCGGGACACTTCGAGTTCGTCAATGATCTCCATGGCACGAATTTTCGGGGCACCACTGACGGTCCCTGCCGGAAAGGTGGCGGCCACCACGTCGAAAGGACTCAATCCCGGCTTCAGTTTGGCCTCGACGTTGGAGACGATGTGCATGACGTGGGAATAGCGTTCGATCACCAGACGCTCGGTCACGCGCACCGAACCGCTGACCGCGACCCGTCCCAAATCGTTACGCCCCAAATCCACCAGCATGATATGTTCGGCCAACTCCTTGGGATCCGCCAACAACTCTTTTTCCAGTTCCAAATCCTGCTCCGGGGTATCACCACGCCGCCTGGTGCCGGCGATGGGACGGACGGTCACCACATCCCCTTCCTGACGCACCAGGATTTCGGGGCTGGAACCCACCAGGGAAAAATCGCCCAGGTTGAGCAGGAACATATAGGGGGACGGGTTGGTGGCCCGCAAGGCCCGGTAGAGTGACAACGGGGAATGGGCGAAGGGAATGGAAAGCCGTTGTGACAGCACCACTTGAAAGATATCCCCGGCACGTATGTATTCTTTGGCCTTGTCCACTGCTTTTTCGTAGGCTTCCCGGGGCATTTCATGACGAAACTGATTTTCGTTGATTCGGGATCCCCGGGTTGAAAATTTGGGGCGCGACGGGGCATTGCGCAGACTGGAAACCACGTGATTGATGCGTGCCACGGCATCGGCGTACAGGGTCACCACATCGCTGTTGGCGTCGATGATCAGGTTGACCACCACCTTGAGGCGTCCGGATAAATTATCAAACAGGATCACCAGGTCCGACAGCATGAAAATGGCATCGGGTGTTCCCAGGGTATCGGGGTTGGTATCGGGGATCCGTTCAAAGGAGCGCACCACATCGTAGCCGAAGTAGCCGACCGCGCCACCGTGAAAGCGTGGCAGACCGGCCACCTCCACGGGTTTGAAGCGCCGCATCACCGATTCCAGCACCTTCAATGGTTGCGATGCGGGAAAGACTTCTTTGGGTCGATCACGCCAACGCATTTCCACCCGATTGGGGAAAGCCAGAAAGATGGCTGCCGGATCCAGACCCAAAAAGCTGTAGCGTCCCCATTTCTCCCCACCCTGCACCGATTCAAACAGGTAGGAGTAGGTTGCATCCGCGGCAACTTTGATATAGGCCGACACCGGCGTGTCGAGATCGGCGAGGATTTCCCGATAGATGGGAACCACGTTACCCCGGGTGGTCAGTTGCAGGAAAGTATCAAAGGATGGTTCGATCATGGCACCCAAGGTAACACATTTTTCCTCATTCTGGCATCCCTCACGATACAAGGATGCGGGACATTCACCAACGGATGCCCGGGGCAACCGAGAAACAGTTTTACTTCGCGAGCAGAGCGTTTATGATGGCGGGGCTTACAACCGTAGCGCCCTTGAAGCCGGATTCTACACCCAATTGCAAGCCTTTGGAAAAGGTTTGCATGGTTAAAGACCACGCAGGAAAACGCGACCATGAACTATCAGGACATTCTTTACCGGGAAGAGGCAGGCGTTGCCACGATCTGCATCAACCGGCCGGAGAGTTACAACGCCTTCCGCGCCCAAACGTGTGATGAATTGATTCACGCCTTTGATCGCGCCGGCTGGAACCGTTCCATTGGCGTGGTCGTCCTGACCGGTACGGGGGAGAAAGCCTTTTGTACGGGAGGCGACCAATCGGCCCACGAAGGTTCTTACGATGGCCGGGGCAGTATTGGCCTGCCCCTGGAGGCGCTCCAGGGGATCATCCGCAGCATTCCCAAACCTGTCATTGCCAAGGTGCGGGGATATGCCATTGGTGGTGGCAATGTTTTGGCCCTGTTGTGCGACCTGACCATTGCTGCGGACAACGCTATTTTCGGCCAGGTCGGCCCCAAGGTTGGATCGGTGGATCCCGGCTTTGGCACCGCTTTTCTGGCGCGGGTGGTGGGAGAAAAGAAGGCCCGGGAAATCTGGTACCTGTGCCGGCGCTACACCGCCGCCCAGGCTTTGGAGATGGGGATGATCAATGCCGTGGTACCCGCTCTGCAACTTGATGCGGAAGTCAACCGCTGGTGCGATGAAATCCTCGCCCTGTCACCCACCGCACTCGCCATTGCCAAAAGTTCTTTTAACGCCGATACGCAACACATCGCGGGCTTTTCCAATCTTGGCCTGCACGCCGTCTCCCTGTTCTATGGAACCGATGAATCCAAGGAGGGCGTTGCCGCCTTCAAGGAGAAACGCAAGCCCCGTTTCAGAACGAAACCGCAGGGGGAATGAACCGTGGAGACTTGTCACGCATCGGGTGGGAGGAAAAAACATTCGGCGAACATCAACCCGCCAGCGAATTTAAAATATTGCTGAACGCTCTCCAGGTCAGCGCGATAATTCAGCTCCGGTTCGCCATTGATGGCGACCGTCGGTGGCGTCAGCGTGATTTCGCCAAAACCGTGGCTCTCCATCAGCCGGGTTTGCACCCCGCCCGCCACCAGGTTGGCCAACTCCCCGAAGGCATCACGCGCATCATTATCCAACGTTTCCATCTCCATGCCCGCAAAGGCGCCAGACAATTTGCAGGCAACGTACTCGGGTGCCGCCAGGTGCATTCCCCCCTGCAAAGCACCGCTATACCCCACCATGGCCAGAACTTCAGTTTTCGGCGCACCATACGTATCGCCACTCTGACCCACCTTCACGGGGCCTGGCTGGGCCTCCATAAACAAGTAGGCGGAAAAAATCTCCTGAACCGCCTCGACAATCAGGCCAGCCAGCTTCATCTTAAGCTCGTGCATGGGATAACCCTCAACCCACTGGACAGTGAACGACTCTTAACGAACACATACTCATACCCCCTTTCGTTAACTTCTGGCAAGCATTTTCTGGATAGGATGTTCCATGGACACAACCTGGATCCAACACCTGAACAGCGCTGATATCAACGAGCCGATTCTCATCGCGCCACAAACCTGGTGGGTCGGATCAAATTTGCCCAATGACCCTTTTCAATGCCATTCCTATCTCATTGAACACGGAGAAGATTCCATTCTTTTGGACCCCGGTGGCCAGCTCACCTGGGAGGCCACTCTGAAAAAAATTGAAAAGATCATACCCTTTTCCAAGATACGCTATTTCGTCTGCCATCATCAGGACCCCGACATCACCAGTTCCCTCCCCAGTATTGATCGCCTGGTCAGCCGCTCCGATGCCGTTGTACTCAGTCATTGGCGTGCCAATGCCCTGCTCAAACATTATGCCATCCGCATCCCCCTCGAATGTGTCGAAAAGAATGCCTGGCAGCTCAACCTTGGGCAAAGGGTATTACAATTCATTTTCACCCCCTATCTCCATTTTCCCGGGGCCTTCTGCACCTTTGACACCCGGTCGGGCATCCTGTTCTCCAGCGATCTGTTCGGTGGTTTCACCGAGAACTGGCAGCTCGTTGCCCGGGACGAAAGCCATTTTGAAAACATACGCCCTTTTCACGAACACTACATGCCGCACAAGGATGTCCTGATGCATGGGTTGTCCAAACTGGAGCCCCTCCCAATCACACTGATCGCGCCCCAGCATGGCTCCCTCATTCCCCACCATCTCATCACCTTCATGTTCACGCAACTCAAAGCCATGGACTGCGGTCTGTTTCTCATGACGCGGTCCAATTCCGACTTCAGACGCCTGTCACGGTTGAACCGCATGCTCAAGGATGTCATCCAAAGCATGGTATTGCACCGTGACTTCAAAGAGGTTGCCAGATCCATCCTTGCGGCGACGGAACCGTTGATTCCATCGACTCACATTGAATTTTACGCACAAATAGACGAAGAACTGATCGTGCATCTGGCCCCCGAGACGGGATTCCGAGGCACGACGGCCCACTTGTCGTCCGAGTATCGCGCCTTCATGGGGCTGCCTCGCGAACATTGGCATGGTAACAAAATCGGTCCCTACATGGTGGTTGACCTCCCCGAGGTGCAACCAATAGGTGATCCCGTCCGGGGATTGTTGCTGCCTTTGTTCTCCCACCAAACCAATCTGGTGAATGCCCTGGTCCTATTTCGCCTCAATCAGGAGATCGAAATCGATGACGAATTGGCCATGATCCTGAACCGCATCTCCGAACCATTGGGAGTCGCCATCGAGAGGGAGATGATCTACCAGAATATGGAAAAGGAGCGCGACAGCATCTACCAACGCTCCATCCGGGATCCTCTGACAAACCTGTACACCCGGGTTTACATGCGCGACACCGCCGACCGCTTGTGCCGGGTTCATGACCGCGACGTCAGGGCCAATCTGGTCGTAGCCATGATGGATATCGACCATTTCAAATCGGTCAACGACACCTATGGCCACAATTGCGGCGATCACGTCTTGCAGCAGGTCTCCAAGGTGCTGTTGGAGGGCATACGCAGTGCTGACATTCCGGTTCGCATGGGTGGCGAGGAATTCATCACGTTTCTGATAGGGGTCAACAATGAAACGGCAAAGGAAATCATGGAGCGGATACGAACGCGAATCTCACAACTGAGATTCGCGGATCCCATGGCGGATCGGACCATCACCATCAGCATCGGGCTGGCCAGCCGGCGGATCGGCGAATCCTTGGAAGAGGCCATCAAGCGCGCCGATATCGCCCTTTATCGAGCCAAAAACACGGGTCGCAATCAGGTTGTGCAGGCGGATGACAATCCGTGAAGCCTCGCGATTGGCTCCGCCCCCGGGGCTTCAACCCATCTCAGTGCAGGCGCGGCAATGCAACCGGCGTTTCTCCACCGCCACGCAGACAATCCGCCAAATGTTGCAGCCACAACTCTGCTGTTTGCCGTTCCGCCGCACGGGTGATCATTGTGGTCGCCGCGGCATGTCCCAGGATGGCCTTGCCAACGGAAACAGTACCCAAGCCAACGGCCGCAACGGTTTTAGGCGCGGTTTTGGCCTCAAATACCTGCCCCAGATGGTGGCGGGTCAAGTGCATCAGGGTTTCGGAAGTTTCCAATTGCTGCGAGAGATAATCCCAGCAGGTTTCCTTGCCGATCTCCTGAAAGGCCAGCAACATGCTCATCCTGTTGCTGAAACTTTTTTCAACACGTTCCGAAATCAATGCACTCATGGCAGTCGCCTCACGTCTCCAAAAGAATTGAACCATGTTGCATCGCAGCATAGCCCACTCGGACGCATCCCGTCAAGAACATTTGCATGCCCCATTTACGAATTGGATCCACCCCCGTGACGGATCACCCCTCCGGGTCAGCAACCAACGTTCCTCCTTACAGTTTGCCCTCCCACAGGTGCAGACCAAAGCCGCTCAAGGTAATGAACAGCAAGGTCAAGCCGATGGCGATCAGGGTGAATCCGAGGACACGCGACCAGAATTGCATCCGGGTCGAGGGTGGAGGGACCAAAAGGGTTTCCAACTGTCCGGAATTTTCCAATCGTTGGTACTCCGCCCGGCGTTCCAGTTTGAATTCATCCACGGGCATGCGCCCCACGAACATCATGATATCAAGGGGGAATTTGCTGGGACGGAAATGACAGTTGAAAAAATGCACCGAAAAGATGAACACCACGGCCAAGAAGGCCTCTTCACCATGGATAACCGTGGCGACGTTAAAGATCCAACCGGGAAGGAATTCACCCGCGAGTTTTGGGAACCACAGGATCAAACCCGAGGAACCAATGATGAACATGCCCCAGAAAGGTGCCCAATAATCAAATTTTTCCCAATAGGTCCAATGATCAAAGACCGGTCGCGGCCCCTTGCCGACAAACCAGCGCACCATGGCGATGAAATCTTTGAGATCTTGCAGATTGGGAACCAGGGAGGTGGGGCCGAACCAACGGAACGTATCCCGGCTCACCCAAAAGATACGGTATGTGACTGCGGCCAAGTGGATGAAGAAGACCAGGGTGAAGATTACCGCCGCAACGCGATGCACCACGGCCATCACCGATGCCCCACCCAGGAACCGGGCCACCCAGGGTGCCCAGAAAGCGTCTGGATAAAGGACCGTCATGCCGGTGAAGGCCAAGGTCATGATGGAGAGGGCGAACGTCAGGTGACCCAAGCGCCACAGGGCTGGGAAACGCTTGATATAAGTCCGCTCACCCTGGACGTGATCCTGCAAGGATTCGTGGTGTACCGGGAGCAGCCCCTGTTGTTTTTCCCTGGTTTCGCGATAGAACCACAGCAGGGAGTGGGTCCAAAAAAACAGGAACACCCCGGCCAGCAACAACAACATGAACTTTGAAGCCAGCCACAATTGGGGGTATCGGTCGAAATCGTGGGAATTGCCATGGGGTTGGAAGGTCAAGAAGCCCGGGGAAACCCCTTCGTGACATTTTATGCAGGTTTTTTCCCGATTCTTGCCAAAAACCGGCGATTCGGGATGGTTCACCCGGCGATTGTTGTGGGCCGAATGGCAATCGAAACATTTGGCGGTGAAGGTATAGCCAAGCTGATTCACCTGCCCATGGTACGTTGCCGTATAGGTTTTATAGGCATCCTGGTGGCAATTGCCGCAGCTTTTGGTGATGATCAACTTGGCGGGATCCCGTTGGGGCGAAGAGATTCTGTGCGCCGTATGACAATCGGCACAAACCGCCGCCTTGGTATTGCCATAGCGTAGAACCAGGGAGCCATGCACCGAATCCTGGTACAAAGCAAGCTCCTTGGCATGACAGCGTCCGCAAAATTCAGGGGATTGCAGTCGAAAGGCTTCGCGACCCGGTGTCCCCTTGGCGGATATGTCGTGCCCATCGTGACAATCCGGGCAGCCGGCATTGGCCTTTCCCGATCCATCCTTGCGGGGTTGGCCATGGATCGACTCGGTATAGAAGGCGATATTCTTTAGAACCTTGTCCAATACATCCCATTCCTCCCCTTGCACCAGGCCATGCATATCGTTGTGACAGCGCACACAATCGACCTGTTTTTTATCCTCGGGGAGATGGGGAATCTGTGTAATGGAACGGTGACAATCAACACAACCGCGTTTGCCATGGACGCTGCCCTGCAATTTTTCGCGGTCGACGTACAGGGTAGCCTTTCGCGAACGAATTTCCTTGCCGATGGGGACACTGAAACCTTTTTCCCCATGGCAGCCATAACAGCGGACATCGGAGGTATTGCCGTCCACCTTGATGGGGGCGATCTCCTCCTGGATCAGGGTCCCACGCGCCTGGGCCAAAACGGGCAGCAACACGACCCCCACCACAAGACTCATCCAGGCGAGAGCCTCGATAGCCCGGAACAGCCAACCGAGGGGAGCAGGCCAAGAGCGCGGCATGATCAGGGGGCAACCTTATCCGCTTGATCAGGTTTTTTGCCACTGTGGTACCAAGCGTGTTCGGGACGACTGAGAATGCCCTGCATCACCTTGGCAACCTCGTCCGCTTGTGTCGCTTTGCCATCCTTGCGCGCCTTGGCAACCATTTCCTCGGCCTGGGGCAGGAACTGGGTATAAAACAGACGCCCGATTTCGTGGAAACCTTGCCACTGCACAAAATCAGGTGCCTGCATGGAGGCCCCCTGCCGGACCCGACGCCCGGCCTGGTGCCAAATCTCAAACCAGGTCCACTCAATCGGATCGTCATAAATCGCCGGGCTGCGCAATCCGGCGTGCTTCAAACTATCCATCAACTCCTGGGCCGGCTTGGCAAACTTGTTATTGTACAGCGAGACGACGTTGTCAAACTGCTGATAAAAATTTTGCACGATAGATCCGGTGTGGCAGGATGTGCAGACTTCCTCCATGCGTTTGCGATTTTCCTTCCAGGAAGCGCCATTTTTATCCGGTCCCTCCCCCGCTTTGAAGGAAACGGGGGCTTTCAAATTCCAGCTCACACGGTGGCTGACATCGTGGGTCAGCGGGGATTCCACCGTGGCCGACATATGGCATGTGGCACAGGTGGGACCCGTATCAAAATCTTCCCCTGGAACCCATTTGGGCGATTGCAGGTTCATCCGTCCCACATTGGCGTAAAAATTAATGCCATGTTTGGATTCGTCGTAGATTTCCTTTTGCGGATGCGCCGGTCCCCGATGACATTTGCCACAAGCCTCGGGACGCCGCGCCTGTTCCCGTGAAAACTCATGCCGTTGGTGGCACGAGGTGCAAGTTCCACGGGATCCATCGGGGTTGATGCGACCAATGCCGCTATTCGGCCAAGTGGTGGCATCCAGCTTGCCGCTTGATTTAACCGTTACCCGGGAACCGTGACATTGGATGCAACCATGCAGGCCGGCGGCCAACATGGAATCATCCGGCATCCCCTGGGTCATCTTCGCCATCTGGAAGGAACCGCTGGTTTCAATATCCCCTGCTTTGGAATGGACACTATGCTCGAATTCCTTGGTTTCCCTCTGATGGCAGCGCCCGCAATCCTTGGGAGTGACCAGAACAGAAATCAGAAATTTTTTGTGCATGAACGCATCGGGATCCCCCTGTTCCGCTCGATGGCACTCGTAACAGCCCACATTGGCGCCATAATGTTTGGAGTTGCCCCATTGCTGGTACAAGCCCCGGTTGTCCTCAATGTGGCACGACACGCAGGTAGCGCTCTCTTTGCTCAAGGCATCGAAGGTTTTTCTGTTGGGCTTGTCAACGGCTTCCGCCTCGGCTGGCACGGGGGCATGCACTGTTTTGGAATCTGTGCCGGAGACCGCCGTCTCTTCGGCGGCGTGAGCCGGTAGGGCAAGGATGAGAACCATCCCCCATACGAGCAGCACCGAAACCAACTTCAACCGAAAGGCGCCGCCCCAAAAGGAAGCATCCCCTGATCGCATTAACTTTACCATCGCCGTCACCTTCAGTCGCGCAAGCCCAAGGGTAGTCTCATCCCGCCACCAAGAACGCTTCAGGATTTTACATAAGAATGTAATCCATCGCCCATCATGCGGCATGTTGCCCCATTGCCACGCCCGTGTCAATTCCAATGTTCGCTGGAAGCGGGGCAAACGGCAGGGATGCAACCCCTTGCGTGGAGCCTGCGAAACTAAACAACCACCAGCTAAAGCCGGTGGTTTGAACCTTCCGCATGGATAATCAAGAAAGGGAGGAGACAGGCTTGCAGCGCTTCGGCAAAAAAAGGAAAGGGGAGGTGCGAACACATCACCCCCCCTGGAAAATTTCCTTTTTGCCAATACGGTCTGATCTATTGAATGAACGTTACCCGGTAACGCTCAACCGACCCACCTGCTCAGGCCTGGGATGGGTACCCAGGGAAATCCGAGCGATGGTTTCCTGGTAATGGGCATTCAAAGCCAATGTATAGGCAGCTTTGTTCGTTGAGGCGGCGACACCCTCATTGATCATATTTCGCAAATTGTGGCGATCAGCACCCGATGAACTCACTGCCATCTGTTTTGAGACCTGCACAGCCCGATCATTGAGCGGAACCAAACCTTCGGCGGCAACAGCATTGGTAGCCATAGCATCCTCCAACATACCTTAAGTCACAGACTCACAAGGACAAGGCGTCCTCACCAACTCACTCCTTTAAAATACTCTCCCCTATCTTTATTAATCGGTCAATAGCAAAAAGAGTTTAGCATGAAATGGTCCCTCTTTGCCATCTCTATCCCAGGTGGCAGTCTTGGCGTTTCTCGCCGGTTACCGTTACAATGCATCGGGTGAGGAGAGGTCGTTATGGGTTTTGCGTTCCAAATCCCTCTTAAGACGGCCTTCCCGGCATGATTTTGGGTCGTCAGCAGCAACGTTGCGGAGGAGTCTGATCCATGAAAGGTTGGATTTTGAAAGGCTGGCATTTTGCCGACCATTTATTGCTGACACTCATCATAGCCGCCTCCCTCATGGCATCCGTTGTCTTCACCTGGAATCAACCCTGGCTGACCACGTTGCTCCTCGCCACGTTGCTCGTTCTTCAAGGAGTGCTGCACCCTGGTCCCGGTGATCGCGCCGCCATGGTGGCCGCAGCCCTCCTGGGTACGCCTGCCGAAATCGCCGAAGTCCATCTGGGTGAATGGACCTACCATGCCCCCCATTTGATCCTGGGCGTTCCCATGTGGATATCCCTGGTCTGGGCCAATCTGTTCTCTTTGTTCCGACGCCTGGCCCGGTCCTGGACGATATTGCTCGACACTAGCCTGGGCAAGGGGGAACCGTGGCGCCGCTACTTCAACGTGATCCTGGCCCTGCCCATCCTGGCGTTGTGGATCGCCGCCCTGGCGCTGATGGAAAAACCACTCTTCGTACAAGGTCTCTATGCCCTGATGATCCTGATTACCGCCATCTTCTGGCGGACGGAATGCGACCGTCTGATTTTCATCACCGGTGCCACTCTGGGGGCCATCGGCGAATTCGTCTCCGTGCAACTGGGTTATTGGAGCTACTACAATCCCCTGTTCAAATCCGTCGGAGTCGATATCACCTTGCCTTTGGATTGGGGACTCAGCGCCGTCATCATCCACCGGATCGCTTGCTCCTGGCACCGCAGACGTTCGCAGAAAAAGACATAGACCATGTTTCCCGTACTCTACTCCCTGGGTTCCCTCCATTTTTATACGTATGGATTCAGCCTTTTCATCTCGCTGATGGTCATCTACGTATTGGCCAGACGCGCCATTCCCGGCTCGCTCCTGACCCACGACAACCTGGATGACCTCATGCTGATCCTCATCGGCAGCCTGTGGTTGGGAGGTGGTTTGATTCACCTGATGGTTTCAGCCTTGAACGGGCCTGTCAACTGGAAAAGCCTGTTCGATATCCACGCCTTGCAGCAATTCTCCGTCTTCCCGGTCGCCGTCGCCACCACTCTGGCCCTGGTCATCTGGTGCCGATGGAAAAAACTGCCCTTCCTGGCCGTCATCGATTTTTTGATTCCATTCCTGACCCTGGGGTATGGGTTGCACCGTCTCCTGGGCTGTCTGAACGCGGGATGTTGTTACGGCTTGCCCACCCATCTCCCATGGGGCATCACCTTTCCCAAAGACCCTTTCAGCTCCTGTCCGCTGCCGGGCATTCGTTTGCATCCCACCCAGATTTATCTGGCTGTGCTGGCTTTTGTGACGTTGTGGTTTCTGTACCGATACAAAAATGCCCTGCAAACCCCCGGGGCACTTTCAGCGGCGGGCTTGGCGGGCTTGAGCGGATCCTATTTCCTCGTTGGTTTCCTGCGCTCCGACATGGACCTCACCCCCCTGTACCTGGGACTGCCGTCTCAACAATTGTTATCTTTGATTGTATTTTTGGTGACATTGTTTATGTGTGGCAAACAATGGGGTCAACCTGCGCCCCCCCCTCTTGACCGCCCCTCCCCCAGCCCCTGATACGCCCCCTGACACGCTCATCGAGACACCTTCTGACATTTTTTCAGACATGGCCTTGGATTTGCTAAATGCATTAAAGGAAGCGTCAGGAATACGACTTTAGAGAAGTCATGGAGGGGTTTTCGCCGTTGGCGCCTAACTTTGGTACAGCCGACATTCAGAAAGAGGCAACAACATCGGCAAAGATGTCAGATTGATGACATAACCAGCACGAAGGAAACACAACAGCGTCAAAAAGGTTGCGTTATTGGCACGGGAGTGGCACGGAGCTGAAGTCCAGCAGCCCCTTTAATCAAGATGAAAAAAGGATCGCACCTTGTCCATGAAACCACTGGGTCGGGCAGGCGCCACCGCCACTTCCTTGGGTTCCATGGCGTTGACAATAACCTTAAACTGATCCGTGATATCGAGTATTTGCAGATGTATCAGTTGCGGATTTTCACCATGACCATTTGTAACTTTGTGAAATCCGAAATAACCCGCTTGGCTCAGGTTGTTCAGGGCTTTCTCGACCTGGACAAACGTTTTTATGCGGATGCGGCATGTCAGGGCATTCCCCTCAAACCGACAGGCCTGGAGAATCTCCGGCCAAAGGTAGGTCGTCCGATCCCGCAACGCAACAAGGTCGGTTTGTATGCTCGAAGGCAATTCAGTAAACGCAGACATGGGGTCCTCCCTCATCCCTCGCTGGGGCTATACTCCGATCCGTTTAGCACAGCAATTCCATGGTAATCAAGGGTCCGGTTTGAAAAAAGCAATTCATGAAAGTGTTGGAATGTAAAAAAATCAACTTTATTTTCGAAATAAGAAGAAATGGAAAGCCGCATCAGTCAAGCACAACGTGACATGGCCCAACACCCGGGAAATCCATCCGCTCAATCGATGTGAACTTTTATGAAACGTAGAAGCCTTTTGCAAGTTTTGGCCATATCCGCCGGAAGCCTCCTGGTCCACCTTCCCTTGGCGATCGCCACAGAGGACAAAAGGCTGGTCCGCATGGCGACGATCGAGTCGGATAGCGATGGGACGCGCCTTGTGTTCCAGGTCGATGCCGACATGACCACCAACGGCTTCATGCTCGACCGTCCCGACCGAGCGGTATTGGATTTCATTGGGGCACCACTGGTTATCAACCCGGGTTTGAGCAACTTTTCCAATGCCCTGGTCAAAAAGATCCGTTACGGGGATCAGGGTGCGAAGAGTAGCCGACTGGTCCTCGATCTGGTTCAGCCGGCAAAACTGGAAACATCGTACACGACGAATACCGAAGGCGGTCGGGAATGGATCGTCCGCCTGAAACCGACATCCGGGGCACCCGCTGCGGTGGCGACAACAGCACCATCCCCGGCTACCGCATCGACGCACGACTCCCCGATCATGGAACAGCCGCAGCCCGCCCTACCCCGGGAGGCCGCCCCGGCCAATACCAACAAAAGGGTCAGTCTGACGGTCAAGGAATTGCGGCAGGAGGGGGAAACGATCCATATTCTTTTCGCGGCCAATGGACCGATTCATCACAAGGGGTATGTTCTCCAGGGTCCAGAGCGCGGAGTAATTGATTTTTTTGATATTTCCTCTTCCAACCTGGACAAGATACGTTCCTTCCGTAATGAGTTCGTCAAAGGGGTCCGGATTGGCCGTCCCTTTGCCAATGGAACCCGGGTCGTATTCGATTGCCAAACCTCGGTGAATCTGAATTTAAGCATTTCCAAGCCCCGGGATGGGCAGGGTGAGGAGTTGCTGTTGCGCCTTGCGCAAAACAGCGGCACCCTTGCAAAAGTTGAAGACAAACAGCCCGTCGCGGTCGCCAGCGAACCCAAAGCGGAACTTCCCCGGGAAACACCTCCGCAACACGTTGAGACGGCGCCGCCATCGCCGCCACCGCCCCCGGAACTTGAAGAAACGGAAGCGGTTTCACCGAACACCTCTGCGGTATCCGCATTCGATTCCAGCCTGAACAAACACCTGGCTGATCGGGGTGGGGAAAGCCCATCCCAAATGACCACCAATCCCCTCGCGCCCGCAGAGCAAGGGGATACGCTCAAAAACCGCCCTCTCCCGCCCGCCGATCCAAGTCCAGCCGGAAGCCAGGAGCGTGGTGCCGCCATCCTCCCTGGCCAACAGGGTGATCTGGCCCAGAGAAAAAATCCGTGGCCAACGATTGCCCGTGAGGAAACGGAAATCCACCGCAGGAATGGCAACACGATCATCATGATCGACCCGGGGCATGGTGGTATTGATCCCGGGGCCATTGGTCGCGGGGGAACACGGGAGAAAGACGTCACCCTGGCCGTTGCCAAACGCCTGTTTCACAAGCTGAATGGCCACCAAGGGTGCCAGGTTATCCTGACTCGCAATGAGGATCGTTTCCTGACGCTGAGAAACCGTATCGCCCTGGCGCGAAATGTCCGGGCCGATTTATTCCTGAGTTTACACGCCGATGCCTATCGCGACTCGCGCATCCATGGGGCATCGGTATTTTGCCTGGCCGATGGGGCACAGATCATCGTCGATGAAAAAGATCAGCAACTGGCACATCGGGAAAACTCCTCCAGCGATTTGCAAACCGTCGCCAGTAGTGGCGATAACCAGGATTCACTGCTGGAGTTTTTGCAAATGGAATCCATCAAACGGGTTTCCATCGCCGAAAGTCTGCAATTCGGCCATAAGCTGATCCAATCCTTAAGCTCCCAGCCCGGTATCACGATTCACTATCCCCGGGTCAAACGGGTCAACTTTCTGGTCCTGAAAAATCCGGGGATTCCATCGTCGCTGGTCGAGATGGCCTTTTTGTCCAACCACGTCGATGAACGCCGCATGGTCAACAACGATTACCAGGAACGGGTTGCTCAGGGACTGGCCACGGGTATCTGCAAGTTTTTCCAGATGTCACCCACCAGCAAGACTTGAGATTTTCTCCCATAGCGGGCCCAACAAGGGGACGCCCTTTGTCATGACAGAGAGCCAAACATCCGTCCCGTCCCCTGCGCCCGACAACAATCCATCGCACCAAAGCAGCACGCGACATGGGCATCGTCGTATCCTGATCGTTGTACTGGTCCTTCTCCTCATACCCGTTTTGCTGGTCCTCCTTCTCAGGCTGGATAGCGCCCAGCGGATCGTCACCACGTTCGTCAACCGCCTTGCAGCCCCCTATGGACACGTATCGGGCCTGAGAGGGGAGTGGCCTCAGGGCATGCGCATTGAAAAGGTGGTATTGTCCGATGCCCGGGGACCCTGGCTGGAGGCTTCCGGCATTCACCTGAAGTGGTCTTTATGGCGATTCCAGACCCCCGCCCCGGATGCCCCTCGTGTGGATATCCGGCATCTATCCCTCCAGCGCATTCCAGAATGGAACGCCGCCACCAGCACCTCCCCCCTGCCCTTGGCGATCCCCTGGGATTGGTTCGTTCGTCACCTGAACATCCAAACCTTGCGCCTGGGTGACGCATGGCTACCCGGAGGGGCCGTCCTGACAGTACGGGGAAGAGATACCGCGACACCAGAACATCCTTTCCAATTCGAGGGATCATTCCAAGAAGTGGGGCGACATCCAGCCCAAGCGACCTTTGCCATCATCGTACCCCGTTCCCTGGATACGGTTGGCATTCGCATGGCGGTCGTGGAGCAAGCCTTCCTTCCGGTATCGGGGCCATGGCGTCTGACAGCCCGGGTTTTCCGTCCCTGGAGCCGGCCACAGGCGATTGTTTCACTCCAGAGTGACCACCTGACATCCGCCCACTTCCAGCTTCACAACGTGCGTGCCCACATGCGCCTCCGACCGGGACCGCATGAAAGCGTGGGTTACTCCCTGCTCGCATCCGCCAACGACATCGGCATCGACAACGGGGGCGATGCCGTCACGATCACCCATCCGTTCGTATCGTTGAACGCCCACCCGGAACAGGGGCCGTTATGGGTCATTGAGAACCTGGCATGGGAGGAATCCCGGGGCCGCAATGGGACGGCCTCCGGCACCTGGGATCCAACCCGTCAGCAAGGACGCATCGCCTTCACGGGGAAAGCCAACCTGGAGAAGGCGGAACTGGCCACTTTCATCCCACGGATACCCCCCGGATTGTCAGGGAATCTTCAATATTCGGGGGTAGCCGATCTGAACCAGGCTGCCAAAACCATTCATTTCCGTATTCGATCCCGAGGCAATCGCCTGACGGGATGGCCCGAAACCGTGACCCCCTGGATTGGCGATCACCCCGGATTCCTTGCCAAAGGAATTTTCATCCCGGGGGAGAAACTTGAATTGCCACTCATTCGGTTCCAGGGCCAAGCGTTTTCCCTATCGGGAAAGACCCATATTCAACTGCCCTTGGGTCATTTTTCCGCGCAGGCCCGCGCCCGGGTCACCGACCTTTCACCCTTATCCCACCTCACCGGATTGCAACTGGCGGGTCAGTACACCCTTCAGGCGCAAGCGGGCGGTCCCTGGTCCGATCCGTGGGTCAACCTCCTCGGGCGTGGTGAGCAGATGCGGGCAGGTCACTCCAAGGTGGAATCCCTGGAGGCCGCCATCCAGGTGAAAAATGTGTTTTCCGTGGCACGCGGCGACTTTCAAGCAACCCTTCATGCCAACAAAGAGCGTCTCACCCTGGGAGGGCGGGCACAGTGGCGGGAACGGGACGCGACACTCCAGTTCGATCACCTCGTCCTCACGGGACCGCGTGCGAAAATAACCGGACAGGGTAGCGTGCCCCTGAAATCCTTGGTACCTGACGGGCATCTGAGCGGCACCCTGGAATCCCTGGCGGCACTCAAGCCTTGGCATGGTCAGGAATGGACGGGTCGGGTCGCGGTTGATGTCAGCTTGTCGGCCAACGGGCGAACCAAAGGTTATCTCAATGCCAGCGATCTCGCAGGAACGTTTGGAGGGTTGGATAAGGGAGAAGTTCGCTGGGATGTTCCGATGGATCCCCGACACGGAAAGTTGACCACCGACATCACGCTGCACAATTTCAAATCCCCCCGAGTTGCGCTGCAACGGGTGGAAATCCACGGCGAGGGCAACCCGGAAGAGATGCATTTCAATCTTTCCGGCGCTGGCCGGGCCGTCAAATCGTTTGTTCTCAGTGCCCGTGGCAAACTTTTCCCCAAAGACCAGGGTGGCAGGCTTCTCCTGTCCAACCTGGAGGGGAAAATAGATAGCGAACGGTTCCTGCTGCAAAAGCCGTGGATGGTCACCCTGACCCGGGACAAACTGCGCACCTCGCAACTCGATATCACCCTGGCGCAAACCCGGATAACCGGGAGTCTGGAACGGGATGCGAAAAAGATCGATGGCCAATGCCTCATCCACGGGGATGTGACCCTGTTGCATCGGCTCGGTTTGCTTCCCGTTGGCGGGGAGATGACCTTGGCCGCCAACGTGCGGGGCACACCGACCGCCCCGGATCTGGATATGACGCTACGTGGAAAAAACCTTCGTGACCAGGCCCAACGTTGGCGCTCACTGCCCCCCCTTGGACTCGTGGGGCGGGTACGGGTTACGCAAGGGAAACAGGCCCATATCGACCTGGACGCAACCGGCCTGGGAAAAACCCCGGTGCATCTGACCGGAGAGTTGCCACTCCGTCTGGGCTTCGATCCCCTGGTGCTGCAACTGGCAACCCACGACCCTTTATCAGTCCACCTGGACGCCACCCTGGCGCTGTCGGATCTGGCCGTATGGTTGCGTCTGGGTGAAGAACACCGTTTCCAGGGTGATCTGCGGACAACGCTTCAGGCCAGCGGTTCTTTGAATCAACCGCGCCTTGAGGGCACCCTGGAAATGGTCAAAGGGACGTATGAGAATTCGGACCTGGGAACCGTTTTCAAGGATATCCTCCTCAAGGCCCGGGCCAATGGTAAAGAGGTCACCATCGACCAAATCACCCTGTCCGACGGCCATTCGGGACAAATCCATGCCCGGGGTCGCTGGCTGTTGGACCGGGATAGCAATTTTCCTTTGCAGATCAGCATGAACTTGAACCAAGCCAGGATACTGAACCGGGAAGATACCAAGGCCACCCTGAACGGCCAACTCAACCTGGAAAGTTCCCTGGACTCCCTTGACATTCGCGGCAGCCTCACCGCGCAGCACACCAACTATCAACTCAACGATCTACAGAGCAGACAGGAGCTGCGTGTTGTCAACACCAGGAAAATGCGTTCATCCAAGCAGGCCAAAGAGACGATCCACAACGCCATGTCGGCCAAATTGGATATCCAGCTCGCCTTTCCCGGTCACACCTACATCACAGGGCGGGGATTGAACTCGGAATGGCATGGCAATCTTCATGTTCAAGGTACGATGCAAGAACCGAGCATCGACGGCATACTGGAAATGGAACGGGGTCATTTGTTTTTTGGCAACCGGCGCTATGCGTTGAAAAAAGGCAGCATCACCTTTGATGGCCGCTACCCGACCACCCCCAACATGGATGTGGAGGCGGTTTCCCGGACGCGCAACCTGGAAATCACCGCCAACCTGGAAGGTCCGGTGACCAATCCCCGACTAAAATTTTCCAGTGATCCCTCGTTGCCGGAAGATGACATCCTGGCCAATCTTTTGTTTGGTCGCCCCGCCAACGCCATTACGCCAGCCCAAGCCATCAAACTGGCCACCACCATCCAATCCTTGCGCTCCGGTGGCCCTGGTATCGTCGATGATATCGGCCAGCGTCTGGGGATTGACCAGCTCGACTTCAAAGGGGATTCCGTGGAAACCGGTACCATCAACGCCGGGAAATACATCACGGACAAGATTTACCTGGAAGTGCAAAAGGGGATAAAAACCGATGCGGATCGCATCACTCTGGAATACGGACTGACCCCGGAAATTTCTCTCCAAACCGGGGTGGACGCCAAATCCAATACGGACATTGGCATCCTGTGGAATAAAGATTATTAAACCGCAGCTATCTTGGGATGTGTAGTTATTGTCATCCTCGCGAAAGCGGGGATCCAGAGGACCTTCCTACCTCCCCTGACTTTCTGGATTCCCGCTTTCGCGGGAATGACACTGGAAAACTACGTTTCCCGTGTTGGTTGCGGTTTAACCAGTTTGACGCGTAGCCATTCACAATTTATCATGCCAATTTCGTTTTGGAAATCAAACCTTCCTGTTTTTTCAAGGATCAAGATTAGTGAACGTACCGCTCGATAGCACCCCGGCCAATCGTCCCCTCCCCGTCGATGATGCTGTCTCGGAAATGCTGGAAAAACAGCTTAAAGAGTTGGCCCACGAAGAGGATGACACACAGGAGTCGGACAAAGACCCGACACACTCATTACGCGAAGAATTGGGCAGCGCCACACTTGTCCAGGACAACGTCGATAAACAAGTCGACGATTTTTTCAAGCGTTTGTTCGCCGGCCAGGAAGTCCAGGTGGAAACCTTGCGGCAAGGGGTTCGGGACATCCTGTCTTCGGTACTGCGGCAGGAGCAGGCCATGTTGGGTTTGACGCTGCTGAACCAGCGGGGCGGCGGCTATCCCGTGCATGCCGTCAATGTATCGACCTTGATGATGATCTTTGCCAAATTTCTGGGCGAGCCGCCCCAGCGGATTGAAACATTGGGGCAAGGCGGCTTGTTTCATGATCTGGGCATTACCCGGGTATCCGAGACTATCCTGGATAAAACAGGGCCGTTGTCCGTGGGGGAAGTCAAAGCCCTCAACGCCCATGTCCCGGAAACGCTGGCGCTGTTGGACAAACTGGGCATCATGGATGAATCTGTCCGGCGCATGGCCGCCCAACATCACGAGCGCCTGGATGGTTCCGGTCATCCGCAACGACTCAAGGGAAACGCCATCAGCCTGGAGGGCCGCATGGCAGCCATCGTCAATGATTTTGAAAATTTGACCGGCCCACGCCCCTACCGCAAATCGTGGCCACACCATGACGCCTTGCGCAACATGATGACCATGACAGAACGTCATTACGACAAAATGTTGTTCCAAAAATTTGTCCAATGCGTGGGCGTTTACCCCATTGGGACCATCCTGCGGTTGAAAAACCGCATCGTTGTCATGGTTGTTGCCAACAACACGACCCACCTGTTGCACCCCATTGTCCGGGTGCTGACCGATTCTTTCGGAAAAATCGTCCCCTATGGCCAGTGGATCAACCTGGTCGACAAAAGCAGCGGTCCCGCCTACAAAATTGATGGCCCAACCTCGCCACCGGCGGGAATCGACCCCTTGAAAATACTACGCCAAGGGGTGAAGCCTGCTTGAGAAACGGGACAGGGAGTTCAATACCGGGCCTTGGTCTGTTGCCGCCGAATTTGCACCATGCTCTCCGATGCGCGCATGGCCAATCCCAGGGTGGAAATGCCCTTGGCGTTTAACAGTTCTAATAATTTTAAAAAGACTTCCGCCGTCACCCATGCATCGCCCATCGCCGTATGCCGACCGTGTATCGTGACCCCAACCCGTTTGGCAATCGCATCCAGGGTGTGATCCGTGTCCTCGCTGTGCAGATAGACCGACAGCAACAACGTATCCAACACCGGATGGTCGAAACGTATTCCACAACGCGCCTCTTTCATCTGCAAAAAACGCATGTCGAATGCCGCATTGTGGGCCACCAACACCGAATCGCCGACAAAAGATTTAAATTGCGGTAACACTTCCTCAATAGTCTCCTGACCCACGACATCAGCTTCGGTAATGCCATGGATCCGCGTGGATTCGGCTGGAATGGGACGGCGGGGATTCACCAATCGTGAAAAGGTTTCACCGCTTAACAGGCGGCCATTGACGATACGCACCCCGGCAATGGCGATGATTTCATCCCCCTTGGAGGGCTGCAAACCGGTGGTTTCGGTGTCAAAAACGACATAACTTAAACCCGCCAACCCCCTTCCCGCAGTACGCCCCAGGCTATTGAAAGCTACCATCAAGGAAAAATCATAGAATTCGGGGCGCTCTGGAACAGCCGCCGCCGTACTGGGAACCTGGACTAACGATGGCTTCACCAACATGCGCAACAGCGCACGACCCGCCTGAGAATGCCCGTGGCTGTTGATTTGGCACCCATTCCGAGTCAAAACATCCCCCAAAGTCACCTCGACCCCCACCATAGTGACCAGTGGCCTTTTTTGCAAGGATTCAAGCACTTCTCCCTCAATCGGAGATCCCATCCAAGTAAGATCCACACAACCGCTCGGGCCCTCCATCGTAGCTTGGATTTCAATCGTCCCGTTCCCCGAATGCTCACTGACTGCCCGTACTAAAGCTTCCAAAGTCAACACCATCGAGGAAACATCCGCTTGAATCCACAAACCCTGCCCCACCTCCACCACGGCAAGCCCACTATTTGGACCCATCCGCAAAGCCAAACCGGCGATCAAGTCGGAAGTCAACACGTCCACCAAGCGCCCATGCTTCGCCACCATTCCGTGGTCAACCTCTTCAAAAGTAATCAAAAAACGATCTTCACCCGCATGACAGTTTGAAAGGGGGCGCATGACACAATCCAACATACCCTTACCACCCACCAGAGGGCAATAAAAGCGCTGTAGGCCATTCTCTTCCCCCCCTTGCCGCTGAATATCTTTTGCCAACAATATAATAGTCATTTCTACTGGAAATCGCCAGAGCATCCCATACAACGAGCGACCAAGCCCCAACAAGTCGGAACAATGATGGAAAATCTTTTGGGCTTCGAGATTATACAAAATGATGCTGCCCTGGGCATTGATAACAATCAACCCCACAGGCAACTGTTTGATGACCCGTTCCAAAGGTTCCATCCCCCGGTCACAATTCAGTAAGGTTTCCCGGACTTGCCGCTGGGTGCGCACCAGGGATCCCGCCAGGGTGTGTACCGCATCCGGCAACGATTCCAGCAGGTGATCCTTTGTCAATGCCAGCTCGTGTAACGGGTTGGCGTTGGCCATGATTTCCACACCCTTCACCAGTTGCGCCATGGGTCGCAGCAATGTCCGGTCCAACCAGAAGGCGATGTGCAGCAATACCCCGCACAAACAAAAGAGCAGCAACAGCACGAGAGCGATCTGTTTTTGCAGCCATGGCCCCACCGTGGCATCCAACGGGGGCATCCCATTCTGGGAAAACCACGCCATTACCGCAACCGCCCCGGCAACCATCAGGAGGAAAAGACCAAAAGCCCCCAAAACTTTGGTCCGCCCACTCATACCGTGTGACCCATAACGTCCCCCGACATGGCATTATCGCAACTGGCTGAGCCGGAAATGATGGTCAATTCGTTGTTTGAATCGATCCACCTGCGCCAAGCTGTCACGCAAACTTTCCCTTTCCAGGCTCCCCAGGCTTTCCAGTTCCAAAAGATCACCGCCCCCCCCTCCATCCCCCCGCGAACACTCCAGACTCGCCTTGACGCGCAAGCCAGAAATAACGTCAAAGGCATCGATCAGGTCTACAGCGAACGATTGTTCCAGCACCCCCAGACGCACCAATCCGCGAATTCTGCGAGCCGTATTGGTATCTTTCAAGCGATATTCCAAAGCCAGGCTGCGTACCCCATGCACCAAGGGAAAGATCGCCCCTTTTTTAAGATCGATCCGCCCCTCCCGGCTACCCTTCTCGACGATGAAGCGTTTGAAAATCCCCAGCGGCGTTTCAAAGGCCAACACCGGCATGGCGAAATAAGAATAAAAAGCCTGGTCACCAGGCAGTCGGGCCATGAAAGAACGACGTAACCTGCGAAACAAATCGGAATTGCCCACGACCACACTGGCATCATAAAAAATGGCGATACGCAACAAATTGCCTGGAGAAGGGTCATCGATCCACCCCTGCACTTTTTCCCGGAATTGCCCCAGACCCGATCCCCAAAGGGGATTGTTCATCATCACCTTGCCCGGGCATTCCGGGTAACCCAACTGTAGGAGAGCGTCGGTAAAGGTTTGACAGAATTCGCGAATACTGGCAACAGGGACGTCATCCTCGGCGATAAACGCATTATCCTGGTCCGTTTTCATGAACTGCTCCCCCCGCCCCTCACTCCCCAGGACCAGAATGCATCCACGCTGCAACAACTCCTGGTTGGCCAGGAGCGTGGCCGCCTGCTGAAAGACTTGGCGATCCAGCTCGTGCATCAACCAGCCGATGTGACGTACTTTGATACCGCTGGAGAACAGTGTTTGCACCAAGCCACCTTGGTGCTTGACGGCATCCGCCAGTTCGGCAATGGTCGTGGCCTGATGAATACGCTGGATGGTTAAGGACGCATGGTTGGTTAAAAAAGAGAGGAGTTCATGCAACGCCAGGGTGCCGATGACGTCCCCATCCGCCCCGACGATGATCATTCGATTGACCCCGCGACGGGTCATCACCAAAAACGCCTTGAACAGCGAGGCATCGGGCGACAGCACGACCAGTTTCCAGGACATGATGGTGGCGATGGGGGTATCGACACCGACTTGTTCAATCGCCAAGGCATCGCGCATGTCGGCACTGGTCAACAAGCCATGGCGATCACCCTGGCGCACCAGTACCAAATCAAGTTTGCGCACCGACATGGTGCGGGCGGCTTCGCGAATCGACGTCCCCCCGTCCAGGATGGACGGCTTGGTCCAATCGAGGTCGCGCAAACGCAGATTCAGGATGGGCGCTACGAAATCGTTGCGGTTGAGTACACGTTTCATGGCGTGGGAAAGGTTGGGGAAACAGCCGCATCACAAACGCCGGGGGAGTATCCTCACCCCCCCGGCTGTGACTTAAAGACCTGAGCTGACAACGATCAATGTTTGGAAGCCCCGGTCGCTCCGACACCGGTTTCGCAACGCACCCTTTGCGGCGCGAACAAGGCCCGCTCCTTTTGCGCCTGGGCGCTGCTGTCCATTTTGGAGAACAGCCAGCATCCCACAAAGGCCAGGGTCATGGAAAATATGGCGGGATCCTTGTAAGGGAACAGGGCCGCCTTGTTGCCCAGGACATCGACCCAAACCGTTTTGGACAATACCACCATGACGACTGTGGATATCAGCCCCAGGGAACCACCGATCAACGCCCCACGGGTGGTCAGATTTTTCCAATAGATCGAGAGGATCAAGATGGGAAAGTTGGCCGATGCGGCAATGGCGAACGCCAAACCAACCATGAAGGCAACATTCTGTTTCTCGAACTGAATACCCAGGTAGATGGCGATGATGCCGATCACCAGGGCGGCAATTTTGGAAATACGCATTTCCACCCGTTCATCCACTTTGCCACCGCGAATGGCGTTGGCATAGATATCGTGGGAGACCGCCGATGCGCCCGCCAGGGTCAGACCGGAAACCACGGCCAGGATGGTGGCAAAGGCCACTGCCGAAATGAACCCGAGGAACAAATCACCCCCCGTGGCGTGGGCCATATGAATGGCTGCCATGTTGTTGCCACCGTTCAGAACGCCCTTGGCCAGGTCCACATAGTGGGGATTGGGAGCCACCAGCACCACGGCACCGAAGCCGATGATGAAGGTGAGGATGTAAAAATAGCCGATGAATCCAGTGGCATAGAAGACCGATTTACGGGCTTCCTTGGCATTGGCCACGGTGAAGAAGCGCATGAGGATATGCGGCAGGCCAGCCGTGCCAAACATCAACGCCAAACCGAGGGATATGGCGGAAATGGGGTCGGAAACCAATCCCCCGGGAGCAAAGATATCCTTGTTTTCCGCGACAACTTTTTTATGGTCCGCCAAGCCACTCGACTTGACCCCTTCCAAGGCACTGCGGAAAAAGAGTTCGATGTCGAAGTGGACATGGTTCAGGGCGCCAATGGCAATGAAGGTCGCACCGGTCAGCAGCAATACCGCCTTGATGATCTGCACCCAGGTCGTGGCCAGCATGCCGCCGAACGCCACGTACAGGATCATCAACGTTCCCACGATGACCACGGCATACTCATAGGGCAAACCGAACAGGGTACGGATCAACTGTCCGGCACCCACCATCTGGGCGATCAAATAGAGGATGACCGTACACAACGTCCCCAACGCCGAAAGGGTACGAATGGGGATGCGCGACAAACGGAAGGAAACAATGTCGGCAAAGGTATAGCGCCCCAGGTTGCGCAATTGTTCCGCCATTAAGAAAAGAATGACCGGCCATCCCACCAAAAATCCGATGGAATAGATCAAACCATCGTAGCCTTTGGCGAACACCATGGCGGAAATACCCAAAAACGAGGCGGCCGACATGTAGTCACCCGCAATGGCCAAACCGTTTTGCATGCCGGTAATACCGCCCCCCGCCGCATAAAAGTCTTTGGCGGTTTTGGTGCGGGAGGCCGCCCAATACGTAATACCCAGTGTCACGGAGACAAAGATGAAGAACATGATAATGGCCGTCATGTTCAAGGGATTCTCGGGCTTGGCGGCATCAGCGGCCCACGCTCCGGAACTCCACAACAAAACACTCGCCAATGCGGATAGTTCAGACAATCGTCTCATTTGGTTTCCTCCTTGATGGCTTGGGTCAAGCTGTCAAACTCGCTATTGGCCCGGCGAACATAAATGCCAGTCAGGACGAATGCGGATACAATGATCAACACACCAATCGGGATACCTACAGAAATGACGCTGGTAGAAGATATTTTTGCGCCCAGGGATTTGGGGGCAAAGGCCACAACCAAAACGAATGCATAATAGATGACCAGCATGATGATACTGAGCCACCAGGTGAAACGGGAACGCTTTTCAACCAGCTCCTTATACTTGGGGTGGTTTTGTATCCGCTCAACCTGTCGCTGGTCCACGGGATCTTCATTCATATCTCACTCTCCTTTTAATATTGTTGTTTTTTTATGTTCCAACACCCCTTAAAGGGCAAAACATTCTAATAAGACAGTATTTCCATGTTAAACCAAGCATGCACATCGACCTCCGTACAAACGCAACCTTACCTGTCGTCTTATTCTGCCCCGGTCCCTATGGCCACCCAACATCCGCGCCTGTCCAACGGTCCCAGCCACAACCAAAACCCCGCCGCAGGCTGACTTTGATTAACTTATTGAAAAATATCCCATAAACCGACAAGAAACCTGCCTATCATGCATCGCCACGCAATAAATGCAAGCTTTTTTTTTACTGTATCCCCTCACCAATGATTTCCGATGAATCCTCCGGCAAACAACAGTCGGAAAAATCAGGGATTCATCTCTTGCTGCGTCCAAGGGACAATTTTTCCCATAGTTTCATAAAAAATTGTTTCGCCGACATGGAGCGGATGGTTTGATATCGGGCATAGCCTCGTGGACTCGTCATGTACCAACGCACCAGAGCGAACAGGGGCGGCATTAAAATACATATTTGCACAGTGAAATCACGAATCCAGCTCCTGCGCCACAGTTCCAGGTTGACCATGTCGGCATACATCGCAATCCTCACCTTGTGCGCGTGGGTGTAATTCAGAGCCGAAAGGGAGTAATAATTGCTGGGACGCACGGTGGGATCGAAGATACCCATCTCCACAACCTTGTCGTACAGTTCGGTTGCCGGCAGGGGATAAAAGGTGGTTGCCTGGGCGCTATCGGGCTGAATCGTTTGCAGGAGACGGACACTGGCCCGCATCACCCCCTCGGATTGCTCGGGCATCCCCATCATGATAAACGCATGGGTGCGAATGCCATGCGCCTGCATCATGCGATAACTGTCCAGGATTTTTTGATCCGGCATGTTACGCTTCAAGATTTGCCGGCGAAAACCTTCATCGCCACTCTCAATGCCAATGGAACAGGAATAGGCACCGGCTTCTTTCAGGTCACGCACCCGGTTTTCGCGGATCAGCTCGGGACGTTCCATGAAAATAAAGGGGGTTTTTGCATCCTGCAAACAATCGCGCAATTCCGCCGTGCGCTTGTCCGAGGTCATCACCACCTCATCGACGAAATACGCCATATCCATACCGTACTGCGACCGGAACAATTCCATTTCCCGCCGTAACTGCAAGCCGCTTTTCTCCCGGCGCCATTTGCCCCCCCCCTTGTTGATTTCCATCAAGGCGGCATTGCTGCAATAGGTACACAGATAGGGACATCCCCGGCTCCCCTCAAATACCCCGCACACCTGAGCCGCCGGAACCAACCGCAAAAAACAATGCTGGGTATAGTGTCGTTCATCGAACAGTGCATAGTGGGGATCGGGGGCCAGGGCCAAATCAAACAAGGGCCCCACCGGATTCTTGATCAACTCACCCGACTGTTGGAAAAAAATATTGGGCAGATCCCGAATTCTTTCCGATCTGCCCTGGGCCATCGCCTGAGCAATAGCCAAACAAGCCTCTTCACCATCTCCCGTGACACCATAGTCCACATAGGGGGCCAACTCATGTGGGACAAACGTGGCATGGGGTCCCCCGGCCACCAGCAAGCGGTTCCCATTCTGTTTCCGCAGGGCTTCCAGTACGGGTAAGGCGGAAGAAAATTCCAGCGTACGCACCGACAGACCAACGATATCGGGCTGCCAATGCTCCACATCACGCAGCACCCGGTCCACCCACTGGTCGGTCTCATGCAGGGTCAGATCACAGACCCGGACATCCACGCCATGGTGCAACAGGTACGACCCCAGCGCCAAAATACCCATCTGCGGCGTTTTGGGCCGGGTCACATTGGGATAGATGAACAGGAACCGCATGGTTTCATTCCGAATACCGGATGGTTTGCAAAAAAAAAGGCGTCCCAAAGAACGCCCGGTATCATCCTACGAACATTGTGGCGTTTCTCGTGCGATCATGACCCTCACTCCTCCCGGGAGGCTTCGGTTCCGGGTTGCAGATATAAGGGCTTGGGATAATTTTGTTCGGACTCCGGCGCATCGAAATCGGGCACAAAGGTTTGATCCGTAATAGGGGGACGCACATACCCCTGGGACTTCACCCGCGGCGGGAGATCCATGGGTTTGGGTGTCATATCTTCGTAAGGGAGAACATGCAACAGGTGGTTGATACAATTGATACGCGCCCGTTTTTTATCGTCGGCTGTCACCACGAACCAGGGAGCTTGTTTGATATCCGTATGGGCGAACATGGCATCCTTAGCGCGGGAATACTCTTCCCATCGATTGCGGGATTCCACATCCATTGGCGAAAGCTTCCAGCGTTTCGTGGGATCCCGCATCCGATCCTGGAAACGTTTTTCCTGAATTTCATCGCTTACGGAAAACCAATATTTGATCAGGATAACACCGGAGCGGACCAACATGCGCTCAAATTCGGGGCAGGTGCGCAAAAATTCCCGATATTCGTCCTGGGTGCAAAACCCCATCACCTGTTCCACCCCGGCGCGGTTGTACCAACTGCGGTCAAACAACACCATTTCACCGGCAGCCGGCAAGTGCGGGACATACCGTTGAAAATACCATTGTGTCTTTTCCCGCTCGGTGGGGGTACCGAGGGCAACCACTTTGACAATACGCGGATTCAGGCGTTCCATGATCCGCTTGATGACCCCACCCTTGCCAGCGGCATCCCGTCCCTCAAAAATAACGACCACCTTAAGACCTTTGGCCTTGATCCACTCCTGCAGCTTGACCAGTTCCACCTGCTGGTGGGCCATGACTTTGTTATACTCTTTTTCGGAAAGCTTTTCTTTCATTTCTTTTTTGTGTTTGGCCGTTATTTTTTCATCTTTGCCGTGGTTGGGATCCGGCTTTTTTTTCTTCGACATGATGTACTCCCCGTGTGTTCCGATGCCAGCCTACGAACCACCCCGCCCTCCCCAGAAGGAACAGGGGCACAATCCAGCAGCTACTTGTTCATTTCCCAAGGGATCCTTCTCCATCAATCCCTACCGATACCGCAGCACCGCGATCCGGGACCCCACTCAAGGTCCGGCGACGCCAGTCTCCATGCGACTGACTTTCCAGAGTGCCAACGCCAAGCACAGGCCGGCCCACACCAATGTAACCATCAGGGCGACCTGGTAGGCGGCCATCGCCACGAGCTGCCCCCCTGGATGATAAAAAGGCAAGCGGATCAATTGCAACGCATGACTCACCGGATTGAAGAACATCACGCTGTTCAACCAGGCGGGCAAGTGTCCCATGGGGAACAGGGCCCCGGAAAGCATCCACAACGGCAGCAAAAAGACCGACATGATAGCATGAAACCCTGCCGTGCTTTCCATGTTCCAGGCCATTACGAAACCCAGAGCGGTAAACCCCAATGCGGACAAGACCAACCCCAGCAGCAAGAGCAACCAACCCGTCACATCCAAGGACAACCCCAGGAACGGGATCGCCACCAGCATGAGCAGCACCTGTGCCAGACCGATACCCATGGAGCCCACGACCTTGCCCAGAACAATGGCAAAGCGTGAAACCGGTGCCACCAGAACGCCTTGCAAGAGTCCCTTGCTGCGATCTTCGATGATGGTGATGGTGGAAAATATCCCGGAAAACAGCACCACCATCAACAGCACCCCGGGATAGAAATATTCCAGGTAACTCACGGTCTCCATGCCGGGTGCCCGAAAGGAAGAACTGAAGCCGCTGCCGAGAAAGATCCAGAACAGGATGGGCTGGGCCACACTGCCCACAACCCGGTGCGGCTGGCGGAAAAAGCGGATCCACTCCCTTTTGGCCAGAGCTGAAATTACCGAGATCATGCCGCATCCTCCGGTGCCTGGGTGGTCATATCGATAAACACATCCTGGAGCGTCGGGCGTTTGATGGCGATATCCTGAAACAATCCCTGACGTTGCCGCAACAAATCATCGACAATTTCCTGAGTTGCCCCTTCGACGCGCACCTCGCCGCCCCGGCGCCGCACCGTGACCTGAGTGTCCGCTGCCAACCTGTGTTCAAGCTGCCTGGCCACCTCTTCATCCCGGGCATGGATGACGATCATTTCATTGCCCAGCCTTTGGACCAGGGAGTCCGGTGTCCCATCGGCCAGCAAGGTTCCCCGATGCAGGATGGCCACCCGGTCCGCCTGTTCCGCCTCATCAAACAGATGCGTCGTCGTCAGCACCGTCAAACCCAGGCGATTGCGAAAATTAAAGATGGTTTCCCAAAAGGCTTTCCTGGCCCCGGGATCCAATCCCGTGGTAGGTTCGTCCATGAGCAACAGTCGCGGGCGATGCAACAGCGCCTTGACCAATTCGACCCGGCGTTGCAACCCCCCCGAGAGTGTTCCGGCCCGTTCGTGCAGGCGTTCCCTGAGGCCGGCCCATGCCATATCCTCTGCCATCGCCCGTTCCAATACGCTTTTATCCAGGTGATACAAACTGGCATGGATTTGAAAATTTTCCATCACGGTCAGTTGGCTGTCCAGGGCGGGATACTGAAAGACAACACCTAACAACCGGCGCACTTCCAGGGGATGGGTGTTGATATCCAGCCCCCCCAAACTGACCGTACCGCTGCCGGGCTTGAGGAGTCCGGACAGGATGCGGAACAGGGTGGATTTCCCGCCCCCATTGGGACCGGTCAGGGCAAACAGGGTCTTTTCCGGCACCTCAAGACAAACATTGTTCAGCGCTTGCCGAACCGCCCCTTTGGGCTGTTTGTAGTAATGGTTGACCCCGACAATTTTGATCATGCGAATCCCGTTTGAAAAAGACCCCATCTGATATCACTCTAACAGATTCACCCGCCACACAAAAGCGGTGGTAGCATGCGGAAAATAAAAAATCAGGATACCCTACTTCTACTTTGTCACATTTCCAGTTCGGAGTGTGTGGCCCCCCCGATTCAACCCTCGGGGGCAGGCTCTGGATTCCCGCTTTCGCGGGAATGACTGCTAACCTCTCCAACGGATTTCCTGCTTCGTCATTCCCGCGAAAGCGGGAATCCAGAGCGTATGTTCCAATGTGACAAAGTAGAACTACGATTCCAGATCGATCGCCTCCTCTTTCGCCCAAGCACGGAACAGCATGATACATGTTTCATAATCATATTTGCCTAGCGCAACTTTTATTGTTTCTATCTTTTCTCGACGCCTGCCACTCAATATAAAAGCACCGATTTCTTCCAAAACATTTTCAACGGATGTGTCATAGGCAAGAAGAAGTACTATGGCCTGATTCAATAAAAGAGACAAATCTTCCAAACCGATCTCAATACCAGATTGGTTCTCATTTAAAGCCAAGATTTCTGGTTGTATCAATGTGCTTTCGATCGTTGAAACGATTCGCGCCAGTTCACAGGCCGTTGTACCAAACAATTTACGCAACTCCTTCATACCCTCTGGATTCCGCGACTGTTTTTCAATTTTTCCCGCAAGACCAGATAATTCCAAGGCCCCTATGGTAGCCGATACCCCTTTCAGCGTATGGGCTGCCCGTTCCAACATCAAAATATTGCCCGAAGCCCAACACCGTTCCATTTCCTGACAGGCACCCCCCTGGTTGTGGGCAAACATAAGCAAAACGTTGCGGTAAAGCACCGTATTGCCTCCAACATTGCGCAAACCCCTGGCCAAATCTATTCCTGGAATGGGTGGTAGTGGCAACACAATATCCTTGCCGCGTCCAACAGATTGCGCAACCATATCCCGGGAAATCAAGTCGGACTGACTGGGAAACCATTTGGCAAGAGTGGCATACATTTCGTCCGGGTCTACTGGTTTGGCGATATGGTCGTTCATACCTGCTTGCAAACATCTTTCCCGATCACCTGCCATGGCATTGGCGGTCATGGCGATAATAGGCAATTCTTCGGCGCTCATTTTTTTCCGAATGCGTTGGGTAGCGGTCAGACCATCCATGACCGGCATCTGAAGATCCATCAATATGCCGTCAAATGGTTCCTTATCCAACAGCCTAATGGCCTCAAGACCATTATTGGCGACAACAACCACAGTGCCTGCCTGTTCCAATAATTCTTGCGCAACCTGCTGATTAATAAGATTATCCTCGACAAGGAGCAATTTAAGCCCTGCCAAATTGGCACGATGGGTATTTGAATAATACATCGTCTGCCTGATAGGCTCATATCCAAATGCGATCATGATAACGTCCAGAACGGCGTTGATGGTGACCGGTTTCATCAAAAAACCATTCAGAAGTTTCTTTTCTTCTTCCGTCGTGGCAATGTATTCCTGACCATAGGCGGTCACCATGATAACGGCTGGTATTTCATTTAAAGGTAACTCTTTTTTGATGCGCCGAGCCACCTCCAGGCCGTTCATCCCAGGCATTTTCCAGTCCATGAATACAAGATCGAAAGGAGAACCCTCCGTATCAGCATGCGAGAGTACCTGGATGGCACTCTCGCCACTTCCGACGCTGACCGGTTGATAGGCCAGAGATATCAATTGTTCAGAAATGATCTTTCGAGCACTTGCATTGTCATCCACCACCAGAATGCGCAAGCCGCTAATACCTTCCGCAGGTACGAGAGGTTGTATTTCCGGACCATCAGCCTTATTGAAGCGAGCGGTAAATATAAAACGACTGCCGTGCTCCGACTCATTTTCAACACAGATCTGACCATCCATCATCTCAACCAAACGCTTACTGATCGCAAGACCCAATCCAGTTCCGCCGTATTTCCTGGTAATGGAAGCATCTCCCTGGGAAAACTCCTGGAACAATCGGCTCATCTGTTCCGGTGTCATGCCAATACCGGTATCCCGAACCGTAAATTGCAAAAATACGCTGTCTCGTGTCTCCTCCAATACCTCTGTTATGATAGTAACCTCTCCTGTTTCCGTAAATTTAATCGCGTTGCCCGCCAGATTGGTTAAAATTTGCCCCAGACGATGAGAATCTCCTCTCAGAGCATGAGGTACATCCTTCTTGGTATCCAGCAAAAACTCCAAACCTTTTTCATGGCTTTTGACACTCAAAATAGCCACCACGCCTCCCAAAACATCATCGAGAATGAATGCAACATTCTCCATGGTCAGCTTGCCCGCTTCAATCTTGGAAAAGTCCAGGATATCATTGATTAATTGCAGAAGAACATTGGCACTGACGCTGACCTTGGATAGATAATCCCTTTGCTGTCTGGTCAATTCTGTATGAAGACAAAGATGGGTTAATCCAATCACGCCATTCATGGGAGTACGGATTTCGTGACTCATCGAGGCAAGAAATTCCGATTTGGCAAGATTAGCCCTTTCCGCTATGGATCTGGCACTCTCCAATTCAGCGTTTTTATCTTGCAGTACCTGATCCAGGCGCTTGCGTTCACTCATGTCACGCACAGCGGCTAATACACCCTGAAGCTTCCTGTCCCGATCATAAATGGTTGTCGCATGCAGGGATACAGGTGTTTTTTTCCCATCCATGGCCCAGACAGTAAGTTCGTAGTCGATGACCTTTTTTTCCCTCAGGACCAGACTGATGCTGGCCTCAGCGCGTTCCGGGTCATTAAAGTGATTCCTGAACGGTGAACCAATCAACTCATCACGCGTACAACTGGTAATGGCCTCCATCTGCTTGTTGGCATCGGTAATAATGCCGGAGGGATTCGTAATAATCAGTGCGTCAATACTGGATTCAATAAGGGAGCGCGTGTAGAATTGCTGGTCCCTGACACGCTGATCAAGTTTCTTCTGTTCCGCTTCGACCTGTTTGCGTGCGGTGTTGTCCGTGCCAATCAGCAGATAGCCAATGATCGTGTTTTCATCATCACGCAACGCCGTTACCGACACAACGGCTGGAAATCGACTTCCATCCTTGCGGATATAGGTCAGTTCATAAATATCCTCTATCCCACGCGATGCCTTGAAGACCAGGGCCTCAAATCCTGGCGTGATCGGTGTGGAAAGTTCGATGCTCAAGGCCTTGGCACGGGCAACCACTTCATAGGGATCAGAAATGTCGGCGGGAGTGATTTTGTTCATCACTTCCACGGCTGCATAACCCAGCATGCGTTCGGCACCAACATTGAATATTTGGATCACCCCCTTGGCATCGGTGGCAATGCTCGAAAAATTGGCACTGTTGAAAATCGCGTTTTGCAGAGCCCCCGCCTTGAGCAGCGCTTCTTCCGCTTTTTTACGTGCGGTGTTATCCGTGCCGATCAGCAGATAGCCAATGACCGTGTTTTCATCATCACGCAACGCCGTTACCGACACAACGGCTGGAAATCGGCTCCTGTCCTTGCGGATGTAAGTCAGTTCGTAAATATCCTCTATCCCACGCGAAGCCTTGAAAACCAGGGCCTCAAACCCTGGCGTGATCGGCGTCGAGAGTTCGATGCTCAGACTCTTGGCACGGGCAACCACTTCCTGGGGGTCGGAAATATCGGCTGGGGTGATCTTGTTGATCACTTCCGCCGCTGCATAACCCAACATGCGTTCGGCACCTACATTGAATATTTGGATCACCCCCTTGGCATCGGTGGCAATGCTCGAAAAATTGGCACTATTGAAAATTGCGTTTTGCAGAGCACCCGTTTTCAGCAATGCCTCTTGACGACAATCCTCGGAAATGCTCTCCATTGTACCCGCATCTGCACTAATATTATTTAAGTCATGTATTTGGTGTGGCACAGCAAAACCTCCGAGGAACGATGACGAACGTCTCAGAAATTATAACGATGGTCAGTTCAATAAAAGGGTCGAACGCAGGACGGAACGTCACATGACCTCGCATCGTCCAATGGCTTCCTTAACGGATTAAGGGATTTGGCATGAGTATACGCGAATTTTTTTAAGAATATGTAAAAAATATTTATTTAATTAGGTAATCTTGGTAAATCTGAACGGTACAGGGGAAGCAATCCCTAAATCACCGGAAATTTCCAATAATCGGAGTAATGAACCTTGACAGGCCCCACCGTTAACGTCAGTTTTTACCCGGGTCACCAGAAAATCGTTACCCCTCGTGACCGGGACCAAGCAACCGATATTCTCCCACCTTTTTTTTCTTGAGGCGTACCATGGCTGACAGCAACGCATCCGACCTGATCGCCGGACTGGATTGTGGTGCGCACACGATCAAGTGTGTCATTGCCAGGACATCGGAAGACTACCAGCCGCAAAGAATCGTTGGCTTTGGAGTAACTCCCTCGCAAGGTATCGACCACAACAGCGTCATCGTCGATCTGGAACTGGCGGGACAAGCGTTCCATAAAGCGGTTACGCAAGCGGAAAACATGGCTGGTGGTCAAGTCAGCGCCTTGCGCATCGGTCTGTCGTCCAAGGATATCGAATCGTTCTCCGCCCTGGGGATCATCCCCATTGCCGGGGGGGAGGTCTTGGACACCGACCTGGAACAATTGATGGATTCAACCCGGCATAGCCGCCAAGTGGGTAAACACCTCCTCCACCTGTTACCCAAAAAGTTTTTCCTCGACAAAAAGGAGGTTGCCAATCCCATGGGCTTGTCGGGTCACCGACTGGAAGGGCATTTCCATGTGGTGACTTGCCAACAATCGACCTTCAACCATGTCATCGACGCCGTTCTGCATGCCGGCATGGATGTCGAGGATGTCCTGTCCTCCTCATTGGCGGCCTGCATGGCGGTTTCCCCTGTCGATCATTCCGGACATGCCACGACCTGTTCCATTGACCTGGGCCATGCCGCGACCGGGATTGTTTTACGCCAGGGTGGACATTTTTTTCATTCGGCGCGCCTGCCCATGGGTGGACGCCACATCACCAGTGATATTTCGCAAATCTTCGACCTGGCCCCATCCCTCGCCGAACAGGTGAAACTGACCTTCGGTCATGCCAGTGACGAACAACCGGTTGCAACCAATCTGGATAACAAAAAAAACAGCGAAACATCCATCAAAAATGTCCTGCTCGACCCGCGTTTGACCCAGGTGATTGCGGCCCGGATCGAGGAAATCCTCTTTGAAGTCAAAAAGGTCACCCATTCCCAACTGGCTTCCGCCCCGTTGGATTGTATCTTCCTCACCGGCGGCGGTTCCCAACTCCATGGCATCCGGGATTACGTGGAGGATATCTTTGGGGCACCCGTCAGTCCCAACGCCTTCGCCCATCCTTCCCCCGTCGCCAACCTGGTCCGCAGACCCTATCTGGCTGCCGCCGTGGGTCTCCTCGACGCTAGGCAAAATTTTGGTGATTGGCGATCCTTGGAATTTCGCCAAAGCGACGAACGCAAAAAACCGGGACTCTTGAGAAAAGCCTATTTTTTCCTGAAAGAAAAGATGTAATCCCGTGTTGTCCTGATCCCAATCGAACATCTATAATAACGCAGGCCCAAGTTACCGGAACAAACCCATCATGGGGATGTTCGTGTACCCCACGGACGATTCCACGGCCTTTTGTTGCAATACCCTGACAGCGTCCCTGAATGTCCGTGCAACGGACGCCCGTACCATCCCGTATCCGTCCCACCATCCCCTCAAGCGATGGATATACCCAGATGACTCGCAACAAATCACCAAACAAACTGACCAAACTGCTCGTTTACTGGTTTGTCGATTACAATCCCCTGTACTTTTTCAGCGCATTGTGTGTACTGGCCGGGGTCATGCTGGTATCGCAAAACCTGGGTGACCTGGTCGGTGGCAACGATGGCTGGGCGCGAATCATCCTGTTCTGGATTGTGCAATCCTACGAATGGCTGCTGATCGCCTCGGCATACCTGCTGTTTCACATCGCCCGGCAACGCCGTCCCGGGATCATTCTGGGATTGATGGCGATCTTTTTTCTGTATGACAACACCTTCCGGCTGGAAAACATCGCCGATCTGGAAATGGCAGGCCGTTTGTTAACCACACTGTGGATCATCCTGGCTGTGATCAAGCTATGGGCATTGGCGAAAACGTTCCATATCACCCTGTCGCCCGTACTCTACGGCATCATGATTTCCGGGACGATCGGGGTGGGATGTTTGCCAATGCTCCTGACCTTGACCGCGGAAAAAAACAAGGCGGTGATCTTCACGCTGGCATCCTGGTATGGCTGGGGTTTGCTGGCGACACTCCTCCTGGTCCGTCCCCCATGGGACTCTCTTCTGCCCTTGAATGCCTGGGGACGCACGGTCATGAACCGATGTCTGCGCGCCACCTTGGGAATCTTCACCGGCTTTTATTTCTACCACCTTTGGAACCATATCCTCTGGATCGGCCCTCATGGCGACAAGGTGATCATTCCGCAACTGATCGCCCCATTTCTGCTCATAATCCTCACTGTCAAGAAGGACAACGCAGCCCTTGTCAGCGGTGTTGTCGTCATGCTGGCCGCCTTCCATGTTCACACGTTCTTTTCGCTCATCGCCTTGATTGTCGGCATCTGCTTCGGCTTGCGGGCCTGGATGAAAGGACCCCATTGGCTGGCATTGGTCGCCGTGCTTTATTTTTACCTGGCCGGATGGACCTTGGGATGGACCGAGGGACAGAACTTTCCACATGCGCCCGGTTGGTACTCATGGCAAACGCTAACCGCCGAAACGGCCCTGTTGTTCCTGAGCTGGTATTTGCGTCTATTGCCCACCCCGGTCATCGTCGCGGGTGCCGCCATCACCGTCCTTGTCATCGGTACCAAGCATTTTTTTGCCACGATCATGGCCTTCCTCGCCCGTTTCCTCCCCAAAACAACCGCCGGTTGGGGCGTTGTGCTGCTGTCCGTCGGATTCCTGGCGTTGATTGCCGGTGTGTTGATCAATTGGATGGTCAGCAAAAGGACACAGACCCCCGTCCGCGATCCCTTGTCGCAAGAACAACCATGCGAGGAAGGGGGGATCATCAACCCCAGCCATTCGCAGGAGCCACCACGTGGGTAACACGATGAGGTAGGTTATCGGAAGATTGCCACAGCGAGATGAACAGGTAAATGACTTGGCGATCCTTGGAACGCCACCAAAGCGACGAACTTAATAAACCGGGACTCTTGAGAAAATCCTATTTTTTTCCTGAAAGAAAAGATGTAATTCAATGCTGTCTTGATCCCCAGACACGGGTGGCGTACAATCCTTTTATTCGTAAGATGTAAAGGATCTCCCACTTTGTCCGCAAACGATTTGTAACAGGATCTTGAGCGTATGCCCGAAGCAACAACTTTCGCCGACCTCTGGGACTATTTGCTGGAAACCAAGCGCCTGTTCCGCGAGCAAAGCGCAGAAACTGACAGGAAATTCCAGGAAACTGACAGAAAATTCCAGGAAACTGACAGAAGGCTCCGGGAATCCTTGGAGAAAACCTGGGCGCAACTGCAAGAAACAGATCGTGTGGTCAAGGATGTCTCCCGACAAATAGGCAATCTGGGTGGTAAATGGGGACAATTTGTCGAAAACATGATCGCCCCCGCTTGTGAAACTTTGTTCGCCCAGCGTGGTATCCCGGTACACGAAGTCCACCAACGGGTCAAACTCAAGCATGATGACGGTCGCCACATGGAAATCGACATCATGGTGGTCAACAACAATGCCGTGGTCCTGGTGGAGGTCAAAAGCACCCTGACGGTCGCGGATGTCCGTCAATTTAAAAAGACCATTGCCTCATTCAAAGAATTCCGGCCACTCTACAAAGATTTCCGGGTTATGGGAGCGGTTGCGGGAATCGTCATCGAAGAGCAGGCCGACGACTACGCCAGAAACCAGGGGCTGTTCGTGATCGCCCAATCGGGTGACAATGTGGTTCTGGCCAATGAGGACACATTCAAGCCCCAGGTCTGGTAGGATTGGGCACTGATATTAAGAAGTGATCTACAACCACCTGCAATGGACACCGCAACCCGGATCAGGGATGGCCGTATCCGGGGGGAGCGGTGCAAAAGCGGTTTGCTCGCGCAAGCTGGTGAACCAGGCGGGGGATCGGTGTCCATACAGGGTCGTCACCCCCAAACCGGGTTGTGTTCGCTGCATCACCGGCAAGGGCTGTAACGCCAGGCTGGGTGGTCCCAACACATTGGCGGCACAGTGGGAAAACGTCGACATGGGGGTGGCGATCAGGATGGGACAACACGCCAAGGCGAACAGGTCAAGAACCGGGTTGCTGGTTGAGGCGTGCCCACCATCGCTGTTGTAGCGCCCATCCGCCAGGGACGGCAACACCGGGAAACGCAGCCGTAACGCCCGTTCTTCCTCTGCGTCCAGATTGTTGTGGCACAATAAAAAGAGGACATTGCCAAACTGTCGTTGCACCCGCTCCATGGCGTAACCATACCACCAAGTCGGCACCTGCGGATGCCGGGCACTATGGATGTCATAGGTCTGCCCGTCGCCCCCCTGGAAATCGCCGCGACGGATATGCACCCCGACCAACAGGGCATTGCCCACAGCCGCCAGATAGGCCAACAGACGCTCCCGACTCTCGGGACGCAGATGCAACCTGGCCATGGTATCGTGGTAGACCCGTTCCACAATCGCGGGATCGCCCCCCATGGTACCGCGCTGGATCAAAATCCGCCTGTGCCCAAGCTGATAGAAGGTTTCGGCATCGGGATCGCGAATTTTTGTGCCGAAGAGTTTGTCCAACGGGTTGTATTTCCAGCGCCGGGCACCTTCCACCTGGAGCCAAGCAGTCTCCGGCCAGTCCAGACAGACCGCGTGACCGAACAATTCCTGGACGGCGAAACAGAGTGCCAAACCTTCCAGACGATTGCAAAGGCCGGTGTATTGGGTACTGATAATCCTTTTAAACCACATGGAACCCAGATGGGGCGAAAATTCGAAGAAAATTTTATAATTCAGGGTATGGTTTTATGCGGCTCGGTAATTTGCACCCATGGATTATCAAGAAATTTAAAGAATGTTGTCACGGTCCTAAAGTCTGGAAATCTCCAAGAAAATGTATAAACAATCTCTTTCATTTTTTTCTCAAGCTTTCCATCTGGTATATAGTCTTCTGAGTGTTCAAGAAATGAGTCTTCATCAATACCTTTGCTCCCGATAATTTTCTGTATATCATAGACCCACATCATTGTTAGTCCAACACGTAGAGCAAGGACCGAATTAATCATATATACATCTTCGCTTGTTATAAGGTTGACACGCGACAAAAATTGAACGGGCCGCAACCTGTTAATCCAGCATGCCAACGCCGCACCTTTTTTAAAATGAGAGGGACCTTCTGAAAGGTCATGGAAAGTGTCACTCCTCTTGAGATCCAAATATGCGGAATCAATTGCTGAAATTAAGATATACTCGTCAAGACGTAAAACTCCGCTTACATCACCACTCGTTAAACCTCTCTTGACCATCCCCTCGTAGATCCTTACTGTTCTATTGAAACTGTTTCTGCGAAATTTCTCTGCGTTCTCTTCAGCAAGTGTTTCTTTAATATACTCACTAGTAAGTTTTGATGGAAATATCACGAAATTCACTCCTTACAATAAATATAATAAATAATTGCAAACCCACCCCATCCGGACATAATTAAGACTCCCGCATAAATCTAGATAAGCTTATCCAATACTTTACTTATTGCATTAAAGACCTTCTCGCTTTCTTCTTCTGGACATTTCCAATCTCCTTCATTACTTGTAACATGGGCAGCGGTGTTGGTCCCATTTTTTAATAGATGTTCCAAGTAGCTATCAGCAGAGCCTATTTCGGAACTAGGTTGAGCTGCTGGTCGGTCTGTCTTGGCCATAGTCGTCTCCTTATTTTATTTCTCCAGACTCACTCCCCGCTGAATTCACAAGCCAGGGAGAACTTCAAAGAGGATCGGCCGAAAAGCCTTCCCCCAAAACTGCACAGCCTCATACTTTATCAAAAGGCCCTTTCTCAGGCAAGCCCATATCTTCTAACAACCTATCATATTGTCCGTTTCTTCGCTTTTGCTATTTTGAAGTGCCTATAACAAAAGAACTTAAATTTAAATATGATTGTTTCAGTCAGATCGTTAAGGAAAGGTCGCCCGGATCAACCGGGAAAGATCGTCGGCGACCCAATCGACGCCCTGTTGTGACCAATGGCCATCGACGTTCAGGTAAGCCCCGCGCACCCCCTTTAGCACAGGATTGAAATCATGGAAGGCAATGCCGTCCCGGATCAGGCGTTCGCGCAGGAGTTCCGTTGCCCGGGACTGCCGATGACCCAATCGATCAAGGTCACCAAACAGCGACCAGGTTTCGACGTACCGGGGATCCACATGCAAGCCCATGGGGACGAACAAAACCGTCAACTTAACGTGCGCCGCATCGCATACCCGTTTGATGGCCAGGATATCGGGATAAATCCCTGTCACCATGGTATCCGGGGATACCGCGTCTATTTTCAAGGATTCTCCAACGGCCAGGCGGAACAAATCGTCAAACATGTAACTGCGAAACAGACCGCCGTCGGGATGGCGCAGGGCCGTCAACAAGGCGGCACTTTCAGGACGCTGCAAAACCTTGAGCAAGCGTTCCCGTTTTTCTCCAGAAAACTTGGAATAATCCAGGAGAAACTGGCGGGCCTCCGCGTCGCTCAAGGTTTGCAAACGTTGCATCATCTCTTGTTCCTGTTGGTGCAGGGTCGTTTCCTGATCGACCTGCCACACCCGCAAACCATTGCGATGGCGATTGGTCACCAAATGATTCAGCGCCAGGAGTCCCGTGCGGGAAGCCAGGGAATCTTTGGGGTAGGTGGTAAAAATGGCCAGGCGGGTGGAATGTTTATCGGGGACGAAATCGTTGCCTTCGTAGAAGAAGAGATAAATAGCGTGCGCCCCGAGGGGGATGACCACATTTTTAATGCGATAATAATAGTCTGCGACACCGGTCGCGGAGACGCCGAAATTAACCACCTCCACATCCTTGCGTCCCAGTTTGTTTTCCACCGCCATCGGGATGGGAATCGGGGCGGACTCCTCCACGAAGGAATCTCCGACAAACGCAATCCGTTTCACATGTTTGGGAGGTTGTACATCCCGTTGCCGATCCCGTTGTCCCCAATCGTTGAATCCCTGGCCCCCCTGAACCTGAAGCACCCGCCCCCAACCCCGTACCCCTATTTCCGGTTTAACCCCGTGCAAGCCGATGATGGGAAAGGGTGGAACAAACCAGGAGGCAACTTCATTGGCCCCATACAACGAGAGAACAATGGCCAAAACCGACAGGATCCCGATCAATGAAACCTTATACACAGGTCTTTCAAAACGATTATCCATCGCATCCTGATTTTCCGAGATACCCATCCGTCGCATACCCCCAGAAGCACTACAACCATTCCAGAGCATAACAGTAATCCACGTCGGGAAGGTCGGCAAGCGACCGTACCGTATGGAACGACTTCCCTTTGTACAGGGTATCCATCCAGGCATGGATATCCTGGCCAAACAATTGGCTGTAGCCCATTCGGGGTTCCGATCTCAAGGTACGGGGCAATGGTTGGATCACCAGGGTCGGACGCCCGAGGGCATGGGCTGGATAATGGGTGAACGTGGACATGGGTGAGCCAATGATGATGGGGCAACAGGCCAGGGTGAACAAATCCCGCAGCGGATTGGCATCGGCCTGATGCCCTTGGCGCTTGGGTCGGTAGGGGTTGTCCCGTGGTGCCTGGATCAGGGGAAAGGAGTGACCGAGACGATTTTCTTCTTCTCGGGTCAGTCCATTATGGGCCAGGTAAAACACCACCTTGCCATAGCGGGTCATGATCCTCTCCATGGCGTATTCATACCACCACAGATTGACCTGCGAATGGATGTGGTGGGCAATGTCAAACACATCCCCATCGGGACCGGGTCGGTAGTCGCCCCGGCGTATGTGGACGCCAACCACGATGGTATCGTTGCATGGGGTCAGTTGCTCGTGTATGGCGACGATGTGACGGGGATGCAGGCGCAATCGGGCCGCTGTCGCCAGATAGAGCCTTCTGTTGATCTGGGGGATGCCGCCAAACAATCCTTTTTGCATCAAAACCCGATGCCTGCCCAGCCGGGCGAATTCATCCGGCGTGGGGGATGCAAAGCGTTTGGCACCCAGTTTCATCCACGGCCACAGCCTGCAAAATCTGGCACCTACGACACGCAAATCATCCGTTTCCGGCCAATCCAGCAACACTTCATGACCAAAATATTCTTGAAAAGCGAAACACAGGGGCAAGGCTTCCAAACGATTACACAACCCGGCGAACAGTGTTGAATAGACTTTTTTTTGCAACATATCAGGCATGACGCCGACTCTGGGCCAATTGCATGGCCACACGATAGCTTTCTTCCAGGGAGGCCACACAGGCGGCAATGGTGAAGCGCTCGGCAATCGTCGCCTGTCCCGCCCGGGAGATCCTGGTTGTCAATCCGGGATCGCTGACCAGGCGCGCAATGGCTCGGGCCAATGCCTGCGGGCTGGATTCGTCGATCAGGAGGCCATTGACGCCATCCTCGACAACCTCGGGAATGCCACTGTGCCGTGTGGCGATGCTGGGGATGCCCCAGGCCATGGCCTCCAGCAAAGAATTGGGAACGCCCTCCCGGTCGCCTCCAGAGGTCGTCCGGCTGGGATGGAGAAAAATATCGTAGTGCATGAAACCATCCAGCAAGGTTTGATTATCGACAAAACCGGGGAAATGAACCCATTGTTCCAGGTGTAAATCTTGAACCAACTTGCGCAATTCCTGTTCCCGCGGACCCGAACCCATCAACGTCAATTCGGCGGGAATACCCGCCTCGCGGACCAATCCCAAGGCGGTGATGGTCACATCCAAACCTTTTTTCTCGACAAAGCGACAGGCTTGGAGCAGACGCAACGGATGTTCCGCCGAATATTCCCGGGACTGGCGCACGCCAAAGGACTCGGGCATGGGGACCCCGGTACGATTCATACGGATACGTTCCCCGGGACATCCCCGTTGCAACAATTCCTCCTTCAGGGAATCGCTGCGCACCAAAAACAGGTCCGTATGCCGTAATAATTGCTGAAACTCCTCTTCTTTCAGGTCATCCGACAGGTCGGCACCATGAAAAGAGACCACTTTGGGGCGTTGTTCCCGTTCGAGATAGGGCAACACCCGCACCGCTTCCGTCCCCAGATACACATGGACCACCTGCGCCCGCAGCCGCTCAACCATCCGCAACATCTGCCGGGTCTCGTAGCCACTCATGGGAACGCGCCGCTTTTGCAGCCGGTACCACAAACGGGTCACAAACCGCCAGGGACTTTTTCGCAAAATCAGGAGACGATCAAAGGGGAAGCGTTCAGGATGCCTGCGACTGCGCGTGATCACCCACACGGCAAACGAGTGTACAGAGGTCACCTGGCGATAGACGTGCAACATTTCCGGCCTGAGAAAAGTCGCCAGGAACGAAACGGCAACAGCTCGATCATTCTCCACCTCAGTCATGATCCAAGACACCCTTTTTATCCATTAATCGATAAATTCCCGCAACCAAAGCTCCAACATTAACAAAGCCCACAACTGCCGCCCGCGATTGTGGCGCCCTGTCAGTTGCTCATCCACCATCCGTTTTAAATAGACGGGATCAAACAAACAACGCCCCAGCGCACGTTCCGACAATAATACGTCACGCAACATCTGGCCATGGGCCTCCTGAAACCAGGCGTTCAAGGG
>JADGCN010000110.1 GCA_015228975.1 Magnetococcales bacterium
GAGTAATAGTATTTTTCTCGTTTTAGGTTGTTGTCAAAAAGTGTACGGTAGTGAAGTTGGCGAAAGAAGGGAAGATCGTCAAAGGATGGAAATCGGGAAATAAGGATTGGTCCGATACATATGGCCAGACATGGGATGACGCCGACCAAGGGAGTGACCTTTACGATAAGTTCATCCTGGCGGCCATTGACCATGCCATTGACGATCACGCCGCCTGGTACTGCTGGCATGCATCAAAAAGGCAGGCCATGATTGAGGCAGTATGGGAGAAGATGGGTGCCTTCGTTCACCAACAGATCATCTGGTCAAAGAACAACTCGGTTCTCACCCGGACGCATTACCTCTGGAAACACGAACCGTGTTTTTACGGGTGGATTCGCGGCAACAGGCCAGCGAGGATAGATGACGTTGAACATGTGTCTTCTGTTTGGGAATTGAAGTCGCTGGCTGGCGACGAACGTCCTGATCATCCGACGCCTAAACCGATTGATTGTTTTGGCATCCCAATGCGGCAACACGTCCCTCTGGGTGGGTTATGCTATGAGCCGATCAGTGGTTCTGGCACTCAGATCATAGCTGGCGAGTTGAATGGCCGTCGTGTGAATGCGATGGAAATTTGCCCGGCTTATGTTGATGTTGCGGTAAAGCGGTTCATTAAGGCAACAGGAAAGATTGTTTATCTTGATGGGTCTGGTGGCAAAACGTTTGAAGATGTTGCATCAGAACGTGGAATAAACCTTGTCAATCCAGATCATGAATAGATTAAATTATGGACTTTGCGACAGAGTATGCTGCGGCGATGGCACGCGGGATAAAACCCGTGTTGCCGATTACAGTATCAGAATGGGCTGACGCGAATAGAATTCTTTCGACCGTGTCCTCACGCGAACCAGGCCAGTGGCGCACCAGTAGAACTCCGTACCTGCGAGAAGTGATGGACTGCCTGTCGTCCCTATCGCCGGTAGAGCGTGTGATTTTCATGGCGTCGAGCCAGATTGGAAAAACTGAAGTCGGTTTGAACTGGCTTGGTTACATTATGGCGCATGATCCTGGGCCAATCTTGATGGTTCAGCCTTCCCTGGAGCTTGGCAAAACGTATTCCAAACAGCGCCTGGCCCCCATGGTTCACGAAAGTACAATCCTCCGCGATCTGGTTGGAGAAGTCCGGTCCAGGGATTCTGGTAATACGATGCTCATGAAGGAATTCCCTGGCGGGATTCTTCGGATAACCGGATCAAATTCTGCTGCGGCTTTGGCTGGCATGCCGGTTCGGTGGCTTTTCCTGGATGAAGCAGATCGGTTTGAAGGGGATGTCGGTGGCGAAGGGGATGCGGTCAATCTGGCGATCCAGAGGACTGCAAACTTTTCAAATCGAAAAATTCTGATTGCTTCTACTCCGACGATCAAAGGTCATTCGCGGATTGAAAAACTTTTCGCACTTAGCGATCAGCGTTATTACTGGGTGCCATGTCCACATTGCGGGCACATGCAGGTTTTGAAATGGGCGCAAGTGAAATGGCCCAAGGGTGAACCTGCGGAAGCATATTATTTGTGCATTGAATGCCAAGAAAAAATTCATTCCCATCATAAAGACGCCATGTTGGAAGCAGGCAAATGGATTCCAAGTGCAGTCACTAAAGATGGAAAGACTGCCGGTTTCCATATCTCTGCACTTTACAACCCTCATGGTTGGCTTTCATTGGGTGAAATTGCGGTCGAATATTATTCTTCTTATAGAGACCCATTTCAATTAAAAGTGTGGATGAATACCAAACTTGGTGAGCTTTGGGAAGAATCCGCAGAGGGAATCGAAAGTGAAGGACTTCTTGGACGGCGAGAAAAAGCGTGGAAGTATCTCCCCGTTGGCGTTCTTGTCCTGACGGCAAGCGTTGATGTCCAGGGGAACCGCCTTGAGGTGGAAGTCGTCGGATGGGGAATGGGTGAAGAATCGTGGAGCGTTGATTATGTCGTTCTTATGGGTGATCCGTCCGGCACCCAGGTTTGGCATGATTTGGAAAGTTTGCTGACGCGAACCTACCCGCATTCTCTGCAAGTCCCTGACATGAAAATCAGTGCCGTTGCCATTGATACTGGTGGGCACAATTTTATCGACGTGGCCAATTATTGTCGGCCACGGCAGGGCCGGAAAATTTGGGCGATCAAAGGGAGAGGTGGCCAGGGAGTTCCGATTTGGCCGAAGCGTCCCAGCAACAAAAACAAGGGCCGCGTTCCTCTCTATACTGTCGGTGTTGATTCGTGCAAGGAAGCCATCTATGCGCGGTTGAAGATCGATAAACCTGGTCCTGGCTACATGCATTTCACCATTGAACGGGATGGCGTTTATTTTGACCAGCTTACGTCGGAAAAAGTATCGACCACGTACCGCAAGGGCCGGGCTGTTCGGACATGGGTGATACCCGATGGCGTCCGCAATGAAGCACTGGATTGCCGTGTATATGCACTTGCCGCATTGCATGGGTTATATAGCGTGGGCCTTCAGTTGGTTCGTGAAGAAAAGAAAATGTCGGAAATACCAATGAAAGAAGGCATTGAACCTGTTCAATTGGCCGTGGTTGAGAATCGTTTGGAATTGAATCATGTCGCATCAAATCCAAGTGCAATCAAGAAACATGTAAAAAAACATCGTCGGATTATTACATCTCCTTGGATGAGTTAAAATGCCAACGTTAGATGAATTGGAATTGCAAAGACAGGCTGTGTTGAAACGGGCTGTGTCTTTGACAAAAACTGTCGTGCATGGGGATAAACGGGTTGATTATGATTTGACGATGGCACAACAAGCATTGGCATTGATTGAATCGGAAAAAGAACACGCCACCGATGCGCCTAAAAGGCGTGTGCGTCAAATGCGAATCGTAAGCAACAAGGATTTATAACGTGAAAATGATCGGCTCCGCACTCCAGAAGATGACAGGTTTTGTCGGTGGCGGTGCCGGAATTGCGTCCAGATTTTTCGTATCAATGGCATCGAAAATTCCGTCTTTACGGATGGGATATGAGGCTGCGGGAACGGGCAGGCGATTGGGCAATTGGCAACCCGGGAACGATTCTGTCAATGCGCTCTTGTTTCAGGATGCGGATTTAATCCGAGCGCGTAGCCGTGATCTTGTGCGGCGGAATGCATGGGCATCCAACGCCATCGATTCGCTGCAATCCAACATTGTTGGGACTGGTATCAAACCCAGGCCCACGGTCAATGATGAACAATTGCGGGATCAAATTGTTACGGCTTGGAATCGGTGGACTCATGAAGCCGATGCGCATGGGATGCTGGATTTTTATGGCCTTCAGTCACTGGCTGTTCGCGCCATGGTTGAGGGCGGGGAAGTGCTGGTTAGACTACGAAACAGGCTTCCATCCGACGGGTTGTCGGTTCCGTTGCAAATCCAACTTTTGGAACCCGAACATTTGCCTTCGTCTCTTAACCAAACACTTCCGAACGGCAACATTATTCGATCCGGGATCGAGTTTGACAAAATCGCGCAAAGGACGGCTTATCATTTGTACCGTGAACACCCGGGTGAAAGATCATTGTACGGCGGATTCAACAGCACCCCCGTCCCTGTGCCCGCTTCTGAAATAATCCACATGATGAAGGTTGGCCGTCCTGGGCAACTCAGGGGGGAACCATGGATCACGCAGGCGATCATCAAATTGCATGAGCTGGATCAATACGACGATGCGGAACTGGTGCGAAAAAAAGCGGCAGCATTGATTGCAGGTTTCATCAAAACTCCTGCGCCAGAATACGCAACGGATAACACTGTTGACGACGTTGATGATTATGGCGTTATGAATACTGTTTGGACGCCTGGCACTTTGCAAGTCCTACGGGAGGGGGAGGAAATCACATTTTCAGAGCCTGCCGATGTGGGCGGATCTTATGAGCCGTTCATGCGGTTCCAGTTGCGAGCAATTGCCGTCGCCATTGGCGTCACATATGAGCAGCTTACCGGCGATTTGACTGGTGTGAATTATTCATCGATCAGGGCCGGGATGGTTGAATTCCGGCGGCGGATGGAACAGTTGCAACAGAATGTGATTATTCATCAATTTTGTCGGCCAATATTTGCGCGTTGGATGGATCAGGCTGTTTTGTCGGGTGCCTTGAAAATCCCCGGATATGTCAAAAACAAGCACATTTACCAGTCCGCAAAATGGATTGCACAGGGGTGGGCTTGGGTTGATCCTCAAAAGGAATTCAATGCCGTTATCATGGCGATCCGTTCCGGGTTGCTTTCGCGTGAGGCCGCACTGGCTACCTATGGATTTGACGCAGAGGAGATGGACCGCGTTATTGCCATCTCAAACAATCGTGCCGACCGACTGGGAATTATTTTAGATTCCGATCCACGGTATCGAACAAAAACGGGGGCGGCGATACCACCCGACCCGTCCAAAAAACCGGCACAACAAGACGCACAAACAACCCCCTCCACCGAGGGGGTTTCGTTTTCTGGGGAGGATTTTTGATGGATTTTTTACCACACATCGCGGCCAGGGTGATTGGGACGCCGTTGTTGATTGATCATGCCAAGTTGGAAGTGATTTTGTCGGTGATTGGAAACCGCATTGGATTACAAACACCGGAATTGATTGGGAATGATTTCCCTGCTGTTGATCCTGCGAGTTATGCCATCACATCGGATGGCATCGGGATCATTCCGATTCGTGGAACGCTGGTGAAACGGGCTTCGGGGGTGGACGCACAATCGGGGCTCATGTCGTATGACACAATCGAAACCATGTTCCTGGACGCCATCACCGATCCGGCTGTGCGGGCCATCATGTTGGACATTGATTCACCTGGTGGGGAAGTCGGCGGGGTGTTTGACCTTGGCCAAACGATGATGGATATGCGTGGCACAAAGCCGGTATGGGCTTTTGCCGACAATGCTTTCTCCGGGGCCTATTTGCTGGCATCTGCCGCCGACAAGATTTTTCTGACGCAAACATCTGGTGTCGGCAGTGTGGGTGTGATGTCGGTTCATCGCGATGAATCGGCAAAAGATCAACAGCAGGGGATCAGCTATACCACGATCACCGCCGGTGCTAACAAAGCCGATTTTTCCCCGCACTCCCCACTTACGGACGGTGCAAAAGCCCGGCTCCAGGCCGAGGTGAACCGAGTTTATGACATGTTTACGTCTTTTGTTGCTGTGGGTCGCTCGATTCCAATCGAAGCGGTCAAGGCAACAGAGGCGGGTATTTTTTATGGCGCAGAAGCACTCAATGTCAGGTTTGCAGATCAAGTTTCCACGTTGCGAGAGGCGGTTGCCAACCTGACGGAAACGATCAAACCGAAGATCATCACCACTATCAACAGGAAGGATTTGACCATGGAAGCACCATCCCAGGCGGTGGAGGCCGCCGCAAAAGCTGCTGCACCTGTCGCCGACGAAGGTGCAGTGCGGAGTAAAATCGAAGCCGAAATGCAAGCCAAGATGCTAGCCGATGCAAAGGCAGTTTCTGAAATGTGTTTGTTGGCGGGTGCCCCTGAGCTGGCGGGGGATTTTATCGCCTCTGGCAAAACTCAGGAGCAGATTCGGGGCGAGCTGCTGGCTCGTAGGGTTTCGTCGCAGGAAATCCATTCCCAGGTAATGCCCAGCGACAGCACCCGCATTGAAACTGTCAACCTGGAAAACAATCCTCTCGTCAAAGCGTGCCAAAAGTTGGCAGGCAAATCTTGATGGGTATCAATTAAATCACCTGCTGAATGGAGTTTTTTATGGCCGCATTGACCGAACCGAACAATCTCGGTGATCTCCTCAAATATGAGGAAGACAACCGATTCAGCCGTGACATTGTCACGGTTGCCAGTGGCCGCAGCCTCAAGATTGGGGAGGTGGTATCGATCAAAACTGCTGACGGCAAGGCGTATGCTCTGGCTCCTGCCGCCGCGGACGGAACTGAAGTCGCTGTTGGCGTTCTTTTGCAAGACGCGAATGCCACCTCCAGCGATCTTGAGGCCGTTATGGCAGCCCGGGACAGCATTGTTTATTCGGGTGCCATTGTCTGGCCCGTCGGGATCACCACCAACCAAAAAGCCACAGCAACCGCCCAGTTGAAGGCTCTGGGTGTGTTGATTCGTGAAGGAGCGTAAACCATGCCACTTTCCGCCAATCCTTTTTCCGGGTCTGCGTTTAACTCTGTAGCGTTGACCACTGCCATCAACCTGCTGCCCAACATGTTTGGCCGCGTTGAGCAGATGAACCTGATGCCAGCGAAACCCGTCAGGTTGCGTTCCATCGCTGTCGAACGGCGCAACGGGGTTTTGAACTTGCTACCGACGGTTCCCCCCGGAGGCCCTGCCACCCTCAACACTCGGGGGAAGCGGGATATCCGCCAGTTTGCAATCCCGCAAATCCCTTTGGAAGATATTGTGCGTCCAGAGGAGACGCAGGGTATCCGCGCATTTGGATCGGAAAACGAGTTGCAAGCCTATGCCGATGTGTTGGCCATGCATCTCCAGTCCATGCGTAATAAACATGCCATCACCCTGGAACACCTCCGCATGGGTGCGCTCAAAGGCATTATTTTGGACGCAGACGGGTCTGTGATTTACAACCTGTTCACCGAATTTGGGATCACTCAAAAAGTGATTGATTTCCAATTGTCGAGTGCGGCACTGGATGTAAAGTCGGTCTGTTACAGCCTGAAGCGACATGTCGAGGACAACCTCCTGGGTGAATTCAGTGATGGTATTCACTGTTTTGTCTCGGCGCAATTTTTCGATGCTTTTACGTCTCATGCAAAAGTCGTCAAAGCCTGGGAACTTTACAATCAGGGTGCTGTTCTCCGCGACGACATGCGCAAAGGATTTCCGTTTGCCGGGATCACGTTTGAAGAGTATCGCGGGCAAGGGTCCGATGCTTCTGGAACCGTCCACAAGTTCATTGCCGACGGTGAAGGAATCGCGTTTCCGACCGGGACGACTCAGACTTTCGCAACTCACTTTGCTCCCGCCGACTTCATCGAGACGGTCAACACCCTGGGGCTGCCGTTGTATGCAAAGCAGGAGCCCGTGCATTTTGATCGGGGGACGTATCTCCATACTCAATCCAACCCGTTGCCGATCTGCAATCGGCCCGAGCTTTTGGTAAAGGTCACGATGTCGTGACCGAATGGGATGATGCACTTTCCGGGTTGCATGATGCGTGCGTTGATACTTTTGGTGTCCCGTCCGTCTATACACCATCTTTGGACCGTATTGATTTGGGTGGGGTGCCAGTTGATATTAACGGAATATTTGACGAATCCAGTGTTGACTACCGATTGGATGATCAGTTGCACTTGGATGCTGTTCTGCCAAGGCCGGTGTTCGATCTAAAAATATCTGATTTGGGATTTAACCCAATGGCGGACGATAGCATTACAATCGGTGGGAAAAATTTCAGGGTTCTCGAAGTGCAACCAGACGGCAAAGGAATGGCAAAACTACTCCTCAAGAGGATTCTTGATCCTTTTGCTGCTATGTGACTGGAAAATGCAGATGTTTTTGTAAAAGCCGCGCCTTGGGCGCGTTTTTTTTTTGGAGCGACTCAATGGCGCGGCCTCAACAAAATATCGAATTTGTCCGTGGGGACACGTTACCAATCCCCATAGAATTTTATGATTTTAAAGATAATCCACTTGACATAACTGGCAATGTCCTCTGGATAACTTTGAAAAAAAATGTATCAGATCGTGATGCTGATGCAGTTTTTCAAAAGCGTATTGTTTGTCCTGAGAATACCGATTCAATGAACGGCACCGGGTTGGTTGTATTAACGTCTGCTGAAACCAAACTGTTAAATCCCGGCGTTTATCTCTACGACATTCAGCACGTCATTCCAGGTGATCCTCCGGTAGTGTCCACCCCTATGAGTGGGACAATTAAAATCCACCCGGATATAACACAAAATGACGGATAACAAACGATGGCCGATCCAATAAAAGTCAAGGTCACGGTCGGCGAGAAACCCATCAAAGTCCACCTTAAAAGAGAAACATACAGATTCCAGACTCCTCTTATCTACGGGAATGGATGGCCATTTGGGACAAATCCGAACTTTGTGGAGAACATCCCACAAGGGACTGAGACTTTGATAGATCGTGTTTTAATGCCGGGAAAGTACAGACTCGTAAAATGGCTTCTTGTCGTATCAGATGACAAGAAGAGCAAAGGCATCTCATGCGAGATCAATGCTTTTGTAACAGGCAGCAATGTAGAACACAACGAGTTTGCAATTCTCGGCGACGTTGATGAACTGTTTTACCGAATTGAAACAAAAAGAGCGGGCGAATATGTTGAATTGTATATAACCGTTATTTCCGAGCATATCGTAAATGCCAGGACCGTCAAAGTCGGCATTTTTAATTGAGGTACAACTTTCACGTTTTAATGGGAGCTTAACACTATGGGTATGGCCATTCCGTTTCGTATCAAAGGTGGTTTGAAATTTGATGAAGGTCCGCAAATGCAGGTTTTCCCGAGCGATCCCACAGGGGCGAAAGCGGATGCGCTTTCCGTTGGTTCACTTGCCGTGGCCAAAGATTCTGGAAAATGGTTTCGCAAGACGACCATCGGGGCCGGTTCTGACAAATGGGCGGCTTTGACGACTTCGCAAGAGTTGGCTGGTATCGCCCCTTCCTGGCGGGAGCCGGTGTTCGCGGTGGAGACGCGGGCAATGACACTGGCCGACGCAAAAGATTGGATCAACAAGCGCGAGCATATTGGTGGTGCCGAATTCTACAGCAACAAACCCCGCCGAGTGCTGTTCACCAATCTGACGGATAGCGACAAAGCCGTTTACAACATCAGCTTCTATCCGCAAGCCAAGGTTGTGATTGCCCAGGATTATGAGTTGAGGTCCACACTGCCGGTGACTGCAGACACCACGGCTGGTAACTCTCTGACGTATGCCGCCACCATCAACAACCCAGCCAACGCGACCGCGACGACCTGCACTATCGTCGGTAATGACATTCGGGTGAATCTCAAAAACGATGGGTCCGTTCCCACCGCCACGATCAAAGAGCTTCTGGAAGCTATCGAAGCGGCTGACACCAGCAATCTTGTCTACATGTTCAATGCCAATTACACGGACGCCGAGATTCGTGCGGACATCGATACCTGGACTGTCCCTGATGTTGTTGCGGTGACCAATTTCGCGGGTGGTTCTGCGGGTAACAGCAGTGATCATTCAACTCGTTGGGAAATCGGCACTACCGGCCAAGGAAAAGTTGTCGTCGATACGGACGAGGACGGCGATTGGAACGATTTTATCCTCCAGACCCGGACCGACACCATTACCGATGCGGTTAATATCGGTTCTCCGGCTGCGGTGGCTGTCGGGTACGACACCCTGGCCAACGCCAAGGGTGACATGGACGGCGACAATATTTTCGGTGGTGTCGCTGTCACTGCCGGGTTGCGCGTGTATTTGTTCGGCCTTATCAACGGCGTCCCTTCGGGCGTCTATGTTGTGAGTGGAACATCGGGCAACTGGACGCTGACCTTTGAAACCCCTGCGGTTGGGCAATACATCTACATCACCAGCCTCAGCCAGTGGTACAGGTACACGGTCGTGGGGTGGGACACCAACGTTGCTGCGCCTCCCACGATGACAATGGACGGCAACGCCTCGACCTACTGCGTCATCAACGAAGACCAGAAGGCGTTCACCATTCATCTTGGCAACAATGGCACGGCCATTACCGCCACGGTGAACGACGTAAAAAGCGCGGTCAACAACAGGAACATGCTCAGTGTCGTCACGCAGCTCACGTACAACGATTACATCCTGTATTTCAACTCGGGACAGAGTGATTCGACAGACACTGTTGTGGCTGCGACCGCTGCTGCGTTTGGCTCTGGTGGTGTTGGGGGCAATTGGGGTTTCCAGATTGAAGATTGGCAGTTGAAAAACAACGTCAAAGCACGGGTGTTTCCCGGCGATGCCGTCTATGTGGAGCGTGGTTTCCATGCTGGAGCCACCTGGATTTTCAATGATAGCAATCAATGGGTGAAGCAGGGTGCATCCAGCGCCGAAGAAATGGGCCGGATGCAAAATTTCGTTGGCAAGTCCGGCGATGGCAATGAAATGCCCGGGTATTCCAGCACCAATGTGGTGACGCAATCGGCCAGCCTGGAAGCTGCAATCGGTCAATTGGATGCCGAAGCCGGGGATACCATGACCTGGGTTGGCAAATCCAAAGGTGATACCGCCCCCAACTACGGTACCACCAATGCCGTTACCCAATCGGCCAACCTGAAAAACGCCGTCAGCCAGATTGATCTGGAGATCGGCTACCTTCAGGCTTTCCTGGGCAAGGACAAGGGAAATGACGCACCCGCCTACACCACCACCAAGGTCGTGGGTCAGGGTACCAACTTGGAAACCGCCGTCAGCGCACTGGACGACCTGTTGGGTGCCGCCAAGAAGGAAGGGAAATCCTCAAATGTCACCACCCAGGTGGTTGCCGACTCCATCCTCATGGAGCAGGATTTGGCTGCTGAATGGATGATCCATGTCCGTGAAGTTGCCAACCCCAGCAACGTCTACACCACCAAGGTGTTTGCCTCCCATAACGCCGATGTCGGACTGGCCGCGACGGTCTGTGATTTTTCCGAATCGTCGATTTTGGAAATGGGATCAACCATCCCTGGGCTGTCCATCTCCATGGATGTTGAGGTTTCTGGTCCCCTCAACGCTCGGGCCATGCGCCTGCTCATGGCCGCGTCCAGTGCCGTGAATGTGACGATGTCGCGGCAAGTTCTGCGTCGCCAAGCGTAAGTCAGTTTTCGGTGCGGGGATTTTTATCCCTGCACCGAATTTTAAGAGGATTTTATGACTGTAAATTTTAAAAATGCGCAATCTGTAAAGGCGATTTCTCTTTTAGGCAAAATTGGCATTTTCGGCGGGGATTCAGATCCCAGGGTCATTGACACCGAGTCTTATCCTGTTGGATCGGTCTATTTCCAGACCGATGGCACCGCATGGAAACGCTCCGGCGCTGATGCGTCGGCGTGGGTCAAGCTGGTTGCCGAAGACATGATGCTGTTGAACCTGGGACTGGCCCTGGGTGTAGACGGTTGGGCCCATGCCCTTCAGATGGCCGGCCACAGAAGTCAGGAACTCATGGTGCGGGATGCCCAGGTAATTGAATTGCTCCAGCAGATTTTGCAAGCGCAGCAAACAACTAACGACCAACTTTCCCTGATCACCGGGGAACAGAATTATATTGGAGAACGATGATGCAATTGAACGATGGCAGGAAAGGCACCTCGGCCAGGGTCTCCGACACCGGGCAGCTCTATACCCTATCCTCGGTGCGGAAGGTGGCGGCAGAGATGTCGGAATTGGGCAATGCCGCCGTGGTCAATTCCGGCTTTATCACCCAGACCGCCGGGGCGGAAAAAGGTGTCCTGAAAATTGGCCTCAACCCGGACGAAACCCATGTCCATGAAATTCGTCTTTCTTCGGATGCCGCCGTCAAATGGCGGGTGTTCAGCAAGGCGACCTCGGACACCTTCTCCGTGGCCGGGGTACCGGT
>JADGCN010000111.1 GCA_015228975.1 Magnetococcales bacterium
AGGAAGAACAATTTCAAACCGCTGCTTTTATAACATTTCCAGGCCGATGTCCGCACACGTCTGCATTTGATGGATTTTTCATCTATCATCCTACTCCCCCTTAAGGTTTTATGACCAGATGTCGGGCGATATGAGAAAGTGCCCCCCTGGCGGCATGAAGAATTACCCCCCCCCCTCTTCCACGAAGGTAGGCCAATCTTGACATACTTAGCAACCCGTAGGATATTACAGGTTCACCTTTTGAAAATAATTTGGATTAAGTTTTCATCGATAACTTATATATAGACATATGACGCATTTTTATTATAAAAAAAAATTTTCTTGACAGCAAGACAAATTACCAACAATTATCAAAATTTCAATATTTTGGAATAATGCACTACACCGTCTAACCCATCTTTCGCGATTCGACCATTTTGAATAGTCCAACAAATTGATTTTCTAAAGATATGGCATACAAAAGTCGGCACCACAGAGGATGAATTGGTTCAATGAGTCTGGACAGTGTTCAATGAAATTTTTGGTGGTGGTTGAACGATTATGTTTCCAAGCCAATCGATCCCAGGTTGCTTTACGCTACGTTGGCCAAATGGATTCCTGTGGTCGACGAACCTTTAGCGGAGGCGGGTACCGCCGTGATTGCCGACTCCCGGGTGCCGGAAGGACTTCCCGATTTGCCGGGTTTTGACACCCGCTCCGCCTTGAGCCACATGGGCAACGATGTGGAACTGTATCTGAATATTCTTTCCCGCTTTGCCCGGTTGCAGGCGGATTCCTGCCGCACCATGGCCAGCCTCCTGGAGGCCAGGGCGTGGTCTGATTTGGAACGTACCGCCCATACCCTCAAAGGTGTCTCGGCTACCATTGGTGCAACCACCTTGAGTCGGGCAGCGCACTTGATTGAAGATGCTGCCCGGAAAAAAATGGGGGTGGAGCAGATCGGTTTTCTGCTGGAGAGTGCTTCCCGGGAGTTGACGGCGGTTCTCCTGACCCTTGATTCGGTCTTGCCGAAGCCGGTGGAAAGCCGGGCTCCAGCACGTGACGCCCCCAGTAACATGGCCATGCTGATTCCCCTGTTCCAGCAGGCCGCAACATTGTTGCGCAATTACAATGCTGAGGCGGAGATGGTGATTGAGGAAATGGGAGAATTTGCCAAAAGAACCAGCGACCGCGAACAATTGAATATCCTGAGACAGCAATTGGGTGACTACGATTACGAAGGATGTCTGGAAACATTGGAGAAGTGGGTGTTGCAAGTCGGGGTCAACTGGAGGGGTACCAAGGAAATTGAATCGAGGGTGGCGGGGAGACCATGAACTCGCCGTGGGTCAATGGGATATCCCCGGATCCATCCCGTGCGGGCATGACCTCGGTGGTGGTGGGACTTCCTGACATTGGCTCCGTTCCGACCCGGGCGGGTTGGTGTTACATGTGGTGTTCAGCGAGCAATTTCCATATAGTGATTCGCAGTCATCAAACATGGGAGTCTTTCGCGTTGTGTTAATCGCAGTTCGAGAAGCGCAATTTTTTTGTTTTTCAATCAATCGCCAGCCCGGGAAATAGAAAACATGGCCGATACCGACAACATGACAGAAACCAAGGAATATTTTTTGGATCGCCCGCAGACTGCGGCACCTTTTCCATTGAAAGGGTGCCAAAATTTGGATTGGGGGATGAAAAACCGTTTGGCGCATATCTTTTCACCGGCAAGTGGACGAACGGTGATGCTGGCGGTGGACCATGGTTATTTCATGGGTCCGACGTCAGGATTGGAGCGTATTGATATAACGATCAATCCCTTGTTGGGTTATGCCGACACCTTGATGTGTACCCGGGGTGTGTTGCGCTCGATGACCCCTCCGACGTTTAACAAGGGGGTGGTTCTGCGTGCCAGTGGCGGTCCGAGCATACTTAAAGAACTTTCGGATGAGCAGATTGCCGTGTCCATGGAGGATGCCATTCGGCTCAACGTTGCGGCGGTGGCGGTTCAAGTGTTCATTGGCGGCGAGTTTGAAAGCCGTTCCGTCCATAACATGACCCAATTGGTTGATGCGGGAAACCGTTATGGCGTGCCGGTTCTGGGGGTCACGGCGGTGGGGAAACAATTGACCCGCGATGCCCAATACATGCGTTTGGCGACCCGTATTTGTGCCGAGTTGGGGGCTACCTACGTCAAAACCTATTTTGTTTCGGAAGGCTTTGAGACCGTAACCGCTTCGTGTCCAGTACCCATTGTCATTGCCGGCGGCAAAAAAATGCCGGAAGATGAAGCCTTGAATATGGCGTTTCAAGCGGTGGATCAGGGGGCCGCTGGCGTTGATATGGGGCGGAACATCTTTCAATCGGAGGCACCTGTAGCCATGATTCAGGCGGTGCGGAAAGTGGTTCATGAAAACATGCGTCCCAAAGAGGCTTACGATTATTTCTTGAGTCTGAAAGCAGCATCAGCCTGATTTGTCAGCTACCAAGGGGATCGGGATTTGCCAAAACCGAGATGTTTTCAACGTCAATTGGTGCCAAAGGTTGGTTGACTCGGAAAAATTATGTTGAGATTCCGGTCGGCCAACCGTTACTCTGTTGCGAGTGGTTCCAAGAAGGCTTGGGCGCGGTGCAACCCGGGGGAAGAGGCATGTGCGATCTTGAAAAAAGGGTTTCCTACTACGAAACATTACAAAAAATAATACAACGTGCCTTGAGCATGGCCCTGGAGCCCTTAACCTTGGAAGAGCAACTGGGACGGATGTTGGAGTTGATACTCTCCATCCCCGGCTTGGTGTCGTTGGGCAAAGGGGCTATTTTTTTGCTGGACGAACGAACCGATGGCCTCAAACTGATTGTCAATCGCGGTTTCTCTGAGCGGCAGGTAGCCCTTTGTTCCAATATTCCCCAAGGATATTGCCTGTGTGGGCGGGCAGCATCGACAAAAAAAGTTATTTTCGCTCCCCATGTTGACGATCATCACGATGTCACTTACACCGCCATGGAAGACCATGGGCATTATTGTATTCCCATTTTGTCGCGCAAACGGTTGCTGGGTGTCATCAATACCTATGTGCCAGCAGGACATCGACGTGAGGAAATCGAGGAAGATTTTCTTCTGGCGATATCGAGTACCTTGGCGGGAATCATTGAAAGGAAACAAGGTGAACTGGCCTTGCAACAAGCCCGGGAAGATTTGGATCTGGCGGTGCGGCGGCAGACTTCCAAGGGAATGTTCAATCCCCATACCATTCAAAAATTGGTGGAGCTGTGGCGGAGGAATGGTCAGAGTGAGGGATATGTGCCCAAGCCTTCCCATGTGGAGCGCATGTTGGAAGTTGTGTTTCAGGCGAGTTTGCAACGCAAGGAAGAGGTCGGTGTCGAACTGAGCGTGTCGCTGCTCCCTCCCGGGTGGGCTGATTATCGCACCGAGGAGTGTCATGCCATGGTGTTGAAATTTCACCATGCCATCCCTTTTCAAGTGGATGCCCTGGTGGCATTGGCGCACTCTTTCGATCCGGTTACCACGACTCTGGGTCTTGTGCCTGCTGAGGATAATCCCGAAGATTTGGAAATATTTGGTACCATCTACTTCAATTGCGCCTCGCATCACCGTTTTGATGCGCACAGCTTTAATCGTTCGCCCGATACCATGTTGACCGTCATGGTGCGCAAGGTGGGATGTTTGCAAATTTTCAAGGGAACCGAGGTCATTGGCGGGATCGATTCCGGTTTCTTTTCGGAGCCGTTGCCGCCGCAATTCACCGACAGCCCTTTGGCGTGGAACCTGTTGCGTGAGGTGCAAAATCATTCCGGTTACCAGCGTTTTGGTATGGGATATTGGCACGTCTATCGGGATTTCATTGATCGATTGTTGTTGGCCACTGCGGCGAAAAAAAATGGGGGGACCATCCTATGGTTGCCGCAATCTTTGGAAGAGTGTGCCTGGAGAGGGGCCGAGCCCAGGTTTTCCCTGGACAAGGTACCCGATGGCGCGGCCATGTTGGAGTCATTTCGCGAAATGGAAGAGTGGAGCGCGGCCAATTATGATCAAAAAGATTGGCATCAACGGGAGATGTCGCGCTTGCGTCTGAAACGGGAATTGATGGGTTATGCCGATTTGCTGTCCCGATTGACCCTGGTGGATGGGGCCTTGTTTTTATCGGACCGGTTGTCCCCGTTGACGTTCGGCTCCATGATCACGGCCAACCCCTGGAAAGGGGGCATCGTTTCCTGGGTGGAAGAGCAGTTTTTTCCCTCGGTGCGCATGGATTTGTCTCGCCTGGGGGCCAGACATACCTCAGCGGTCAATTTTATCGGTCATTGTGCCGGGGCCATCGCTTTCGTCATATCCCAGGATGGTCCGGTGGCTGGATTGGTTCAAAAAGACTCGGACACCATCTATTGGTGGCCCGACTGCCTGGGTAGTCTGAGAGACTCTTAAAATAAACTCATGCCTTATATCTATGAAAGATCAATGCTAGCCATACAAAATTAATGAGTCATCCATAAAACACTTTTTTTGTTCGGTAATTTATGATAAAATTTTAATTTTACAATTTGCCACTGCAGGTATGTCTGGGTGAATGCGCTTCCAGTCTCCTGCTTTTGAGGGCTATACCAGCTTAAATTGCAGAGCAACCCAGAAATGAAACAAACTCTCGATTACCCAGTTAAAACAACGCAGGAGATCTCCTACGCCGCAATTTTGAACGCATTTGACGTCCCTGCTATGGTGGTGCGCAAGGACCGGATGGTGTTGGATGCAAACCTTCTGGCCCGGGATTGCGGGGTTCAGCCCCCGTGCTACTGCTGGAACACCCTGGGCCGGGGTCAGTTTGTTTCGGCAGAGGATCGGATTTGTTTCGCAACTACCGGAATCCCCCGAGCAGGCACCCGATGTACCCACTGCAAGGCAGACGAATCCCTGGCACGTCAACAGGCCAACAAGATCAGACGTGTTTTGGATGGGGAGATCTGGGAACATCAATACATCCCTTTGAATACCAATTTCTTTCTCTACATTGCTCGCCACCTGGACAGCGCCGACCAATCGAATGATCCTCGCCCCCCCCTGCCCAGCACCATGCTGCAAAAACGTCTCGCATATCTGGAACGGGACAACAAACGGTTGCAAAATGAAAACCGTCAACTGCGCCGAAGGAAGGAAAAACGACTGCGGCAAGTTACCCAGCCCATGCCGGACTTCGACATCGCCTTCTTGGATCCGCAATTTCGCAATGCCTTCATCTTCGCCGCCCACGGTATGGCTCTGGTCGCTCTCGACGGGCAGTGGCTCAAGGTAAACCGTGCCCTGTGCGAAATCACCGGCTATGATGAACGGGAGTTGCTGATGCGGACCTTCCAGGATATTACCCATCCTGAAGATCTGGAGCTGGATCTGCAACAAGTTCATGAGCTGCTCTCCGGCATGACCAACAGCTATCAAATGGAAAAGCGCTATCTCCGCAAGGATGGCTCAGATGTGTGGGTTCTGCTCAGTGTCTCCTTGATCCGGGATCCTCAGGGGCATCCCCACCACTTCGTCTCCCAGATAATCGATATTAATGATCGCAAGAACTACGAAACCCGCCTTGCGCACGGCTATGCCCTGATACGCTCCCTCATTGACACGATTCCTGATCTGATATTCATCAAAGACAATGACCTGCGCTTTATTGGCTGCAATCGGGCGTTCGAAATTCGGACCGGACGCTGTGAACAGGAGATACTGGGCACAAATTGCTTCGACCTGTTCCCGGCAGATGAGGCCCTTTCTTACTACAACTCAGACTTACAAATGCTGGCAAAAGGCAATAGCGTTTCGCTCGAAGAAGTCGTGGAAACCAAATCCGGGGAACGGCACTACTACGAAACCATCAAGACTCCGTTCTACGATGCCGAGCACGAGCCACTTGGACTGATTGGAATCTGCCGCGACATCACCGAACGCAAGCTGCACGAATTCGCTCTCAATCGCTCCAAACAGGATGCTGAAACGGCCAGTCGCGCTAAAGGGGAGTTCCTGGCTAACATGAGCCATGAAATTCGCACACCCTTGAGTACCATTCTCGGCACCTGCGAAATACTCCAGGAAACCCGTCTGACGAAAACACAATCAAATTATGTCCAACGCATGGAACGTTCGGGCCGCATGCTACTGGTGATCATCAATGACATCCTTGATCTCTCCAAAATCGAGGCAAACCAAATCGTCCTGGAACGCATTCCGTTTTCACTGACCCAAATCATCGATGAAACCTTGGAGGTATTCACTTTATCGGCCCAGAAGAAAGGCATCACACTTGCGAAAAGGATCATCGATGATTCGATGACCTCCTTGCGTCTGGGCGACCCCAACCGCTTGCGTCAGGTACTCATCAATCTGGTGGGCAATGCCCTCAAGTTTACCAGCCAGGGCAGTATACAATTGTCAGTTGCACCAGATGCCGACACTGGTGGTCACACAGTCATCTCAGTCGCCGACACTGGTCCGGGCATTGCTTTAGAACGCCAGCAGGAGATTTTTCTGCCGTTTCGTCAGGTTGATGCCTCCATTGCCCGTACCCACGGTGGCACAGGGCTTGGATTGACCATCTGCCGACGTCTGGTAGAACTGATGGGAGGCACCATCACACTAACCAGTACCCTGGGTCAGGGCAGCATTTTTTCGTGCTTCATCCCCCTATCTGGATGCGACGCATCCGAGGTCGTCCCCCCAGTTGAAATCAGGGAGGTCTCCCATAGCGTAGTGCATGCCCCTCTGACCGGACTGGAAATCCTTCTGGCCGAAGATACCGAAGAGATCAGCCTTATGATCGATGCCTACCTGCAACCCACGCCCCATCGGTTGACAATCGTGCAAAATGGGGCTGAAGCGGTTGACGCAGTGAAATCTAGACACTTCGACCTGATCCTGATGGATCTGCAGATGCCCGTTCTGGACGGCTTCAGTGCCACAAAGACAATCCGGGCCATTGAACGAACGGAAGGGAGGCCACCCGTGCCCATCTTGGCCTTAACTGCCCACGTCCTGGACGAAGAGTCGGCCCGGATTCAAGCAGCAGGATTCAACATCCATCTGACCAAGCCGATCAGTAAGCAGCATCTGTTGGAAGTTCTCGCAGCCTACTCGGCCACGAACATTTCCCCCAAATAAGACGACGATCCCATCCAAGCTGAATGAAATAGCATGCTGCACACAACCTTAACGTCTCTATGAGGAAAATATTTCATGCAAGAAGTAGCAAACTGACAGTTTGGAATCCATTTTTATCCAGTTTGAGATTTAGTTCTATTATAGAATCACGAGTAACGGAACTTCGGACTAAAGTGCCAATGTTTTCTCATTAATTTTCTTCGGTACATAATGTCCCATCTTCTCCATGACATATACTATGATATCAACGGCATTCTTGTCGGAAGCCTTATCGGTGTTTATAACAAGGTCAGAATATCTAAGATTGTTTGGGAATAGTTTATAAAAACTTTTAAGGAATTTGGCGCGATCGTTAGTCCTGAAAGCGATAATTTGTTTTGCCTCATCAAGGGTGACATTCTCGCGTTTAGATACACGTTTAGCGCAGAATTCCAATGACCCTTCGATTCGGACACGAAACACATTACGGTTTGAGGCCAAAATTAAATGTGCTCCACGTCCAACAATGACACCACCCGTATCCGCAATTGCATGTACAGTTTGAATCAATCGACGAAAATATTCCGTTTGTGAAAGGTTGCCCTTCAGGATAAGGTCGCTAATCCAGGTCTCTATGAAACTTGGATTCCTTTCATCCATAAGACTCATCAACTGTTTATCCGATTTGGACTGTTTTATTATCCCATCAATCATAGAGTATCCATAACATGGTACGTTTAACTCGTTGGCCAATAATTCAGCAATATGTCCGCCGCCAGCACCAACATCTCTGGAGATTGTTACCACTGGGCATTTATTATTCTGATCACATTCTTTTGCGCGATTTTTGTCGAACATCATTGACCGGGTTAAACCGCTAATTGCAACAGTTCCACTCATCACGGCCTCCATGATTGCAGGATATTTTATTTCGTGAACCCTTGTCAACAAATTGAGCGTTTAATACGATGCTGTTCGCATTGTTTCCAACAAAGGCAAACCATTCATGAGTTCTATAAAATAATAATTTAATCGGTCGCTATATACGATGAATAGTATGTTGAATATTCGGTATTTTCTGATTTTTCCATTAATATCCTTAATTTATTTTGAGCTATATCTAATATATTTCTTGCTTTGTCTGCATTTTCTTCCAGCATCTTGTTTAGATCTTCAGCAATTTTTATTTGGCTGGAAACGTTGTCTGGACTATCATCTGAAGATACAAGATCTTTTAAGTGCTGTGCCGATTCTATAATAAATCTATCAGAAAATATCAATTGCTGGTTTGTTAACTCCCGTACAATTTGGCTGTTAATGCTTTCAAGTTCACGAACAGTTTCAATGATGGTGTTGGTCATGTATATCACGTTTTCGGTAACCAGGTTGTGTTCCATTGAAATTCTCCATACTTGAAGGAGTTTTAATATTAAGATGAGCAACCCATCTTCATCCAACCATAGTTTCATTTACCTATTGCTATGAATATAGCTTCAGTGTTGAGTGATTGCTTAAAAAAATTGTTATCGATAATTTCTGATGCCATGGTGCTGTTGTAAGAAAAGATTACCAAAAATTAATCGTTCAAAATGGCTGGATGTGCATTATTAATAAATATTCTATATAGTTATTTTGACATGATATTTATAAAAGTCATTTAAAATTTTTTTATTCATATTTTGTTGCCATAAATGGATCCATTTTTTGTCGTATGTTGATTATTTGCCAAAAAAGCAAGAATTGCAAGAAAAATTTTTAGAAAAATTTCATTTTGTTGAATTTATCTAAGCAATTGAAAATATATTAAAATTTTCATGCCAGCGGTATCATTAATGTTGGTTGGTCCCAAAAATTGCGGACAATGGATCCTATCAGTTAAAATAAAAAATATACAAACATTATAATGTTAAAACTTTAAAATGTTATCCTCGATACTTCGAAAATGCAATAAATGCAAATATTCATATCTCGTGGATGGTGATTAAGTATAATTTATATGCACAAAAAATATAACGATAATATTCTTTAGATAATATATATTTTTAATAATATTTATTATAATAATAAATAGTGATCGTCAAAGTGCGTGAGTGTGCATAATCATGCAAAAACACCATGATGCAAATGTATAAAATGCCTACATTTATGATTATGCAACAGTATGGCATATTGCTCTTGATTTCGTTCTATTATGTAATATATAGTACAATATTATTGCGCTAGCGCCATCTGTAGAGGAGTAATTTAGTCATGTTCATCTGCCGCCTGCCTGCCCTTCTGATAATCCTGCTGGTATTACTGCTTGCAGGTTGCGGAGACTCCACCCCCACGGCACCATTGCGCATGGGCATCCATTTTTGGCCAGGTTTGGAGTTCCTGCAGGTCGCACAGGATCGAGGATATTTTGCCCAGGAAGGGGTAAAGGTGGAATTGGTGCGCTTTTCCTCCCTCGCGGACGAACAACGCGCCTATGAAAATGGACACGTGGACGGGGCCTACGTCAGCCTTGATCAGTTGGTGATTATGAATGATCGGGGTATTCCCGCCCAAATGGTCCTGGTTGGAGATATTTCGAAGGGTGGCGATGGCATCATTACCCGCCCAACCCGCAAGAGCTTGGCTGACTTGCGCGGTGCAAGGGTTGGGGTCACCATCGGAGCGACCAACCACTTTACCTTGGTTAGTGCCCTGCAAATGTCAGGTATGAGCGAAAGGGATGTGGAGATCATTAACCTCCCTGAAGACCGAATTATGGTCGCCTTCGACAACGGACAAGTGGATGTGGCCGTTACCTGGGAGCCAGAACTGGCACGTAATGCCCATCGACAAGACGCACACATTATCTTCACGAGCGCCTCGTTCCCGGATTTGATCATCGATGGTGTTGTTTTTCCGCCGGCGATCATCAAGAAACGGACAAAGGAAATTCAGTCCATGATAAAAGGTTGGAACCGGGCTCTGGAGGATGTCAAGAAAAATCCTGATGCAGTCTTTGCCGATATTGCAAAGTACCAGAAAAGTGACCTCAGTCTCATGACTACCATCTTCAAAGGGATCGAAATTGGCGACACTGTGGTGAACCGGCGGGTGCTTGGAGTGGCTGGGATTCCGGGGACAGGTGCAGATGCGGCCCGCCAAGTATCAGAATTCCTTATGAGGTTTAAATTGATTAAAGCGGTCCCCGATTCCCGTAATCTATTTGCACCACTGACCGCCTCACATTGACTCAAAATTTAGGCGATGGCACGAAAGTAACGAGCCCATGATCAAGCCGTTTGTCATCAAGCGATCCGTCTCCATGACACTCTCCCTCAGCACCAGCTTCCTGTTGCTGTTGGTTTTCCTTATTACCGTGGTGAACGACTCTATCCAGGAACGTAGACAGTTCTTTGTGGAAATTGAGCAAGATGGGCGACACTTGGCCACTACCCTGGCTACGGTCACCGCCCCCATTTTGGCAGAACTCGCAGTCAATCCCCAGCCAACCAAGGACGTGGTTGTAGCCCCCCAGGCGCTTCAACGGATACTGGAAAATGTCCGCACCAGCCGGGTTCATGAGTTGATAGTGATGGACCGACAGGGTAATACTCTGTCTCGGTCAGATCCCTTTAATCCCCTTCCCATTTTTATTGACTCCTTTCTGACACGTGAGGCAATTGATACCCGCCGATTGGTGCTGGGTCATGAGGGCGACGCATTTAAGTTGCGTTTCGTCGTGCCCCTGTTCGGCGGTTTCTACGCCTCCCATTTGCCACAGCAAGACATCTCTGGACTGCTCTATTTCGAGCTGCATTACGCTGAGGACCATCAAAAGGCGGTTGCCAAAATCGCATGGCATTTGTTGTGGTCTTTAGCGGCATTGGTAATCATGATGTGGCTCAATATGAGCCTGATCCGCAGGATTGTGATCACCCCTTTGCGGGACTTGGAACGTCAAGCGGAACTCCTGGGATCTGGGAATCTGGACGTCAGGAGCAATCTTGCCAATCAGGGAAATAACGGCAACGAACTCAGTCGCCTGGGCCAAACATTCAACCAGATGGCAAGTAAACTCCAGGTCATGGATGGTTTTCTGCGCCGGGCTAAGGAACAGGCTGAAGCGGAAGTAGCCGAACGCATCCAGATTCAATACCGATTGCAGGATAACATAACCGAACGTAAAGAGATGTTGGCATCTCTTCAAAAAGAACTCGAAAAGAATAAACGATTCACTGAAATTATGGATAATGTCGAGGCCTACATCTACATAAAGGATTTGCAGCGAAGGTATATCTATGCAAACCGGTTGACACTGGATTTATTCTGTTGTACTGCCGACACATTGACAGGCTTCACTACCGGACACTTTTTTAGGAAAAAAATTGGAAGTGGCCAAATTTGATTGATTTTTCTTAAATTATTAATGAAACTCATGGCTATAAATCACCC
>JADGCN010000112.1 GCA_015228975.1 Magnetococcales bacterium
CTGCCTGATTGGTAAAAAACCCTATAGAAACAAGTAGGGATCAAGAACTCTGAGGGTAGATGCAACCAACCTACGGGGTGCCAACGCAAGGCCAGGAATCCACCGCATAGCACAAAAACGACGAAGAACAGATGGAAACAAACCACGCTATCGGCCAACAGGCGATATGTCATAGACGATCCCGATGCCATGGATAGAACAGGTCGCACGCAAATCCGTTCACGTGTCAAGGATTGGTTTGAGACTGCCACCATTGTGGCAATTTTGGGTTAATCGTTTTCCATCCAATACCATGATACGAAGGTTGGCGCATTTGGATAACAACAACCACGATTGTCATGACAACCGACAAGGCGAAAGAGACCAACCAACCAGGCTTCTGGAACAATATCGTACTCCCAAGCAGTAGTATACAGAGCGCTGCCCACGTCAGTTCCAGGGGACGAGATATGCGAAAAACATTGCAAAATAGAAAGAAATGTCCAACGATAAATACGATTGCAATTCCGAACCACATTTCTATTTCCATACACAGCAGTGATCCGATCAAGCCAGAAATCAGAATGAAGCCATCCATGATGGAAATACGGAAACCTGGATCGAATCGTTTCGCCATAACACTACGTGATCATGAAAAGTATATGGGAGTCCAGGGCCACCGGGTACTCTCCACCGAGGCCCACAACATCGTGACATTGCAAGTGGCACAGAGTTGTCGCAGAGTTACGGATGTTTGATATGTTCAACGATACGGCTGGAACTTTTACCTTCAACCAGAGGGATCAGGACACATTCACCACCCCATTCCAAGACTTCCCGATAACCAACGACCTGTTCCAAAGTATAATCGGCCCCCTTGGCAAGGACATGAGGCCGTAACGTTTTGATCAGGTTCAAGGGTGTGTCGTCATCAAACAATACCACCATGTCGATGGAAGCCATGGCCGCCAACACACGGGCCCGATCATTTTCATTGATCACCGGTCGGGAATCGCCTTTCAACCGACGCACCGAGGCATCGGTATTCAAGCCGATGATCAATCGTTGCCCCAAGCGGCGGGCCTTTTCCAGATACGTGACGTGTCCGGCATGCAATAGATCGAAGCAACCATTGGTAAAGACGATTTTGTTGCCCATTTCCCGCCAGGCGGTCACCCGGGTCAGGGCACGGTTTCTGTCACAAATTTTGTCCGATTCCCCCATGGCGGCATCGGTGGATAAAGCGGCCAAAATTTCGGGATAGGTGATGGGTGTGGTGCCCACTTTCCCGACAACGACACCCGCTGCCAGATTGGCCAGATGCAAGGCTTCCATGCGGGAAAGTCCCGCTGCCAAACCGACTGTCAAGGTGGCCACGACCGTATCACCCGCCCCCGACACATCATAAACTTCCTTGGCCATGGCGGGAATACGCCGCGGGGCTGTACCGGGTTCCAAAAGCGCAATACCCAGTTCACTCAAGGTGACGGTCAGGAAATCCAGTCCCAAGGATTGGATCATCCGTTCCCCCTGGCCCAATAAACCTGCCAGATCGGCATAGGGCCAAGGGACTGCTTCGGCCAGTTCGCGACGGTTGGGAGTCAGGGTGGTGGCCCCGTGATAACGGGAATAGTCCACCCCCTTGGGATCGACCACCACCGGAAGATTTCTGGCCCGGGCCGCTTGAATGATGGCCTGACAGGTCGCGTTGCCCAAGGCCCCTTTGCCGTAATCGGACAGGATGACCGCCCCCGGAATGGGTGGGGTATCGAGCATGCGCAGCAGGCGCTCCACGAATTGGCTTCGATCCGCTTCTCCAGGGGGACGGGTATCTTCCAAGTCGAGGCGCAGCATTTGCTGGTGTCCCCCGATGATGCGGGTTTTGGTGATTGTGGGATGATCCGACAACGGCCAGATTGCCGTTGCATCGATTCCGGCGGCGGTAACAATTTCTTTCAGTTTGGCCCCATCGGTGTCCTGGCCGACAAATCCCGCCAAACGACATTGCACGCCCAGACGTACCAGATTCATGGCGACATTGGCGGCGGCACCTGGATTTTCGCTGACCCGGTTCAATCGCACGACCGGAACCGGGGCTTCCGGTGATATGCGTGACACCTCTCCCCAAAGATATCGATCCAACATTAAATCGCCCACCACCAAGATGGAAATGGTGCGAAAATCGTGGGTAATGGCTTGCAGTAGGCGCGTATAATGAATATCCGTACTCAATGTGGGATTCCTTGGTTGCGTGCAGTGATCTGAGAGAACCATCCGGGTTGCCAATCAGAATGGTTTCTAACATACGTCAACGCAATTTTCCATCCCTGTCCCCAGGCCGGAAGGTTCCGCTGGCAACACGAAATGTTCGGGTTGGACAGGGTGGAAAGGTCATTTTTTGGGAGTATTTTGTGCCGTCTTGGACCGGGGACAGTTGGGATTTTCCGGGTTGGCATTGCGGTTGGTCACCATGACCCCAGTGGCCCGATAATCCGTTTTTTGCAGAAAATCAAAATGTTTGAGTGTTTGCACATAGGTGACTTCGACTTCATCACCACAGTGTTTGGCGATAGTTAAGTCGTTCAACACAATGGCGTCCCGGATGCTGACCGACCACAAACTGGTCCCGGTTTTCAGGGCGCTGATATCCAGGTCAGCTTCGTTGGTTTTGCCCAGGATTCCCCCTTTGTGGGACAGTTTGGTAATGGTTCCGGTTCGGGATCCTTCGGAATAGTGATAAAAATATTGGTACCAGAGGGTGGTTCCCGGGATGATCAGCAGCAAAAAAACAAAGAACGCCGCAGTGAACTTCATTTTCTTTTTAAGCTCTGGGGTCAAAAAATCATTGAGGGACATGTGAGAAACTCCAATACGGCAACGCTTTTGGGGCGACCTGACGTTGGTTACCATAGCACAGGTGGTGGGATGACGTCACGGGACTGGTGTTAATCGGTAGTTACGGGACACGTCGCGTTATGGGCCAGTAGGGTTGGCGATGGGAGGATGGCGATGCACCGTTGAACTGAGCGATTGCGATGCGGCCTGAGCGCTTCCTCAATCCCTCACCGTCAAGGAAATCAACGGCAAACAAGGCATACTTCTCCAATCTTTACGTCTTATCCGAGAAAACATCGTCCAGTGACTGGGCATCGAAGATGCGAAGGCTCCACTCCTCCAATGAGGACAGGTCTGCTTTGGCAATCTTTTCGCTGGCCCAGTCGGGTACGGTACCGAAACGACGTTGCAACAGGCGTGTCAGGACTTTAGCTTCACCTTTTTGTTCGCCTCTCTGTTCACCAATCTGCTCACCTTCCTGCCGACCTTCCTGCCGGCCTTCCTGCCGGCCTTCCTGCCGGCCTTCCTGCCGGCCTTCCTGCCGTACCATCTGAGCCCATTTCGGATTCGTGTTTTCAATAACGCTTTGCGCAAATTGTGACATCATTTTTTCTTCCTCCTCTGGACGCACCCGTCGAATAATCTCCCGGACATCCTTTTCATCGTAACGCCTGTACGTTTCCACCACATACCGCATGATGATCATAAAGTCTTCAGTGGGAACTTCTGACAAAACCTCAACAAGAAAATCCTTGATCTCAAGTTGCTTTCCATCTCTCGTTGCATACTTGGCAGCCAATAGCCATGCCCTCAAGTAAGGCTGTTTGGAAAGTTGGCGATCCTCAACATGGCCCAAATCGAACAGGGAAAACTGGAAGTCCAGCAGGTACGGTCGCCATCCTGTTGGCGCATCCACCAACGCCAGGAAATCATTCGGAATGCGCCATGTGTCCGCTCCGTGGTAAACGACCAATGGAACAATGGCTGGTAGCCGTTTCCATTGGGGATTCTCTCGTTCCCATTGCTCAAGCGCCCTGACCATGTACCGCAACAATTGCCACGCTACAAACCGATCCGGGCAGCTTTTATGGTCAATCAAGACATATAAGTAGGCTTCTTGTCCATGAACGGTCTTCACCCGAAAAAGCCGATCCGTCAGGTACTCTTGGAGTTCCTGATCAACAAATGAGCCACCGACCAACTCTGGGAGTTCATCGGACAGCCATTCCGACATCTCGACCGGAATCCGCTCGCGCAAGAGGGATGCTGCCCTTTCCGGATCCGAGAGAAGGATCTTCAGGAAACGATCATGCGGATGGGCAATCTTGCTCATGAAAATGCATCAGCCACATGAAGCGTTATGAAAAATTGGATCTTCCTCATTATTTCCCCCCTTGGCCAGTGGGTTGCGCAGCCGAACCGCACTCCAACTGGAAATTCTAGCGTTGCACCACCAGATTCAGTTCCTCACTATTTGATCCATGATCGAGATCCAGTTATTCCTGGCAGAGGCCAAGAAACCCTGAAGGCCATGGAAATCAAGGAGGTAAAAATTGTGCCAGCATCCAGCGGAAAGCTGCCTGATCTAACGCCGATTTCTGATTGTCAAAGAACACATCCAAAGGGCGATGTTCCAATGACGCTTGCTCGCTTCAGAAAAATCTGGGCTATTGTAACCGCCGGAACACCAATTCTTCTTCTGATTTTTGCGGAAATCCGGTTCAGTGTCCAGCGTAATCCAACGGCCTTATCGCCAAAGGGTCTGGCTATGGGGCCAAAGTTGGGTCGGATGAGGTTTTTGGTAGGGACAGGCAAGGATCGTTGTCAGGCGTAACCAATGGGTTGCCACGCCTGATTACGGCGAAATTGCATGTATTCCTCGATGTTTTTTTTGGCAGATTCGGGCATTTCGGTAAATTCGAGTTTCATGATGTGATTGTCATCATACGATTGCAATCCATGGATGGTTGACGTCACCCGGATTGCAACACTGCGGTTGCTTTCGACATAACCATTGATAATATCTTTTTCCAGGGTGAAATGCACATCCAATCGTGCGTTGAAGGTATTGCGCAGAATGGCATTGCTCTGCACGAGGAGATTGGCTCCCTGGGTGGACAGGTCGAGCAGGGTGCAATCGATCGATGCCCGATTATAGAGAACGATTTGTGCCGGGGTGTGCCGATGGGGTTCGACGCGCAGGTCGTTGATTGGCCACAAGCGGGGTGCGTAATGAATATTTCTGAGCAGGATGATATCGTTGCTGTCGAGTTCTGCGTATGATTTGACATCTTCATTGGAAGAGGCGCTGCGGATGAATACTTCCCGGCTACTGGCTTCGAGTATTTTCCGCAATGAGGGATCGTATCGTGCTTGGATGGTGAATCGGTCCAGTTTGATGAAGTTCAAGCCGAACGGAGTGTGGACCCCGTTGACGATGACCATGCCTGTTGTTGGCCTGCGGCTGGCAACCATAATGATGAAGCGGAGGGTCATGAGTTCATAATGGACGGCGCAGGAGAAATTGTTCCGGCGTCGCATTTCCGCCAGAAAATCGCCGATGATATCGATGAGTCGGAAGGGATCCTGTTTGGCGAAGGCGGCGATGGAGTCGATGATTCGTGCAATGTCTTTGGCGTTGAAATGTTTTTTTTCGTGCAGGTGGATACTGCGCATGAGCGCGGGGAAATTGATTGATTGATAATTAATATCGTTTTCATTAAGGTATGTTAATAAATCTTCATAGAATTTTCTATTTATGATCATCATAGCGATTACCTGTACAACCAGATTATATTGCCGTCTGCATTCCTGATCTAAAGGATGGCATGGTTAAGCGTAGTTTCTGTCAATAAACTTCTTGTTTGAACGCAGACGCGAGCAACGGGTTTGGGACAAGCCTGGAGGGATATTACGCAATCTTGGTAATGAACGCAAGGAATAAATGATGATGGTTCAATCTTTATTTATTTTGTTAATCACACGACTATAAAGAATAAAATTAAGACAGAATTTATAATAAATATAATAATTTATTATAAATAAACAAAAAAATGTGTCTAACATTTATGAATTTTTACATTAAAGAAAGGTCTTCCTGCAGGCGGTCCCAGGAAAACCCAGACTTCTTTGCAGCATGGAACCAGAATCAGTGTTTGTTGATGGTATCCCTGATTTGATCCAACACGAGGGCATCATCAATGGTGGGCAGATCCCCCGGGTTTCTACCTTCTGCCAACGCCTGGATGGAACGACGCAACACCTTGCCGGATCGGGTCTTGGGCAGGGCTGGCACGCGAAAAATATCCTTGGGACGGGCAATGGCGCCAATTTTTTGTGCGACCAGTTCCTTGAGTTCCTGTTCGCTCGGTGGGGTACCTTCTTTGACAACCACAACCAAGGCTACGATTTCCTGGCCTTTCAACGCATCCTTGACCCCAACCGCCGCGGCCTCGGCCACTGCGGGGTGGGTACACAAGACCTCTTCAATTTCCCGGGTGCCCAAACGGTGACCAGCGACATTGATCACATCGTCATCCCGTCCCAAGATAAAATAATACCCATCTTCATCACGCATCGCATAGTCGAACGTGGCGTACAACGAGTGGTCAAAGCGGGAAAAATAGGTTTCGACGAAACGTTGATCGTTTCCCCATACCGTTGTCATGCACCCGGGCGGCAACGGTGGCTTGATCATCAGGGAGCCTTTTTCATGGGCGCGCACCGGTTCCCCGGTTTTTTCGTCCACCAACCGGCAGTCAAATCCATAGGCCGGGAGTGTGGGAGAGCCAAATTTGATATCCATCAATCCCAATCCGGCATGGTTGGCGAGGATGGGCCAACCGGTTTCCGTTTGCCAATAATTATCGATGACCCGTCCTTGCAGGTGTCCGGCGACCCAGCGGTGCGTCTCCCGGTCCAGAGGCTCTCCGGCCAGGAACAGGTAGCGCAAGGAACTTAAATCGTGGTTGTGGATCCAATCCGGTCCGGTTTTCTTGAGCAGACGGATGGCGGTAGGAGAGGTGAACATGACGCTTACCCGAAATTTTTCGACGATGGACCACCAGATACCGGGGTCGGGACGGATGGGAAGACCTTCATAGAGGATGGTTGTGGCACCGGTCAAGAGGGGGGCGTAGACAATATAGGAGTGTCCGACCACCCAACCGATATCGGAACCGGTAAACATCACTTCACCGGGCCGGAGGTCATAAATATGTTGCATGGAGGCCCGCATGGCCACGGCATGACCACCCGTATCGCGTTGCACGCCTTTGGGCGTGCCGGTGGTGCCCGAAGTATAAAGGATATACGAGGGATGGCTGGACGGGACCGGAACCGGGGCCACCCGGGCACCGGAATGGCGTTGCATTTCCTGATCCCAGTCCAAGCTTGGAAAAGTGGTGGCGTTTTCCAGGGCCAAGCGCCGTTCCACCATGAGTATGTGGGGTGCGGCGATGGTCACATTATGCAAGGCTTCCTGTAGCAGTGGCCGATAGGGGATGACTTTGCCGGCACGCATGCCAAAATCGGCAGTGACGATCAGTTTGGGAGCGGCATCGTTGATGCGTGAGGCCAGGGCATGTGCGGCAAAGCCGCCAAACACGACCGAATGAACGGCACCTATGCGCACGCAGGCCAACATGGCGACCAACGCCTGGGGAATCATGGGCATGTAGATGAGGATGCGGTCTCCCTGAGCCACTCCCATATCCCGAAATACGGCAGCGGCCTGGTTGACCATGGCATGCAGTTGGGCGTAGGTGATCTCCTGCGTTTGTTCCACCTCGGTTGAGACCCAGATGAGGGCATTTTGCGAGCCGCGGGCAGCCATATGGCGATCGACGCAATTGTGGCACAGGTTGAGCGTGGCATCGGGATACCAGTGGGCGAACGGCGGTGTGTGGTAGTCCAGGACGCGGGTGAACGGGGTATGCCAATCGATCAGGCGGGCTTGTTCTGTCCAGAATGTGTCCCGATCTTCAATGGAGGCGCGATAAAAAGATTCATAGCGTTGTTTAGGTGTGGTAGCCATTGGCTGACAGTCTCCCCGGTTCATGGCCCTGGACTGGCGCTTTCACGACCCTTTGGGGGTTATTCGGCAAACTCCACGCGATTACGCCCATTCTTCTTGGCATCGTACAATTTTTGGTCCGCCCGGTCCAGCATGTCCGCCAACGAATAGCCATGTTCGGTGCATACGCCAAAACTGGCGGTGATGCGAATGATCTCGGTGTGGTGGTCGATAACCAAGGCTTCGATTTCGGTTCGCAACGTTTCAAAATATGCCTTGGCGGCTTGCGTATCGCGATTAATGAGCAAGATTCCGAACTCTTCCCCACCCATTCGTGCCGCCAGGGCCGTTTGGTTGGCATGATTGGCCAATACCCCGGCAACTTTTTTCAGGACGTGATCGCCCGCTTCATGTCCATGGGTATCATTGACCTTCTTGAAAAAATCGACATCCACCGCCCCGGCGATCAGCGTGATGGTCCCTTTTTTGGCAAAGGCATGGAGCTTTTCGCCCTCAGTCATGAAATGCCGCCTGTTGGGAAGACCTGTCAAGAAATCCTTGACGGCGGCTTCTTTCAGGGCTTGAATATATTCTATGATCTCAATATTTTGCGTAACGCGGACAAAAAACTCCTCGGCAACGAACGGCTTGGTGATGAAATCATTGGCCCCGCGTTTGAGGAAGCGGGCTGACAGGATGTTGTTGCCAAACGAGGATAAACCGATAATGGCCAGTTGATTTTTGTCGTGTTTTTGGCGAATCTGCCGGGTCAGTTCAAACCCGTCCATGACCGGCATGTGGTAATCGGTGATCACCATGCGAATTTCCGGGTGATCTTCCAACTGTTTCATGGCTTTGGCACCGTCTTCCGCCTCCAGCACCTGGAATTTGTAAGATTTCAACAAATCAACGATCAAGGACCGAGCGCTACGGGAATCATCCACCACCAGGACCTGGATGCTGTGATTGCGTATCAGTCGGTCCACCAGGTTGACCACTTGTTGCAGGCTGGCCATGCTCCCCTTGACGATGTAATCGACGACCCGTTTGGCGATCATTCGCGAACGCAGTTCTTCGTTAAATTCCCCGGTGAGCACAATGACCGGGATGTTGTGTTGAATGACCAAATCAACACATTCGCCATGGGGGGCATCGGGTAAATGGATATCGACCAGTGCCAGAAAAAAATCGTCCTTCTTGGATTGGAGTAAAGTTTTGGCATCCTGTAAGGTTTCGGCAACCACTATTTGCAAAATACTGGTGTGTTGAAATTTTTCACGAAGCATCTTAATAAATATGCGCGAATCTTCGATGATAAGAATTTTATACATGACGGGCCTGAGCGGGCATGATTAATCCTTGGTTGGAAAAGCCACATGGCACATTATCAAGCAATAATTACACCAAGGTTTTGGAATGCGCCAGAACGCATTGCAGGCGCTCCACGGTATCGGCAGTCAGTCCGTGGTACACGGGTTGTCCTCACTCTGCTGGTATAATTGGGTAAAGCGTGCGGCCATGCTTTTGAACGCAGGATAATACTGATTGGTAATAGCATCGGCTATGGCCTGCGCACGGTTTTGATCGTAGGTGTGGGAGGATAGGTTGCGATCCGCAATCATTTGCATCCAGACCTCGACACGCTCAATCAACCCATTTTTTAAGGCGCTCCGGGTGGCGTCTCGCGATCCAACCAATTCGGAAATTCCTTGATATCCCAGATAATCCTTGAAAACGTTCCAGGCAAGTTCATGGGTATACTCAAAGCCCTGGATCAATTCCTGTTGCTCCAGGGTGGACAATTCCCGTTTTTGTGCCAACACCATAGCCGCATCCAGTGTTTGCAAGGCCTTGAGGTAATTGTCGAATCGTTGTTTCCATCGCATTTCCTGCATGATCAACTCTCCATGACGGCCAACCAACGCCAGTCATTCTACCATTTTTGAATAGTTTGACCAGATCGAGGGCCTGCTACTTGAGTTTCCTGAACGAATCAATGTCTTATATAAGGATGCTATTCTGATATTCGATAATCAAGTTTCTACACCATTTTCAACTTGAGCGATGCAAATATTGATTGCTTTTCCCGGTGGCACTTTCCACGGCAACGCTTTACCCCTAAATTGGACTGCGGAGCCTGAAGGGATGGGTGTCATTGCAGGGAGGAACTTCTCCTTAATTGAAGGAAAAAAATTCATGAGTGCGTCGGTATGCCTGACGGGAATCAGGCGTGAGGAATTGTTGGATATTTTGAACGGTTGGGGTGAAAAACCGTTTCGTACCAAGCAAATTTGGTCGTGGGTTCATGTCAAGCTGGTTGCCAGCATCGATGAAATGACCGATTTATCCAAGGAATTTCGCGAACGCCTCAAGTCGGGTTTTCATTTTTGTCGACCGCGAATACGTTTGCGTCGGCAATCCAAGGATCAGACCATCAAGTGGCTGTTGGAGTTGTCCGACCAGGCGTGTGTGGAGATGGTTTTCATCCCCGAGGTGGATCGTGGAACCTTGTGCGTCTCTTCACAGGTTGGCTGTTCGTTGAGCTGCCCGTTTTGCCATACGGGAACCAAGCGCTTGGAACGCAATCTGAAAGTGGAAGAAATCGTCGATCAGGTGATTGTGGCGCGTGCCGAATTGCAATCCATGGGGTTACGGGTCACCAATGTGGTTTTGATGGGGATGGGCGAACCCTTGTACAACTACGAATCCGTGGTCAAGGCAGTGCGTATCCTGTTGGATGCCAATGGCTTGGCCATCGGTACCCGGAAAATCACCCTGTCCACGGCTGGGGTGGTGCCGAAACTGGTGGCGGTTGGACGCGACTTGGGGGTCAATTTGGCGGTTTCGTTGCATGCGGTGCGGGATGATGTTCGGGATCGATTGGTGCCTCTGAACAAAAAATTCAACCTGTACGCGCTGAAGCAGGCCGTCATGGCGTATCCATTGAAAGGTGGGCGTCGGGTCACCTGGGAATATGTCATGCTGGACGGCATCAACGATACGGATGACGATGCCCGTGGCTTGGTCCACTATTTGAAAGGTATCCCCTCCAAAGTGAACCTGATTCCGTTCAATCCTTGGCCGGGAACGTCTTTCGTCCCATCACCCATGGAGCGAATTTTGCGTTTTCAGGAGATTGTCGGAGGGTCGGGTTTGGTAACGGTGATCCGGGATCGGCGTGGAGAAGATATTGAGGCGGCCTGTGGCCAATTGGTTGGAGCCAATGAGGTGCATCCGTGACACTCGATTCTCCAGTTTTTTTCTTCTTTAAATTCTAAGCCACAGCTATCTTGGGATGCGTAGTTCTTGTCATCCCCGCGAAAGCGGGGATCCAGGGAGTCTATACACCTTTCCCTGACTTTCTGGATTCCCGCTTTCGCGGGAATGACGCTAGAAAACTATGTATCCCGTGTTGGGTGTGGTTTAAGCCTCCATCTCTATCGCTTTAGGCTCGTGGAAAAAATAAATTATCCCAAACCATCCTGAGATATTATTCTCGGGTGGATGGTTATAAACCACCATTCGAGTCCTTCCTTCCGTTCTAACCGCGCTTCAACAGGTTTCATGGCCTTTTTTGTAAGTGAAACCCCATTCCTATAGATTTCGGTTACCTTCTCGACTATCGGCTCAATTCCTTTGTATGTCATACTTCTTGCCATTCTGTTTTGATTCAGTTGGAATCGGACATTTTCCTTTGTTTGATAAGCTACATACAA
>JADGCN010000113.1 GCA_015228975.1 Magnetococcales bacterium
ATCCTGGATCGGAGTTCCTTCCAAACACGCCAAAACCATTTGCGCTCGTTTTACAAGCCTGGCTTCAGCAACGCGGACACCGACGATGGCGTCAAGTTGTACCCTGTCAGCTTCACTACACGTGATCATTTTGGCTCTTCTGGGCATGGGACACCTCCTACCCAGAAAGCTACCACAAACAAACTCACATTAATAGCGTTTATTTATGCAACTAGACACTAGCAAGAACCTCCAAGGCTTGCGCGTTTAACGGGACAACCTTCTTTGTTCCTGTTGCAGATTTGCTTGGTGGCCTGAAAGCATTTCACGATGTAATACATTTATTTCGTTGAGAATTCATCGAATTCGTCACTACCTTCTGTCCATATTTGATACAAGCGCAATCCCAGGAGAAGAGCGCATTACCGTCTCGAATCTTGATTTGAACTTGTGATCTTCGCGCATAACCTGTTGAAAAACAAGAACCCGGTGATGAAACGCTAGCAGGCCACCAAGCGCATTTTCAAGTCGGTGGTGTCCCTACAGTTTCGGACCGGTGCTGACACAGCTGAATAGTGACTAAGAAAGAATACTTATTGAATGGGGTTTGTTTGGTGTTAACGTTCTAACGAACAAGCAACTCGGCCCACACTTGTTCCAGAAAGGCCCTGGCCCGGGCGTGGATACCGCGATTTTCACTTTCCCGGGGGCCGGCGATGTTGATAACCCGAATCGGGTGGTGTTCGATCCACTGTTTGACGGCGTTGACGGCACCATCGGCGTGCAGATCGACCTCCTGACAGGGCATGCCATGCTGACGGGCTATTTTGACCGTCAGGGCGCTGCCGCCGGCTAACCGGCCTAGATGCAGGACCAGGGTGCCGTCGGCATGGATGACATTCATGGCGGTGCGATAGGGGTAGTCATAACGGTGAGTTTCCTCAAGGGGATAGCGACTCGGGATGGATCCATCCTCGGCTCTGCGTCCCTTGGGGCACCAACCGCCGATTTCGATGTTGTGCGCCAGGCCGAAATCCAGGGCGGCCCGGTCAACTCCAGTCTGTCCGCCGGATATAATCTTGTTTATCTTAACCATTATAGTCCATATTCATCCATGATTAAAATTGACTTGATAAGAGAATCATCTTTTGGAAAATTTTTCAACAAGAAAATCATCCATGGATTGTGGAATGCGGCTAAGGTAGCATGCCTCCGAAATGGGGCGCCGAACACTTGAAGGAGCTAAGAGCAATGGCCAGATTATCTGACGAAGAACTCATCGCCGAACTTAAAAAACGCTTTGACGCTACCAAACAGGCGCTTTACGACGTCAAAATGGTGACCAGCAAGCTTGAGGAAGTGAATAAAAAGCTCCAATCTTCCGAGCAGATCAAAAGCAACTTTATCTCCCACATGAAAAACGAGATCAACAACCCGTTGACCTCGATTCTGGGGTTGTCGGAGCAGTTGAAATCCAGTGACATGCCCCCCGAGTTGATTCAAACCATCGCGACCTCCATCCATGCCGAAGCCTTCAGCCTTGATTTTCAGCTACGCAATATTTTCGCGGCGGCGGAAATGGAGTCCGGGGAATCGGAGATGCAGGTTTCCCGTACCGATGTCATGACACTGATCAGGGATGCCATCGACTCGTTTAAACATTTGATTGCGGACAAGAACTTGAAGGTGAAAATCCCCGAATTGAAGGGTGATGCCGAACCCCTTCTCTTCAAAACCGATCCGGAAAAATTGAGCCTGATCCTCAGCAATCTGATTTCCAATGCGGTGGAGTTCAACAGCGATCACGGAAAGATTGATGTCAAAGCCACTATCGTCGACGGTCGGTTGAACATCACCGTGCGGGATACCGGACCCGGTATCGACCCCGACAAAATCAACGTCATCTTCGACCGTTTCGTGCAGTTGGAATCCGGGGCGCGCAAGAGTCACAAGGGGCATGGGTTGGGCTTGAGCATCGTTCAGGCCTCGGTGGAGATGATGCAGGGTAATATTACGGTTGATTCGGTTGCCAAGGGCAAGGGGACCATTTTTTCTGTTTCCATTCCCGAGGTGGAAACCGATACCGAAGCGGATGCCTTCTCCGTGGACGGCAATGAATTTTTCTTTGACGATGAAGAGGTCAAGGCCTTCTGATCATGGCGGGTGCCGATAAAGACAACAAGCCATTCCTGCTACCAGGGGCGTTATTCGCCAAGGATGGCGATTATATCATTACGACCGTGCTTGGTTCGTGTATTGCCGTGTGCTTGTGGGACCGTGTCAAAAAGCGCGGGGGGATGAACCATTACAAACTCCCCTTGTGGAACGGTGACGGTTTGCCATCCCCCAAATTTGGCAACATCGCCATCGAAAAATTGATTGAAAATTTGGTGGGCTTTGGCTGTACGCAGCGTAACCTGATCGCCAAAGTGTTTGGTGGCGCGGCGGTGATTCAAAGCTCCAGCGGCTTGCTGAATGTCGGGGAGCGCAACATCGAGGTGGCACGGGATTACTTGGCGCAGGCGCGCATTCCCATCGCCGCTTCCGACATCGGCGGTACCCAAAGCCGCAAGGTGATCTTCAACACCGCGGACGGAAGCATTTTGATGAAAAAAGCGGCGCCACAATAAGTGTGTTCGCCAGATCCCCGTTTCGGTTGCGCCCTATGAAAACAATGGTTTCATCCGTTATTTTGTGTCTCGGCGACAGCCTCACGGAGGGATTTGGCGTTGCCGATGCCCACAGTTACCCCACTTTGTTGCAGCAGCGCCTCCGGGCACAGGGGAGCGGGATGCGGGTCATCAATGCCGGAATCTCGGGGGATACCACTCTGGGTGTCCTGGGGCGTCTGGACGCGCTGTTGGACCACCCCGTTGCCATGGCCATTGTGACCATCGGATTGAACGATGCCTTCATGGGTGTTCCCGCGGCCACCATCCAGGATAACATCGGGGACATCATCCGAACCTTGCGACGGCAACATGCGCTCGTCGTCCTGAGTGGTTTGCAGCTCCCAAGCGACTTCCCCGAGGTTGTTCGCCAGGAGTTCAGCGCCATTTATCCCCATTTGGCGAGCCAACACGGGGTACCCCTGATCCCGTTTTTCCAGGATGGGGTGTTTGAGGAGAGTCGCTACAATCAGTGGGACAATGTACACCCCAACGCCGCCGGTTACCGGATCATCTTGGACAATGTGTGGCGTGTCATCCAACCCATACTCGCAACCTTCCCGCAGGGTGACACGCATGGATGAAGCATCGGCCCCGGAACAACAGGAAAGTCTTCGGGATTCCGTCCTGGTGCGGCCCGTCTTGGATGCGGACCTGGGGGCGGTATGCCAGTTCTTCCACGAACACCTGGGTGGCAACATGTCCCAGGAGGTGTGGAAAAACGCCTTCAGCCAGCAGTGGATGCCCGACTGTCCCAATCATGGCTTCATGTTGCTCGATGGCAAGCGGGTTGTGGGCGCATTTGGCGCCATTTACGCCCAGCGCAGGATTCGTGGCAACCTGGAAACCTTCTGCAACCACAACAGTTGGGTGGTTTTGCCGGAATATCGTGCCAAAAGCCTTGGTTTGTTGCATGCCTTGCTGCGGCAAAAGGGGTATCACGTCACGGTGGTGACACCCAATCCCAAAGTGGCGCGGATCTACGAATTGCGGGGGTATCGTCCACTTGGGAACCAAATCCTGGTTTTGTCCCAGTTGACATCCTGGCATCAAGCCATGGGTGCCCGCGTTATCGCCGATGCCGAGGGTATTGTCGCCGCCCTGCCACCGGATGCGGCCCAGGATTATCGCAATCACAGCATGTTTCCATGGTTGCGGCAATTGGCCTGTGGTGATTCTCAAGGGATTTGTCACATCGTCTTCCGGCTGGGTCGCTGGAAACGCATGCCCGCAGCCAAAATATTGCACGTGAGTGACGGTGATGTTTTGAATCGGGTTTATGCGGCGTTGGGACGATATCTGCTTCTCAATCATGGGGTTATGACAATGCATATGCCGTTGCGCTACGTGCCGGATCGCCCGTGGGGATCCTTTACCCTGGTCGATGGTCAAGCACGCCTGTTCCATTCCGAAACATTGAACGCGCAGGATATTTCTTATCTTTATACCGAATTGGCAGCTTTGGATTTGCCCTGAACCTCAGGACCACGAACGAACCAAACAGGATGACTATGTCCTCTTTTTATGTATTCATGGCCCAGGCCCTGATGAACGCGAAAAGTAAAAGTAATTCCATTCTTGTCATTGGACAAGCCATTTTTTTAATGATTGTTCTGTCCGGTTGGTCCGGGGCGAACGCCGCCGAGACCTTTGACCCTGCCAAGGCGTATACGAAATCGTGTTCCGTCTGCCACGGGGTACGGGGTGATGCCCAAACCACGGTTGCATCCAGCATGGTGCCGCCGCCGACCGTTTTCACCAGTCCGGATGCGTTGATACGCTTGACCCCGGAAAATATGGCCAAGGCGATTGCCGAGGGGAGGAAGGGGACGGCCATGCCCGGGTGGGCCGGCAGATTTTCCGCGGAAGAGATCAAAGCCCTGGTGGGTTATATCCAAAATACCTTCATGATGTCGTCCGGGGACAAAAGCGCCAGTATCGGGCGGCGTATTTTCGCCCAAAATTGTTCGGTTTGTCATGGTGATCGCGGAGACAAGGCGCAATGGGCGCAAAGTGGCTTGAATCCACCCCCACGAGATTTCACGACTGATAAGGCCCGGAAAGAATTGACCCGGGAACGGATGATCTTTTCCGTAACGTATGGTCGCCCGGATACGGCCATGCCCGCCTGGGAAAAACGCTTCAGCAAGGAAGAGATCGAAGCGGTTGTGGATTACATTCGCGGGGCATTCCTGCCTCCGGAGAAAGAAACGACGACGCCCCCGGCCACGAACGCCATGGGTCGAGTCGGTCAACAGGGGACTGACAAGGCCGCCGCCCACAAACAGCACGACCATACAGCCCATTGGGATTTGGTGGAAATCGCCAAACCCATTCCGTTCAATCTGGTGGGTGATGCTCGTGCTGGCAAGGAATTTTTCAATAAAAACTGCTTTATATGCCATGGAGAAAAGGGGGATGGCAAAGGTCCCCGTTCTGATTTCATCGACCCCAAACCGCGTAATTTCCTCCATCCCGCTTCCCGCCATAAATTCAGTCGCGAACACCTGTTCTTCACCATTTCCGAGGGTATCAATGGTACGGAAATGTCGGCGTGGAAATCGGTGCTGACGCAACAGCAAATGGCCAATGTGGCGGAATATGTCTTTCAGACGTTCATCCTGCCGGGGCTGCCCGAGGGTTATTTCAAAAACATGGCGGAGGAGTTGCGCAAAAGGCCCATGGTGAGCCACCATGGCATGGGTCATAACCATCCCGGTCTGCCGTTCGGATATATCCTGCCCGTCCTGATCTTGATGCCCATCCTGGTACTATGGGCATTGTGGCACCCCCCCAGTGCGCGTCACCCTTTTCATTTACCCCTGACCCGTGTCCCCGTGGTGGCGGGTCTGGTGCGTTTCCTGAACGACAGCCCGCAACCCCTTGCCATGTTGAAAATGGTGACCTTGGCAGCCTATCTGCTGGTGATTGTTGCCGGGATCTGGGGGACATCCGCTGCCGAACATAATTTTGCGACCGTCCTCGTCTGGGGATTGTGGTGGCCTTTGGTGATTATTTCCGTCTTTTTCGTCGGCTCGGCCTGGTGTGCCATCTGTCCCTGGGAAACATTGGCCAAGTTGGTGGTTTTCCGGCGAATCTGGCGCCGTCCCGCTGACGCCAACGCGGTGGGTCGCCGGGTGCCGGCATCCTTGCGCAATGTCTATCCCGCCCTCTTGCTGTTCGTCGGCCTGACCTGGCTCGAATTGGGTGCCGGTGTCACCAGCATTCCCTGGGCCACCGCCGGTATGGCCCTCATCATGTTCATTCTGGCGACGATCTGTCTGGTCCTGTTTGAAAGAAAGGCATTTTGCCGATATTTCTGCCCTGTGGGACGTACCATCGGTTATTACAGCCGTCTGGCACCCATTGAAATCAGGCCCTCGCAGGATGATGTCTGCGTCAATTGCAAAACCTTGGAATGTTATAATGGTACGCGGGATATCGAACCCTGTCCCACCCATCTCACCCTCGGGCGCTTTGGCGAAAATACCTTTTGTATCTCGTGTGGTTCCTGCGTGTTGTCCTGTCCCTACAAAAATGTGACTTGGCGTTTGCGGAGCATGGCCAGCGAAGCCATCAACGTGGCCCGTCCCCACTGGGATGGTGCTTGGTTCATGATCGGATTGCTCGCCATTACCGTGTTTCACGGTATCACCATGCTCTCTTCCTGGAGTGGATGGATCACCACGATCAAAACCTTGCTGGGGGAATCCGATCCACCCTATGTTACCTTCACCCTGCTCCTGCTCCTCACGTTGGCGGTCGTGGCAGCGGTTTATTCCGTGGCCATTGTCGCCCTGCGTCTCATCACGCCATCGGCGCAAACCTTCCGGCATCTGTTTTCGCAAATGGCATTCGTCAACCTGCCGTTGGCTTTCGTGTACCACTTGGCCCACAACCTGGACCATTTCCTCCGTGAAAAACCAGATTTCTTCAAGGCATTGCTCAATCCCTTGGGCGTGGGAACCCGATCCTTGTCCTCCATGGAACGGCACATGATGATGATGGAACCCGCCATTCCCGAATGGATGATCTTTTCCATTCAGACACTCTTGATGGCTTTCGGATTTTGGTTGGCGATACAGATTGTCCGCTATCGTACCAAGGGGGGACTCAAGGGGGGGGGTGATTTGGCGGGATGGCGGCTTCTGCCCGTGTATCTGTACGCGGTCCTGGTGACGGGATTTACGTATTGGCTCCTGGGACAGGACATGGTGATGCGGCTGTAATCGGCCATGATGGGATCATGCCCCTTGCGGATCCGAAGAAACAACCACCGTTTGTCGGCAGGGCACGGGTGACCAAGGGGTCAAGGCAGGTGTTTGGTGATCCACACCGTCCCATCGTGCAGCCATTTGCGTCCCGGATGGATGACCTTGCGCCAATACCAGCAGGGCTGAAAGCGACCGCCAAAGCGTTCCTTGAATTGAAAAATACCCTTGAGCCTGGGATTTTGGGTTTCCCGACGCGCCCCACCCAGGTCGTACAGGGGGATGCCCCGTTCTTTCAACGCCAGCATCGTCTGCCAGTGGAGCAGGGCGGATGCCCCCGGGGGGGCGTCGAGGCGGGTGGCCCCATGCAGGAAATAGCCCCGTTCGGCATCCAGGGGGATGATTGATCCCGCTTCCAATCCCCGGGGGGAAGTAATCCCCACCAGCAGCATGTCCGAACCCGACGTGGCCAGGAGCAATTGCAGATAGTCCCGGGAGAAGGGATTGTCATCCCCCCCCCGGGCATAGGTTTGATCCATGAGACTGATGAACGGATCGCAATCGAAGCTGAAACAAACCTGTAGACCTTCCCGTTTGCCGCGGTTGATCTTGGTGCGATGGGAGCTATGGACGCCGGACCAGAGTGCCGCTTCATCCCCCCGCAAGTCGATCTCGTAGGTACCGAATTCTTCGGTAATCGTGACCCCCAGGGTGTGCAACAATTCTTGATCGCTCCAACGGGCCATGTTGAAGGCGCATTCAATCTGAAACACCCCGGCGTCCCTCCCCTGAGCGAACAATTCTTGCAGCCAGGCCGATCCCCCCGATTCGTCGGAACCATACAATTGCCATTTTCTTTGCCGGACGTTTTGGTATTCCCCGACCCAGATCGCGTCCCCCCCGACGTGGAGCCGACGCGGACGGGCGATGGAACCGGTACGGGCCAACAAGGTGATCCAGGCTTCACCGAGGAAATAATTCATTGTTCATGATCTTTTCGCTGAAAAGGCGCATGCATCATGCTATTCAAACCATGGTATCTCGGAATCACCTCCCACGCACAGTCTGTGATACAGCATGCCGCTGAAAATGTCGCGGAACGGTATCGGTTTTGTCGGAAGGGACAGCCCTCTATCGGTCAGCCATTGACCAATTGGACCTGGACCAGGCGTCCGCCTTCTTCCTTGGACAGTAGGAACTGACTCCCATCCGTCAATTTGACATTGTGATCGAGGGCCACATCCTTCCGGGCAAGAACATCGTGCATTTGCGGCATTGCTTCATTGACCAGAAACCAATCCCCTTGGTGAAATTGGAAATAGCCCACCCGCTTCTTTTGTTTGGGGGTCAGGTGTTCATTAGGGAAGATGTTCCTGTTCATATGCCATGGGAACAGAGATTGCCCATTCCAGACCATCACCCGGTGGTTGTCTGGTTGGAAGCTCCCTTTGTGGCGACTGGAGTAGAGGTTTAACACTGGCAATTTGGCCAAGTAGGGTGTTTTGCAGAACGGGCAGACCGGCTTTGTTTGGTTGTCGAATACAAACCAGCCCATCTCGCACTGGTTTGAGCAGGGTTGAATCATGTCGATGGTCCGCACCAGGGCATTTTCCCATTCGGAGGGGGATGGGCGGTTTTGGGGATCGTGTAAACCACCGACGAATGCCTTGCGGAACAGTTCAGCCAACAGGGGACCGGCGATGGTATAGGGTAACTCTGCTGGATTGCCCCAAGGCAACTGAGCTTTTGCGAGTTGGTCGACTTTGACGCGGTTTTCGGAATTGCTGGGATGCTCGACAAACAGTGCCCCGGTTCCCATGGATAGCTCTTCATCCTTTGTGGCATCCACATCGTGAACCTTCCCTCCACGCAAGGGATGGCGGTAGAACAGGTACATGTAGATCAGAACTGCCAAGGCGTGTCGATCTGTCAGGGTGGAGGGTAACTTGCGTGCAGGATCCTTTTTGTCCATATACTGGGTGGCAATGACTTCCGGGGCAATGAAATCAGGGGTTCCGACCACATCCGGGGGAAATTTTCCGGGCACAACCAAGCCATCGATATCGATGACGCAAGCCCGGCCTCCCGAGGGATCCACCAGAACGTTCTTGTAGCTCAGGTCGGAATGGGCCAGCCCAGCGGCATGCAATCGCCGCACGGCACGACTGATCGCCAACGCGATCTGCAGATGGCTCAGCCAAGTACCCTTCTCCTGAACAGCGAGGAATTTGCTACGGTTGGAGGCGCTGGCGAACCATTTCCCTTCCTTTTCTTTGCCTTTGATGCCCAGAAAATCATTGTTGATCGAACCATGTTCAAAAAAGAAATGCTTCCTGTAGGTCGGCACAACCACGCCCATCCGACCATCCCGCTCGACGATGTTGGTCGGCCAGCAGAACAGATCTTTCCAGTAATCCCCACCCTCCCTTTCGAAGATTCCTTGCCGGTAGGGGCCGACGATGGATTTGAGGCGTTCCTGTCCCTGATAGTCCAGTTTGTCACGAAAGAAAGCGACAACGTAGGAACGATCCGGACTGAAGTAGACATCCTTCATTCCCCCCTGGGCGCTGATCTGGTCGGTATACTCGATCGGTTGTCCATCCAATGCGGTGAGTTTGATAACGGTCATGGCAAACTCCCCTGGGGTACCAGGACGGCAATCGTACGGTCATCGTGATTGCCCGGTGACCAGAAATCCAGCCATTCCAGGAACTGTTTCTGCATTTCCGTGTTGGTAGCGACAAAAGCGACCGACTTTGCCAAGTCTTGTTGCCAGAATTGAACCCACTTCTCGGGATTGGCAAAGACGTTCTCGGTCGGGAATTTCGGATCGGTAATCCCGTCCGTCATGAGGATGAGGGCGGTAAAGTGCTTCCTCACGTCGAAAAAGATCCGTTTGGCCACCTCCTCGAATCCGCCAGAAAACTCCGAACGGTGGAGAAAACGGGTTTGCCCGGCGAATTCACCACTGTCCGGCAGGGTCAGGGTGGTCAGGGAGGCATCGTCGATATCAAACACCGCCGCCCCCCCATCGCCTATGGAGAAACCGGCGAAAAACCACCCTTCGGGAGTTGGTTTCGCGATGCAAATGATTATGGTGGTAGAAAAGGCCGATGGGCTTTGCTCCTTTGTCTTGGCTTCCTCCTCAATGGCTTTGGCTGCATTGAAACCGGCGGTGGCCAATGTTTGATAGAGACGACTCTTTATCTGTGTGGTTGCTTCGGGATGACCCTGCTGGCGCGCTTGAATCAGCCGGCTCAAGTCTGGGGTCAAGTGTTCTTCCAGGAGATTGGGGAGCTCTTGCAAAACACTTTGAACAGCCACTCTTGAGCCCCTTCGGGAGAACCGGGCACTGCCTGCACCATCGGCCACCACGGCAATGTGCCACCCTCCCGATCCGGTCACACTGAGTCCGAAATCGTCATCCCGGAACCCACCATCCTTGGCGTGGGATCGACCTCTTTTGCTGGCGGCCACGCACAGGAGATCCCCGTCCAACCGTTCAAAGGCTTCGTTTGGTTTCCAGAAGGGATCGTTTCGATCGCTGTCCTTGTTGACCCAGAGGGATCTGGGGTCTGGGATCACCGCCAAATGGGCGAGTACCTGAACCCTCTCACTGTTCAGTAACCCTTGCAGGCGGATCTGGAAATCCCCACTGCCGGGCGGCGTGCCAACGAGTTTTCCGCTGTTCCCATCCAGTGTCAGCCAGGGTACGGAAGGTTCCTCCATGCGGAGACTCTTGACTCCCTCGATCTCCACAACACCCACATACGGCTCGCCCACCTTGGCATTGGTGAGATGAACCGTTCGTTTCATGGGGACAATGGCACGTTCAGGCACTTGTTCGTGTTTTCCTCGGGAATTTGGAAAGGGTAAAACACCGCCTGGCTGAGGGGGACTGGAATCTGCCGCAGGCGTCTTACTTGGTAATGCAATCGAAGCAGGTTTGGCAGCTTCAGTCGCGCCGGGGGCCGGAGCGGGAAGGCGTGTAGCCTGTGTCGCACAGGACCCTGTGGTTGTGAGCTGAACGGCTTTGGCGGGAGGTTGAGGGAAGGATTGAACCATTTTCACTTCCGGATAAATACCAGGTTTGAAGTACATGGGATCCCCATGAGCGCCTGGATTCGCTTTGCCTCTGGGCGAGAACTGAACGGAGCCGGGATTTGGATTCACACTACCCTGGGCACCACCAGCTTCCCTGGGGACGTTTTGCCCAGCCGACGCTTTTTCCTTTTCAGGAGAAGTTTGAGAGGAACGATGTTTGTCGTAATACCGTGCCAATACAAACTGAAGACGCCTTTCTTCAACGGTATTCCCGGAAATGCCAGGGTCATTCACAGGATCGGGAAAGTTCTCCCGCTCCATCATGATAAACAGATCCCTCAGTTTCTGCACATAGCCATGGATATCGTGACTCACCCCCGCCCCCTACCAATATCGAAACCTTCGCCGTTTGTTGAGGCAGTATAGAGCCCAACATGGCAACACCAGGGACATGCCTGCTCGCCGCTGCCCTGAATACAATGAACTTGACCGCACTTACAGACCGCCATGCCATAAAGAGCGGTACAATGGGGACATGACGGCTGGCCAATGACACGACTTGGAAGGTTATCTGATTCCGTGGTATAAACAATCTTGACTTTCATTA
>JADGCN010000114.1 GCA_015228975.1 Magnetococcales bacterium
TTCGTTGCAGGGCATGGATTTTCTGCTGACCTGGAATTGCAAGCACATCGCCAACGCTACCATGTGGCACCGTATCGACGGCATCTGTCGCGCCCAGGGTCACAAGCCACCAGCCATTGCCACCCCCGAACAACTTCAGGAGGAATGACCATGTGGGAAGATCCCATCGTTGAGGAAATTCGCAAAGTTCGCGAGGAACATGCTGCCCGCTTTAACTATGACCTGGATGCCATCTATCAGGATTTGATACGCATGCAACAGGAGTCAGGACGGGAATATGTGGATCTTTCGCGCAAGCCGGACCAGGAAGCCGCAAGCCCGATTGACAATCGTTCATATCATACAGTCAAACCTTGCGCATAACGGTCAAGATTTTCCTTGGTTTAAAGTGTTTATGAATAATCGGTACCGGATGGACCAAAACGTGGGACGCAAGGAATAATTTATTTATCCACCTAAACAAAGATTTGTAGGACTGGCATCGGGCCGGGGAATGTGACAGAGTGGTATGATTCATTGATTGATGGCAGATGACGAGGATTGACGATGGAAGAACCAGAATTGGCAAATGCGGCTGGCGATCACAAATCCACAAAACAGTTGCTGGAAGAAAACAAGCGACTGGAAGCGGAGGGGGCCAAGTTGCGTTCCCGGTATGACAAGCTGGAACAGGAGCATACCAAGGCGGTTTTACGACGGCGTCAGGAACAGGAATTGAAGCCGTACCAGGCGGAGCTGATCAATATGCAGCACTACCTGGAGAATGAAGTCAAACGCATGATCGTCCTGTTGGAAGGGCGGGATGCGGCGGGCAAGGGGGGAACCATCCGCCGCATGACGCGCTACATGAATGAAAAACATTATCGGGTGGTGGCCTTGGGCAAACCAACCGACGTGCAGCGTACCCAATGGTTTTTCCAACGCTATGTGGAGCAGTTTCCCACGGGGGGCGAAGTCGTCATTTTCGACCGCAGTTGGTACAATCGGGCCATGGTCGAGCCGGTGTTCAATTTTTGTACCACCGAGCAGTACGAAAATTTCATGGCTGGGGTGACCGGCTTTGAAAAAGACATCGTCCGCGATGGCACCATTTTGTTAAAACTCTATTTCAGCGTTTCCAAGTCGGAACAAAAATATCGTTTCGACCGGCGGCGTAACGATCCGTTGCGCCATTGGAAATTGAGCGAGGTGGACATGCAGGCCCAGGATAAGTGGGATGAGTTCACCAAGATGAAATATGCCATGTTGCGTCGGACGCACACGTTGGACGCCCCGTGGACCATCGTGCGTTCCGACAACAAACATTTGGCCCGACTGAACGCCATCAAGGCGGTATTGAATGCGGTACCCTTCAAAAAGACTGCTGGCTTGGACATGACGACCGATCCCAATGTGGTTATTTCCGGGTTTCGCGAGCTGGAATACATGGAGGCGGAACGGATTTCCGAGGGCAAATTTATCACCTGACTCTAGAAGGGGTGGCGATGATGTTTTTTGGCCAGAAGAACCGTTTGCCCGAGCCGCATGAGGCTTTGCCGGGAAGGTCGACGCCGATGGTGGTGCGTGGCAACCACCATGTGACGGGTCATGGCATGATGCCGCCATTTCCAGCGCACATGGAAACCGCATTGTTTGGCATGGGATGCTTTTGGGGGGCGGAACGGCGCTTTTGGCAACAGAAAGGGGTGTATGTCACGGCAGTGGGCTATGCGGGTGGTTTGACCCCGAACCCGACCTACGAGGAGGTCTGTACCGGGAAGACGGGACACAACGAGGTGGTTTTGGTGGTCTTTGACCCGGGCGTGATCACCTATGATCGATTGTTGCAGGTGTTTTGGGAATCTCACGATCCGACCCAGGGGATGCGACAGGGTAATGATGTCGGTACGCAATATCGCTCCGGCATTTATACCGCCAATGCCACGCAGCATGCATCGGCCATGGCATCGCGTGCCAGTTATGCCGAGAGTTTGCGTGCTTCCGGGCATGGTGCGATCACCACGGAGATTGTGGAACGGCCCGCATTTTATTACGCCGAAGGCTATCATCAGCAATATCTGGCCAAGAATCCTTCCGGCTATTGTGGTTTGGGGGGGACGGGGGTGGTTTTTGCTCCGAGTGCCACGGCGGGTTCGGGGAAAAAAACGCTTCCGCCAGCAGCTCCTGCGACCTCGCCGGTCCCGGGGATGATGCGCCTGTTGGCTGGCAAGCCGTTGGATGAGGTCATCCTGGATCCAGCCAATCCCAATTTGCTGGTACGGGATGAATGATCTATTGATCGCCCCCGGTTGGTTGGCCATGCAATCCGTGACGCTGGTTGTGACGCAATCGACCCTTGGAGAGGATGATCTGTTGCGTTTGGCTCCTTCCCTGGCAAAATTGGACAAGGTGCATCTGTTCTTTGTCCACCGGGGGGTGGGTTTGGTGGGGAACGATTTTTCACGTTTTCCCGAGGGACGGCGGGTTTATTGCGCCTTTGACCATGCCCGCTTTGCCGGACCCGTTTCATCGATTCAGGCCGGAGGGCTTGCGGTTCTCGGGCACTTGGTGCACGAAACGGATGGGGTTGTCACCCTTCCCCATGGGCGCGTCGGTGCGCCGAAGCCCCTGGCGGTTTGTTTGGATGCAAAACCGGAATTGGCGTTGGAGGGATTACGCTTGGCGGTTGGATTGCGGGGGTGTGACCATGACGTGACCTTGTTGGCCGATGCTCCCGGATCGTGGCGGACGCTGCTGGATCTCGGTAATTTGCATCCCGAGGCGAAGGGCTATGTGGATGCCTGGAATGCTTTGGGGGGCACAGCGGTGGATCACCCCCTCAAGGGGGTGGATGCGCATGTCAGGGGAGCGGTGCTACGGTTGTAGGGGGGGATCGATTTTTTCAAACATGCGCAGTAGAGCGGTCAGGATCAGGGCACCCAAAGCCCAGATCGCCAGAGTGATTTGTATTTCCACCAGGGTGGGATGATAGGAAATCTGTTGCTCCCCGAGGGGTGTCGGAATGAATCCTGGCAGGAGGAGTCCCAAACCTTTTTCCATCCATATTCCGATCAGGGTCAGTGCGGCGGCCCACCCTTGGGCGCTGGTCCTGGTGCGCCATTGCGGGTGCAGCAGCAATCCGGTGGCCAGGAGTATCATCCCCAGGGCGGCGAGGATCCAATAGGTCCAGGGATTACCCTGATTCCAACCGAGATACAGGGAATGCGCTGCCTGATGGTCGCGGGGCGTCGTGTAAAGGAGCACGAAAAGCTCGGATCCCAGGAAAAACAGATGGGTCAGGAGGGCGGCGGTAAGAATTTTGTTCAGCAGGGGAAAGAGTGAATCGGGAATGTGCCTGTGACGGGTCAGGCGGAACAGGAGGGTCATCAATGCGGTACCGGCGGCGGTCGCGGAGATGATGAATCTCGGGGCGAGGAGGGGGGTGTGCCACAGGGGATGGGCGGGGAGACCGGCGAGCAGGAAGGCGGTCAGGGTATGAATCGACAGCCCCAGGAGGATGGTCAAAAGGATTCCCAATGTGTGCAGCGTGGTGTTCCGGGTGGTTGGCGATTGTTTTTGGCCATAATAATGGTACAATAGCCAACCGATGTTTAACACAAGGTAGAAGATGAGGGCGAGAATGTCCCAGGCCATGATGGACGTGGGAAAGTTCAAGGTTCCGAGTACCGGCAGGGCATGCAGGATGCGCTCCGGGTGTCCCAGGTCGACCAGGACGAACAGCAGGCTCATGGTTACGGCGGTGATGGCCAGGGCTTTGGCGGGCAGGAGTGTTGCCGCGAGGTCTTGGCGATGGAATATTGGCACGGCTGCCACCAAAATGATGGCGGAAGCGGCGATGCCGACCAGGAACAAAAAATTGGCGATGTACAAACCCCAGGGGGCCTGATCGGTAAGTGCGGTGACGGCAAGTCCTGTTTGGAGTTGCTGACGATATCCCAGAAGCCCCCATAGAATCAGTAATGACAGGCCGCTCATCCACAATCTGTTGTCCCATTGCCGGGTCAGGGGGGTGGGTGGGATCATGACTTTTAGCTCCGGTTTGAAAATGGACGGTTGAGGTGATTGATTGTAACGGGTAAGGGTGGGGGTTGGACAGGGAATTGATAGCACTATTGTGCAGGGAGTTTGCATGAAAGATTTGTTGCAGCAGTGGGTGGATGGCATGGTCAGCCGGTTGCAGGCCGAAGGGGTGCTGCCCGAAGGGGCGTTGCCGGGGTATCGCATGGATCGACCCAAAGAGAGGGACCATGGCGATTTTTCCACCAACGCGGCGATGGTGCTGGCGCGTTTTGCCAAAATGAAACCCCGTGATCTGGCGACACGTCTGCTGGCAACCTTGCCCCAAACCCAGACGGATATCGATCGCTGGGAAGTGGCGGGACCGGGATTCATCAATTTTTTTGTTTCCCATCGGCGCTTGCGACAACAGGTCGGGGAAATCGTCGCTGCCGGCCGCGCCTATGGTCGTTCGACCCTGGGGCGGGGTGAAAAGGTCATGGTGGAATTCGTTTCCGCCAATCCCACCGGTCCCATGCATGTGGGACACGGGCGGGGGGCGGTGACCGGGGATGTCTTGTGCCGGTTGTTGCAGGCTACCGGATATGCCGTGCATCGCGAATATTATATCAACGATGCCGGGCGTCAGGTTGACGTATTGGGTCGTTCGGTGGCGCATCGGTGTCGCGAATTGCTGGAAAACCGCTCGCTGCCCCCTCCCGAAGAGTTCTATCCGGGGGAATATGTCGTTGACATCGTGCATGCGCTACCCCCGACTTTGAGAAAGGATCTGGAGGCGTGGCTCGCCAACCCCCGGGATGGTCAGGGTGATACGGTGTTGACCACCGTTACCCGATTTGCCGTGGATTGGGTGTTGCAAGATATTCGCAAAGATTTGACACAGTTGGATATCTCCTTTGATCATTGGTTTTCCGAACGTTCGTTGCATGAACAAGACGGCATCAAACATGCATTGGAAATATTGCGAGCCAGGGGGTGGATCCACGATGGTCTGTTGGAAAAACCCAAAGGGGGGGCCGACAAATCCCAGGGGGATTGGGAGGCGCGCAAGCAACCCCTGTTCCGGGCAACCTTGTTTGGAGATGATGTGGATCGACCGTTGCAAAAACCGGATGGACAATACACCTACTTCGCCGCTGACATTGCGTATCATCTGAACAAGTATGAGCGGGGGTTTGCCAGGCTGGTCAATATTTGGGGTGCGGACCATGGCGGTTATGTCAAACGGGTGCAGGCGGCTTTGGAGGGGATGACCGGAACAAAAGATGTTTTGAAAGTGTTGTTGGTGCAGATGGTCAACCTGACGCGCCAGGGTCAACCGGTTAGAATGTCCAAAAGGGCGGGTAACTTCGTTACGTTGCGGGATGTTGTCGAACAGGTCGGGTCCGATGCGGTACGTTTTTGGTTTTTGACCCGTGCCTCGGTGAGCCAGTTGGATTTTGATTTGGATCTGGCCGTTGCCAGAACCAACGACAATCCAGTGTATTATGTGCAATACGCCCATGCCCGGATATGCTCCATTGGGCGTACGATGGCGGAAAAAGGGATGGAAGATTCGGGTGACGATCCGGCGTCCTACCCGTATTCACCGGATGAGTTGGATCTGGTCCGCTATTTGGATACCTATCCGGAAATGGTGGAATCGGCGGCCCAACACCTGGAGCCGCATCGCATCGCGTTTTATTTGCAGGAACTGGCAGCCATGTTTCATACTTATTACAATGGCAATCGTATATTGGACGACGACCTGGGGATACGTAATGGGCGTCTGGCATTGTGCCGGGCGGTCCGTCAGGTTCTCGCCAATGGACTCGAACTGATGGGCGTCAAGGCGCCTGAACGGATGTGACGCCGCGCTATCCCACCAATCTTCGGCATCATCGCCGGCACCAGAAACGGTCGCCGCTACCGGTTATTGTACTCGGACTGGTGGCAGGGGGGGGCGGGTACCTGTTGTTTGGAAGCGGCAATCATGACGTGCAACAGTTGGTTGCCCCGGCGCCAACTGTTGCGGAAAAAAAGCCCTTGGAAGTGATGGAGGGGACTGGGAAGCGGCCCGTCCCGCCACCGTCCGCACCCAAAGATAAAAAAGCTCAGGATGTTGCGGCGGCCAAAGAGAAGGATAAGAAGTCGCCTGAGCCGACCAATTTGAAAGAGAAAAAACATCAGGATGCTGCGGAACTGGCCCTGGCCCAGGAGGAAAAATCACGGCAACTGACGTTGAAGGTGTCCGATGCCATCGTTTTGCCGTCCAAAGGGATTGCCCCTCCTGGAAAGAAGCCTCCCACCAAGGGACAGGAACCCCAGGCACCTTCCCCCCCTGCTGCCAAGGGTTCCAATGGTCCGGGTCCGTCCACCGCTGCCTCGGCCAAGCCGACGAATGCCCAGGCGGATGAGGAAGTCCCACCCCTGCCCACAGGTTTGACGCCCAAGACCAGGCCGCATGATGTGGAGTTGACTTTTTACGATGCCCTGGCCAATCGCAAGGTGGTTTTGCCGGTGGATCCACCCCCCACCCCCGCGTCCCATGGCGCACAGGCTGGAAAACAATCGGGACAGGGGGGGGCGGCTGCCCGTTCGGGACAGGCGGGTGCCCGTCCGGCAGCGGGGAATGCAACGGCCCAGGCTGAGAAAAAAGCCAAGGAGGCCGTCAAACCCGCCGATACCAAAGCTCGGGCCGATACCGGGTCGTACATGGTTCAGTTTGGTGTTTTTTCCACACAGGAGCGGGCGTCGCAGGTGGTGGCTCAGCTACAGAGCAAGGGGCGGGCGGCCCATGTGGTACAAAGCGAGGGGGCTACGGGCCCCATGTATCGAGTGCGCACCGGACCCTATCCAACCCTGGCCGATGCCAAGAACGCCATGGGATCGGTGGCGACAGATGGCCAATCCCCTGTCATCATCAAACCGCCGCCTCCCTGAGAAAGGGGATGATTCAATGGGCGTGGGGTACCGCTGGGGAGTAGGGTGCCGTGGAGTGGGGTGCCGGGTTGTATCGTTGCTCCAGGTGGTCCATGAACTCGACGGTGTCGTCCATGAATTTACCGCGGAGCAGGAAAGGGCCGATCATGGGTGGAATCCAAAAGTCGGGCTCCAATTCGGAGGTGTAGATCACCCGTGTTCCGCCGTTGATCGGGAACAATTTCCAACGTACCCAGCCGGAACGAAAACTGTTCTTGGCCGGAGCGACGATGAAATCGATCTCATGCGGCTTGATAATGAGGCTTTGTGTCAGGTTGCGTTCCAGGCAAAACAATAGAATACAGGAACGCAGATCGACTCGAAAAATGCTCTTCCCCGGGCTTTTGCGCTCCACAAGTCGGCTGTCTAGGATATCCGAACTCAAGCGCGACAGGTGATCGATATCGGTGAGTCCTGACCTGACCCGGTCGGGTGGCAGGGCGATCAGAACTTCGGCGCTGATGCGGTAGATGTTGTTGTTGTAGTCAACATCCATCCGGACGACCTCATTGGCACGGGCGGGTTGCTGGAGGAACAGGGTCGTTACGAGGACGATCAGAAGATTGGATATCGGAAGGAGGGATCGAGCGCCTCGCATGGGTTGCAACAGTTTCATGGCACTTTCGATCCGTAGTCCGTGACAGTAATGTTTCCGTGAGGTCGTGGGACGTTGACCGACCTGTTGGGTTCAGTGTAACCAATATTTTGCTGAAGTGCCATGGGAATGAAAGAACGTTGACCGGAATGGCATGTCCGGGCCAGCCACCGGGGTGGTTGGTTTCATAACACTTATGTGGAAAGTTGCGTGATGTCGCAGACAATGATGAAAATCCCAAGTGTCCGCTACCAGGAACAATTGGCCCAGGGAACGTTGACGACCGATCAGGATCAATCCTCCGCCCTGCCATACCTTGATCAGTTGGTCACAGCCTTGAGTCGTCCCTGTGTCCTGACATCCTACAAAGGGGTGATGGTTTGGCGCTATGAGGATGGGGAGCCCGAGCCGCGTGGATTGTACCTGCATGGCCCGGTGGGGCGCGGCAAGTCGATGTTGATGCAACTGGTGTTTGATTCCGTTGTATTCCAGGAAAAACGCCGGGTGCATTTTCACCCATTCCTGGATGAATTGCATCACCGTCTGCACAAGGCCAAGCCGGAGGTCAATGTGGATGTGATGCTGTATATCGCCAGTAACATTGCCGTGGAGTCGCGGCTGTTGTGTTTTGACGAATTCTTCATTGATCATATTGCCGATGGCATGCTGTTGGGACGCTTGTTGGATGCCTTGTTCCAGTGCGGAGTGACGTTGTGCGCAACGTCCAACTGGGATACCGAAAATTTGTTCAAGGGAGGGTACAATCGCGCCAGTTTCCTCCCGTTGCTGAAGGTGATCACCAGTCATGTGGAACCTTTGGATTTGTCGAGTGGCGCCGACTGGCGGCGTAAAGGGGGGGCATTGGCTTCCCTCAAGGGGGGATCGCCGGAGGAGGATTTCTTTCAGTTGACGCAAACCCGTCCCAGTGCGACCAGGATGACGTTGGGGCGTCACGATCTGGCGTTGTGTGGGAAGAAAAAGGGGATTTGCTGGTTTGATTTCCGCGAATTGTGTGTGCGTAATCTGGGGGCCGCCGATTACATGGACCTGGCCAAAACAGCGACTACGGTCATGATCTCCGGGATACCCGATTTGCGGCACAATGTTGCCGATTCCGCATCCAGGTTCGTCATTTTGGTGGATATGCTCTACGAATCGCGCATACCTTTGCGCTTGTACAGTGATTTGGAGTTTGACGAATTGTGTCCCGAGGGACCCGTTGCGTTTGAATTTCGGCGGGCGGTCAGTCGTTGTCACGAATTGATGCGTTTAAACGGCGTGGTGTGACGGGCGTGTCGTCGACGGGTTGTCCGGATCGATTCCGTTGGCATCTGGCCCTGGCGGGATTCTTGATGCTCCTGGGCTGCTGGGCCAACTCCGGGACCCTGGCACCTTATGCCGTCTCCCTGTCCGATCCGTGGTTGCTTGCGTGTGGTTATCTGGCCAATAGTGACCATCTGGTTCATTTCCAGCCCTTTTTGATGCTCCAGGGAGCCCCGGAGTCGATGTGGCAGTCGGGCATTGTGCTGAGGCGCCTGCTCTATCCCATTCTGGCCTGGCCAGGGGTATACTTCTGGGGATTTCTTTACGGCGGCGTCGTGACCAACCTGCTCATGACGCTGGCGAGCGGGGCTGTCTGGGTTGCCTTTATCCTGCGGATCGCCGGCAGGAGGGCGGCCATCGTGTCCGCCTGGTTTTTGGCGACCTACCCTGGAATCGCCTACTGGGCCGGCCTGCCGTACAGTTATGCCACCATTGTCCCAGCCTCCTTGCTGGGAGCCATATGCTTGTGGGGCATTGCCGAAAAACACGCGACACCGATTCGGCGCTTGTGGTGGTATGGTTCGGGTATGGGGCTCCTGTTTACCGCCTACGATGGTTTGGCACCCTTTTTTGTTCCCGCCTTACTGTGGATCCTCTTGCGGCAACGTCGTTTCGTTACCCAGGCCTGGATCGCCCTGTTGGCAACCTCCTGGCCCCTGATCACCCTGCTGGCCTTCCTCAAGTGGGGCATGGGAGCCAATCTGGACAGCAACAACTCGCAAATTTATGGGACCATCATCAAAAGTTGGCTGCATTTTTATCCCAATTGGGAAATGGGACTGGCCAAACTGACCGAATTGCCACTTCTGATGGCCAAATTGTTTTTCTACAGTAACTTTTTCTTTCTCCCTTTGGCTTTTTTATGGTTTTTCGTTGCGGCCAAACCGCATACCCCCGTCAGACGACACCTGGTCGAGGAGGCCCTTCTGCTGACAACGGCGGTGTATTGTGTGTTCTTGAATCTGGTGCCCGACTATCCGGGTTGGCAAATGCGCGGGGAGTGGATCGCCAGGATCTATCAGCCGGTATTTGTGGTCTTTGTTCTGTATATTTCCAGATATTTCAGCGATCTGGCACCGGTTCCCGATACGACTCGTTCCAAGGATCGTCTGGCGGTTCTGCTGGTGGCGGCGACGGTTTTTGCCAACGGATGGGTCGTATTGGGTGGGCTGCACGTCAGTACCATCAGTGATCTGGTCTGGCATGACTTTTACCAGCATAGCCAACCGATGCAGTACAGTGCCAATTTACGCCGTTTCGGGACACGTCCATTAGGGTTTTGCCGCGATTCCAAACCCTAATTGAAGCTACCTTAATGCATGCGGCTCGGGAAGAAACAAGCAATCCAAATATCCTTTTTGTCCAATCAGACGATTCAGTGTTTCCCAAGAAACCGAATCGATACGATCCCCTCCCGTCAGGATGTGGGGGCGATAGTGCCATTCATTCAGGAGTGCCATGGTTCTCTGGCTTCCCGGTTCGGCCTCGGTCAATTCGACAAACAAAGCGGGACGCCAACGTGCTATCGTTTCCCGTCCTCCCAGTAGAACCTGGTCTTCCGCCCCTTGAACATCAATTTTAATCAGGCTCACCCGTGGCCAGCCGTGCGAAGCCAATAAGGTGTCCAATCGGATCAGAGTGACCGGAAGTCCAGTGCCGGCCAGGCGATGGTCCGCCGGATGGTCCGGGTTGATCTGCAAATATCCCTGACCATCGATCTGTGCCGCGGCAAGTTGGAGAACGTCTATCCGCCCCCTTTGCGGATGCCCGGCCAAACGTTGTTTGAGTCGCGTGCAATTATGTTCCTCCGGTTCAATGGCGAGTACTCGCCCGGAGCCCGCGAGCCACTGGGCAAAAAGATCGGTAAAAAAACCAATGTTGGCACCCACATCAATCACCCAATGATCCTTTTGAACATGCCGGCGGAGCTGGGTGACATGCTTGGCTTCCAAGAAACGCTTGTACAACAGGTAACATGTTTCAAAGAACCTTTTGCCCGGACCCGTTCGCAACAAGCCCGTTCGATGGATCACAGTGTGCAGGCGCAACAGCCAACGTTGCATCAGAGGTAAGGATGACGACATCGGGTGACCTTTCGACTTTTCCATGGTTGTTCACTTGCTTGAAATTTTGCCGTTGACTTTCTGAGCCGTGACACTATAATCACGGGGCTGCGGCGGGATGTTCTTTGGTTTAAAGCCGTGAAAGATGACACCTCGAACATTCGCTTGGAATCGCTGCTTGGGTTGCCTTCCAATGGGTGTTGCGGTGAAGTGGGCGGTTAGCTCAGTGGGAGAGCACTACCTTGACACGGTAGGGGTCAGAAGTTCAACTCTTCTACCGCCCACCATTATAAACACTTTTTTACATCATGTTACACGGCTCCTGAGTTGCTGTTTCGAGGCTTTCTTTTGTTGCTGTTGCCAAATATTGCCACTTTTGCATTGCCTCTTGGCAACATGTGTGCTGGTTGAGCGGAAGTCCGACAAAAGGCCTTTTCTGATAACGGAATGTGTCAATGAAAATGAGACATTTTCTGTTCAAAAATTACTGTAGCAC
>JADGCN010000115.1 GCA_015228975.1 Magnetococcales bacterium
GGGTGCTACAGTAATTTTTGAACAGAAAATGTCTCATTTTCATTGACACATTCCGATGACAGAGCAGAAAATCCGTTGAAAAAAGGCAACCGTCATCCCCGCTTTCGCGGGGATCCAGAAGCTACAAACGCCGAGTTGGAAATGTGACAAAGTAGAATTAGGGATCATAAGAATGTTCCATTGGGTGTCTCGTTTTTACAAAATAAAACTGGAGAAATAACCATGAAAGCCAATGTGGGTGGTCTGGATCGTATCGTGCGGATTGTCGTCGGCCTGGGTTTGATCGCCTTGGTTTTTGTCGGGCCTCAGACGATCTATGGCTGGATCGGTGTGATTCCCCTCGTGACCGGCCTTTTTAAATTTTGCCCGTTTTATCCGTTGATCGGCCTGAACACGTGTTCGGCATGTCATAAAGATTCGGGAACCTGATGGGTTTCGGTTTAATACCCCATAGTCAATGTGCCACCAGGAAGTAGCGGTGCCGTCATCATTCAGGGGATTCACATCGGTGCCGCTACCCTGGTTGCTGCGGGGGCGGTGGTCATAGACAACGTGCCGGATGGTGTTACCGTGTCCGTGGTTTCAGCCAAACCTATAGCTCACAAAATACCCTCTCATCCCTAGACATTTTTTCCCCTCCCCCGGGCACTGGCAATATTTGCCGCGTAACCATTGCATTTCTTCCCCTCCCCCGTACCTCTCGATTATGCCTTTTCATGGATCTATAGTTTTTTTCTAATGTTTTTCAATAGCATATAACAATTAAACAATACGGCACCCTTCTTGCGTTGCCCCCTGTAACCCGCGTAATGATCCAGTGTTGCCTCTCTAGATTATTCACAATCCATTGGAACTGGCCAGCGGCAAGTTACGTTCTAGCCCAGGAGGATACTGTTATGACGGCCGTAGAATATTGGCGAAAGGTTGTCATTGGTTCGCAAACATCCATACTGGATGTCATGAAGGTGATTGATCGGGGTGCCCTCAGGGTCGCCCTGGTAACCGACGAGGTCAATCGCTTGATCGGGGTCATCACCGATGGCGACATTCGACGAGGATTGCTCAATGGGATCAACATGAAAGATCCCGTACAACGCATCATGGGGCGTATTCCCACCGTTGCCCGCGAAACCGATGCCGAAGACCGTGTGTTGGCCCTCATGACCAGTAAAAGCATTGATCACATGCCCATCGTTGACGATGATGGACGCCTGATCGGCTTGAAAACCTTGCGGGAACTGGCCAGTCGCGAACAACGCCCCAATTGGGTTGTCCTCATGGCGGGAGGACTGGGTTCCCGCATGGGACCATTAACCAAATCGTGTCCCAAGCCCATGCTCAAAGTCGGCACCAAACCCATCCTGGAACTCATCCTGGAAAGCTTTGCCGCCTATGGCTTCAAACATTTTTACATCTCGGTCAATTACCGCAAGGAAATCATCCAGGATTATTTCCAGGATGGTGCCAACTGGGGCGTAGAGATTCATTACCTGGAGGAAGAGGATCGCCGTGGCACTGCTGGGCCCCTGGCATTGCTACCGGAAGTCCCGGAAGAGCCGTTTTTTGTCATGAATGGGGATCTGTTGACCCAGATCAACTTTAAAAACATCCTCGAATTTCACGAGGAGCACGGATCCCTGGCCACCTTGTGTGTCCGCAAGGTGGAACAAGCCATCCCATACGGGGTGGTGCATACCCACCAGCACAACCTGGTAAGCATCGAAGAAAAACCTGTGCAGGAATATTTCATCAACGCTGGCATCTATCTGCTGGATCCAAAAGTAGTGGATTACATTCCGTCCAACACCTATTTTGACATGCCCGATCTGTTTCACAAAGTTATCGAACATGGCCATGCCACAGCGGCTTTCCCGTTCCTCGATTATTGGATGGATATTGGACGGATGGCCGACCTGAAACAAGCCAGCCGGGATTACCCGGAGGTTTTTTCCTGAGCATGGCGGGATCCACGGTGTTAAGTCCACAACCGTGGATCCCCCCTTGACCAACCGTTCAGACCAATTCCCGTGCCGCCCGTTCGATGCGTTTCATGGCCTCGACCAGATCGTTCATCCCCAGGGCGAACGAAATACGCACAAAGGGATCCTTGCCAAAGGCAGAACCTGGCACCAGGGCGACTTCCAAATCGTTCAGCAAATGATCGGCCAGATCCATGCTGTTTTCGATCCGTTGTCCTTTGGGGGTTTTCTTGCCCATCAAGCCGCCGACATTGGGAAAGACATAAAAAGACCCCTCCGGGTTGTTGCAATGGATACCTGGAATGGCATTCAAGGCCCGCACGACAAAGTCACGGCGTTCCCCGAAGGCTTTGATCATGGGAAGCATACAGCTTTGATCGCCAGAGAGGGCGGCCACTGCCGCTTTTTGCGCAATGGACGTGGCACAGGAGGTACTTTGTTCCTGAACCTTGCCCATGGCCTTGATGGCCTCTTTGGGACCGACGGCATACCCAATACGCCAACCGGTCATGGAATAGGATTTGGAAACGCCATTGAGCAGGATGGTCCGGTCCTTCAAAAACGGCGCCACCTGAATGATACTGGTATGGCGAAACCCATCGTAGACGATATGTTCGTAAATATCGTCACTGGCTACCCAAACGTGGGGATGCTGACGTAACACATCGGCAAGTTGGGCCATCTCAGCGGCTGAGTAAGCGGCACCGGTCGGGTTGGATGGTGAGTTAATGACCACAAAGCGCGTTTTGGCTGTTATGGCGGCGGCCAGTTGTTCCGGTCGCATCTTAAACCCGGCCCCCTCTTCGGTATCTACGATCACCGGTTGACCATCGGCCACCAGGGTCATGTCGGGATAGGAAACCCAGTACGGGGCGGGGATGATCACCTCATCGCCCTCATTGAGCATGGCCAGCGCCATATTGAAAAACGCCTGCTTGCCCCCCGATGTCACCAAAATTTCGTCAGGGTTGTAGGATAGCCCGTTATCCCGTTGCAACTTGCCAATGATAGCCTTCTTCAGATCAGGGATACCATCTGCAGGGGTATATTTGGTGAATCCGTCACGCAATGCCGAAACAGCGGCCTGTTTGATATGTTCCGGGGTATCGAAATCGGGCTCGCCAGCCCCCAGGCCAATAACATTCTTTCCTTGTGCGCGCAGTTCCTTGGCTTTCGCGGTAATTTGCAGTGTCGCCGAGGGTTTCACCTTCTGAATGCGTTGGGATAAAACGACCATGTTCAATGTCTCCAGCGTAGGATGGAAGGTCTTAACAACGGCGCGTAATCTAGCATCGTTGTCCATTGAAATACAGGGACATCCCCCACCCCTGGACAGGGACGCATTCGTCAATACCCTACTAGTGCGCGTTTATTTTATTATTCGCCTGCGCAATCAACCTTTGCCAAAACAACAAACCGTTCCCATAAAACACCGGAAAAAAGTCACCGCCTTCACGTCTTCTCCAAAAAAATATCATCCAGAGACCGGGCATCCACAAACCGGATGCCCCACTTCTCCAATGAGGATGTCTCCGCCTTGGCAATTTTTTCACTGGCCCAGTCCGGTACAACACCAAAACGATGTTGCAACATGCGGGTCAGCATTCTGGCTTCGCCTCTCTGCTCACCTCTCTGCTCACCTCTCTGCTCACCTCTCTGCTCCCCGATCTGCTCGCCGATCTGCATCCCAATGCGTTCGACGCTGGAAATATATGGCATTTTTTGGCTCTCCTCAAAGTCAGCAATTTCTCTCCACAACCGCCTGTCCGCCTCTTCTGGAAGGTGAAGCACCCAATCGATAAAACGAAAAAGATCGATAACTTGTTGGCGATTAAAACCACTTTGATACAAACCCCGAATCAAACGCCGCTTTTCTTGATAGCGATCTTCAGTTTGGTGTTTTGTCCTCTTGGCATGTAGGTGTGCCAAGGTGACAATTGCGAACGGATTATTGGAATGTTCCAACTCGGTCTTTTGATAACTCAGTAGTTTAACAGCGGTAAATGTGTAACTCTGTTTCGTACCCCAAAGGTCGTAACAAAACTCCGTTGGCTGCCAACCGGCATCCTCGTCCGCCAAAATAGCCAAGCCGACTACCGGTACTTGGTACAGATCGTACGCCCGGTATTGATAGACATACATTCCTTCGGCAAAGTTCGCCTTGCGATCTCCCTGAATTTCAATATGAACCAGCACCCATAGCTCCACACCATCCCGCCGCCACACTTTGACCAGCTTGTCCATACGCCGGTCACCAACCTGAGAGTCACGGGTGATGCGGGACAACTCTTTGTCGAGAAATTCAAATCCCCGTTCCCAATCAATCCCTTCATAAGCAATTGGCAGGAAAAATGCCAAAAATTCCGGGAAATAAGCCTCGAGGATATCCTTCCATGGCGCGTCAAACTCATCGTTTGAACATTTTTCATTGCTTTGGGTCATTACCTTTACCCTCGTGACTGACCGGGCGGCTCATAATCAAAGAAAATGATCGGGACACTCCAAACATAAAACCGCCCCGTCTGTTATGCCCTCCACCCCAACACACATGGTAAGTTTAGCATTTCATCAGTATACGGGATAGCCTCCTTGCCATGATCCGAGTTTCCGTTGCCAAACGTGGCCTCCAGGGTGTACAGGGCGTTGACGCCGTTGGCATAGGCAAAGCACACCGAAGTGCGTACCGTTCGGGAAACCTTTTTCCTGGACTCTTCCGCTCCATGATGATCAACTGCGAGCCAGTCTCCATCATTTCGGGCCAAAGGGACGGCTCCTCCAGATCACCCAAGTGGAAACACCATGGAAAATCGTGAACAAGAATTTGTCTTTGGCATCAATCCAGTGTTGGCCGTACTGTCTGCCAGGGAGCGCCCCATTGAATCCATGGTAGCCTTGAAAGGGGGACGGGGAGATAAATTTCAGCAAGCCCTCTCTCTGGCCAAAGAACGCGGAATCCGCCCCCGATTGGTAGATCGACAGGCATTGGACCGGTTGACTGGAACCGCCACCCATCAAGGATTGGCATTGCGGGTCGGATTCCGGGTACAACCATCGTTCGAGCAACTGCTGGCGCGCATCGAACCCAACGCACAGGACCTGTTGATCGTACTTGATGGTGTCGAAGATCCCCGCAACCTGGGAGCCATCCTGCGTACCGCCGAAGCCTTCGGTGCCCTGGGTGTCGTCCTGCCCAAAGACCGCGCCGCTCCCTTGTCCGGGGCAGCCGTCAAGGCCTCGGCAGGGGCTGCTGAACGGGTCGATGTCATCCGTGTGACCAATCTGGCCCGGGCCATGAAGACATTACAGGAGAAAGGGGTGCAACTCATTGGCCTGGATGCGGAAGCGGAACGCCCCCTGGATGGGCAATCGTTTCGCGGAACCATCGCCCTCGTTCTGGGCAATGAAGGTAAGGGATTGCGTCGCCTGACCAAAGAAAACTGTGACCTTCTGGTCGCAATACCCATGCAAGGGAAAACGGGTTCCCTGAATGTTGCCGTTGCCTGTGGCATCGCCTGCCACACCTGCCGCCAACAGCAAACGATGCGGCAAGTGCCATGACATTCTGAAGGGGAAACCAGGGCGGACCCACCAACACGCCACCCTTGGCATAACCCCCTTACAGCCCCACCATCATAAAGGCTGACCAAATGTAAGGGGGTTTCCAATCCTTGGATTCGATCATCTGCAACTGGGTTTCCCGCAGGGCTTTATGGGGATTCATCCCCTGGTTGATGCGTTGATACATGTTGGACATCAACTCCTGGGTACCCGCGTCACTCACTTCCCAAAGCGACGAGATGACCGAATGGGCACCAGCCTCCTGGAAAGCCCGGCGCAATCCGTAAACACCCTCCCCTTCATGGATTTCCCCCAGGCCGGTCTCACAAGCGGAAAGAACCACCAAGCGCGTCCCGGTGAAATTGCGCCCCATCACCTCCAAAGCTGTCAGCACGCCATCGTTATCGGTATCCATTTCGCCCAGGAATTTGGCATTACTGTTGATGCCGGCAAAGGCCAGCCCCGACCGCAGCATGGGATTATCCCCGGGGGGAACGATTTGCAGGTCGGCACCACGTTGCAGTTTCAGCAAACGTTTGCGCAAACTGTCGTCCGGTTTGAGAAAGAAACCATGGGTGGCAACATGCAATATTTCCGGCGGTTGCTGCAGTTCGCTCAATATTTTTTCCTGAGCCTCATTTTTGATGAATACCGTACTCGTTTTTTTGCCCGTTTTGGATATATCAGCAACCAATCCCCCTTCTTTTTCCGCCCCGGGCAACGGATCAAAACGCAAGCCCCGCATGCCGGATGAAAAAGCCCGCAAACCCGCCTTCAAGGAAGCGGATCGGGTTCGTTGGCTCTCCGATGTTACGGTATTGGAAGCAACGATCTGGTCAAAATTGTAATCAGGACCGGCCAGGATCAAGAATTGCCCTGTTGCAGCAGGCACATCCGTGGGAACGAGGTCGCGACTGGAACCCAGGATGTGCAGATCGGTACTCTGGGTCAAGTACCGTTCTTTGTCGTCAACCATGGCTGTAAATGGCAAGATATTCAGGATGCCATCCGGTACCAAATACACATGCTCACGTGCGCCGATCAAATCGGCAACAGGTCGCCAGACCAATTGATACACCTGTTGTCCCGCCTTGACGACATCCCCGCTCTTGGCCTCTTCATCCTGGATGACAGTGCGATATCTGACGACCGCCTTATGGATGGCCTCCATGTCAGGATAAAGTGCCACCTTGAACTGCGCCCGATCCTTCCCTTTGATCAATACACCCGCAATCACCTTGTCTTTGTCGCCGTCCTTGAAGACCAGGAAATCCACCAATGCCGATTCGACAGGCAGGTTCTCGATCAACTGGCTGACGCCGATATCACTGATGGAACGGCGAAAACGTTTGCTGGCCTCTCCCAGTTTCATCTGTAGCGCGTTGACCTTGTTTTCCAAATCACGAATATACTGAAAATGGGTATCCACGGTTTCCGGGGTTGGACCCGAGAGGGTCAATGCAGCCAACTCTTTTCGGGCTACGGACAAATCGTTGCTGACGGATTCCAGTTGCGGATCCTGAGTCATGCGGGTGATCTGCTGAATTTCCGATGTAATCTTGAGCAAGACACCTTTGCGTTTCAAGGCGATGTTCAACACTTCCTGTCCCGCCGTTGCCGCATCCAGGCGGGTTAACAGTGCCAGGTACAGGTCCAATTCGGGTCGATGCAGGCGCAGGTATCCCTCGCGGGCATTGTCTCCCGCCGACCACAGCATGCGATTTAAAAATTCGGTTCTGCGGGTAAAACCTTCCTGACGCACCTGAAACGCCCCTTCCTGATCAGGCTTGGCCTCCATGACCCGCGCCAGGGTGTTGATGGTCTCCAAGGTGTAGGGGTGCAATTTTCCCAAAACTTGATCATCCAGGGAAAGTGTCTTTTTCAGCAGTTCCTCCGCCTCCTTCTTGCGCCCCATATCCTGGTACAGACTGGCCAGGTCGTGCATGGTCCGCAACGTGTCCATGTGGCGTGGCCCCATGGCTTTGGTGCGTTGCGCCAAGGCCTTGTGGAACAATGTTTCCGCTTGATTGAACTGCCCCAGTTTGTGATGCGTGCGCGCCAGGTTGTTCATAGCCTTGAGGGTACGCTGGTGCAATTCCCCAAGGGTATCGCGCCAGACCGACACAATCTTTTCGAACAATGGGAGGGACTTGGCGTATTCCTGCTTTAACAGGTAAAGATAAGCCAGATTGTTCACGATAGCGACCGTATTGGAATGACGTGCGCCAACCAGTTGCATGTAGGCTTCCAGCGCCTGTACATACAAGGGTTCCGCCTTGTCAAAATTGCCCTGACTTTCGTGAAGCAAAGCCAAATTGTTCAGAGTTGTCAGCGTTGTTGGATGATTCTTGCCAAAAACCACCTCTGATGTAGCAACAGCCTGGCGCAAAATGGGTTCGGCCTCATCATAAAGTCCTGCCGCCTCCAACATCTGGCCCAGATTATTCAAGACGGTAATGGTTGCTGGATGATTCTCGCCAAAAATTTTCTTATAACCGGTGAGTGCCTCGCCCAGGGCTTTCTCAGATTCGTCAAACAATCCCTTTTTTTCCTTGATTCCTGCCAGATCCGCCAAGGCGGCCAAGGCATCGGGATGTTCCACACCCGACTTGGCTTTATGCTCCTCATACAAAGCACTGGTCAGAACTTGCGCCTGATCCAGCTCTCCCAGATCAAGATGAACCCGGGCCAAGACGGTACGGGCGTCCGAACTCAAGAAACCCAGGGCACGGGGATTGGCTTTGACATCCTCCAGGATGCCGAGAAGGATGCGTTTCGCTTCGGGGAAATGCCCCAAATCCCGATTGACACCAGCCAAGCTGATCCGTCCCCCCACAATGCGCGGATCCTGTTTGGGAAGCACCCCTGTCAACACCCCCAGGGCACTATTCAGTTCCTTGAGGGCATTCTCGAAATTCCCCCCGGCACGTTGCACATCGGCATATTGTTGCAGGCAATTGGCCGTTTCGGGGTGGTAATAACCGAAGACCTTGGACATGACCGGACAAGCGGCCCGTAGAATCTTCTCACTTTCCGTGATGTTGCCCTGGTTTTTCAGGACGCGGGCCAAAGCGATGTCGGTTTGCTGTTTGCGGGGATACTCGGGGCCGAAACCTTTATTATAACTGGCAGATATATCCCGATACGCGGCAATGGCACCATCCAATAGCATCCGGCTCTCCTTGATCTCCGCCAGCAAGGTTTTGGCCGCCAATGTTTCGGGATGCGTATCACCCAATTTTTTCAAGCCCAGATCCGCCGACTGCTGCAACAGGGATTCCGCCGTATCCAGCTTGCCGCTCTGCAGATGCAGATTACCGACTTCTCGAAGGGTCAGAATGGTCGCCAGATGATCCTCACCCAGTTTTTCCCTGGCCAATGCCAGTGCCTGCTGCCCCTGCTCAAGCGCCAACGTCAGATCACCCTCCTGACCGCGATTGATCGCCGACTCCAGAAGGTTGGTCCACTGGGTATTGGCCGCAGCCTTGTCGGCTGGAACCTCACCAGCGGCATTCAATTTTTCTTCCACCCACGGGGGGGGAACAGCGAGCAATTCGCTGATACGATCATTGGCGAATCCGGCCTCGGCCACCTCCCCCTGCACGGCCGCCCCCTGGGCGGCCACCCTGAAATAGGTCAAGGCATCCCCCACATTGCCGGACGCCATGTTCAGGGTACCCAAGCGTTTGGCAACCTCGGCATTTTGGGGATCGAGGGAATAGGCTTTGGTCAGGTGCTGCAACATCAGGTCCGGGGATTTGTCCCCTTCGGCGGCAATAGCCTTTTTAAGGTTTTCCTTAGCCTCTTCCCGGGCCTGGGTGGAAACACCCTTGATTGGTGGAACCGTCAATAACGGGACAAAGGGTGCTGTTTTCGCGGTATTTTCAGCCTCAACAGGCTTGGCGGGATCGCCTGGCTTGGCGAGAACCCGTTTTTGCCACTGCTCCAGAATCGGCGGCAGTTCCGTTTGCATGGTGGGACCGGATGGCGCAGCCGCAGCACTGGCAACCTGCTCCGGGGCACCTTTGGCAACGCCACGTTTGGTTCGTTGACCCGTTTGTGGTCCGGGAGAACCGGCATCAGCACCGGCGGCGGTCGAAACAGCCGGGGTATCCAGTCGTACACCCGAGCCCAAATTCAAGCTGGCCAACTGGATCTCGGAAGAGGGCGCGTCCTTGGTGCCACCGCGTTTGGCCCGGAACGTTGAGACTCCAGCACCGGCCTTGTTGATATCGGCCGCCAGCATGGTGGACATCAACTGCTTCCTGGCTTTACCGGCACTACCCTGTCCCTGCCCCGCTGCCAAAGAGTACCATTGCAACGCCTTGACGCGATCTTTGGCAACGCCCTTGCCTTTTTCAAACAGGTTGGCCAATAAGAATTGCGCCTCGGCATGGTCCTGCTCCGCCGCCTTTTCCAGCCATTTGGCCGCGCCTGCGGGATCTTCTTTCGTAGCCACGCCGGTCAACAGCATGGAAGCCAAATTAATTTGCGCCCGAGGGTGGCCAGAGGCCGCAGCCGCCTGGAACCATCGCAGGGCCTCCTTGGCGTTCGTGGGTGCCCCAAAACCTGACAGATACATGGTCCCCAAATGATTCTGCGCCTCTCTGTCGCCCCCCTCCGCATCGCGTTTCGTTTTTTCAAACAGTGCCGACACGCGCCGGTTACCGGGAGTCGCGGTTTCAACCTTCCAGGGAACATTGGCAACGGATGGCGCGGGGGTCGGGGATGATTTGACAACGGCAGGGGGAGGTTTCACGGCCTCTTCGGTCCGTTTGCTGGTGACCGCAGGGGGCAAAGGCGATGGTACCGCTACCGAGTGGATAGCCTCCGGCCACGATCCCTTGGACAATCGGCTCCAATCGGCACGGGCCTGCATGCTCCCCTGTTCCCCCCCTTTTTTATACCACCGTTCGGCCTCCTTGGCATCCGCCTGCACCCCCAAGCCCCCCTCATAAAGCATCCCCATGAGGTGACTCGCCTGGGCATATCCCAGATCAGCCGATTTTTGGATCCATTGCCGCGCCAGCTTCAAGTCGGAGCCCACACCCTCGCCTGTCAGGTACATCATGCCCAAGTTGACACTGGCCACGGCATGACCGCGTTTCGCTGCCCGCTCGTACCAGTCCGCCGCTGTTTTGGGATCGTATGGGGCACCCACTCCCGTGGCAAACATGGTCCCCATCCGGTTTTCCGCCTCGCCGGAGCCGTTTTTGGCCGCCTCCAGGGCCGGGCGAAAGTCCGCAACCGGTTCTGCCGCCAGGAGAATACCCGGAGAAGCCCAGACGGGAATAAAGGAGAGCAGGGCGGACAGCAGCACCCCTGACGAAAACGACGCGAACCTTGATTGCCTCCGTCTCATCCTAACCTCCTGGTCACATAGCCAGCCTCACCGGCCAAACATGCGACACCGACATCCAGGCAAGCATCGGGACATGATGCTTTCTTCCTCACGACGCGGCACCGACAAGGATAAAATCAGAATCTTTACGATAGCAACAATGACTACCCTGATTGGCAACCAAGTTTTGATGCGAATTTGAAAACGACAGGTTATATTATCTTTTCTTCATGCCAATTGGCAATGCTTTTATTTGTAACAATTCTAAGGACTTTGTAAAATAACGTACCTTAATAAACCGAACCTGTCAGCACGCATACGGGGGTTTATCGGCAAAAAGCCCAACAAAGATTAATCCACTGGTGGGTGCCGAGTTCGAGCCGATGCGGACTCAAACCCTCTGTGCCAATGAAAAGTGAGACACTGACCCCCTGATAAATTTAGAGTAGGCGGAGGAGGTGTTGAAGCCATGGGTGTAGTCCAAGTCAAACATCA
>JADGCN010000116.1 GCA_015228975.1 Magnetococcales bacterium
CCACTCGCATTTTCAAGCCGGTGGTGTTCCTACAGTTCCGGACCGGTGCTGGCAATCCCAAAATAGCTGCGGTTTAAGCATGGATATTTCATGGTGAATAGTTCTACGTTATCACATTCGTTAACCGGAACGGTTATCTTGTAATGATTTGATATCTATGAATATTGAAAGAAGAAAGGGATCTGAGGGATTGCCCCGGACCCCTTTTATCTTTCAATAATTTTTCAATCGACCAACAAGCGCGGATGTGACGAAGATGCAGCCCCCCCTCCCGTAAGCTTGCAATATTGGCAAAAAAAATCAATACCCAGCCCTCATGCGCAATGGCATAAAGCATTTGTTACATAACAACATGGTAGAAGGGGCATGCCAGGTGATCCCGACACCATTTGCCATGAAAATCTGTCAGAAGTTTAAAATTTCTTAAATATAATAAATATTTATAATAAACTGCCAAAAATTAACTTTTTGGTATTTTTTTTTCTTGCAAAATATGCATATCAAGCAAATAATCCATAATACAGGATTCAGGGGACCCGATCTGGACAACCAATCGCGGTTTTTCGGAAGCGTTGCGGGTGTTTTTAACAATATAAATTATTTAAATGTGCCGTCATAAAATGTTAATAAACGTTTCCTAAAAAATATTAGGACGTTACCATGCCAAAACAATACAACAAAAGAAAAGCAATTGCCTTCATGGTATTGTATTTCCTCATGGGAATTTTTCCCGCCCATGCAGAACTCCACTTGACCGTGGAAGAACGCAACTGGCTTGCGAAACATCCCGTGCTGCGCCATGCCCCGGACCCGGATTACGCCCCGTTTGAATTCAGCGATAGCAATGGACACATTGAAGGAATCGCTACGGACACCTTGCACCGGGTTGCCCACATTCTCGGAGTGCGCGTGGAAACTGTGTCGTCTCCGTCCTGGGACGAATCCCTGAACAAAATAAAAAATGGCGAAGCCGATCTGGTGACCGTGGCCACCCGGACTCCGGAACGGGATAAGTTCCTTCTCTTTACCAAGCCTTTTGCCCTATTCCCGGATCTGCTCCTCATGCGTCGGGATGTGCAGGGACGTTATGAACTGAAACAACTCGCAGGAAAAATCTTGGCGGGAATCAAAGGATGGGCCATCAACGACATGATATTCAAGGATTACCCGGAGGTTCACTTCCGTTGGTTTCCCGGTATCAAAGAAGCCTTGACAGCCGTATCCCTGGGAGATGTGGACGGGATATTGTTAAACCGGGCCACGGCGGGATATTGGATCGAGCGTTTGCATCTCACCAACCTGCGCAGCGCCGGTGAAACCAGTTACATCTATCGATTGAGTCTGGCCGCTCGCAAGGATTGGCCCATGTTGCAACGTGTGCTGGATAAGGCGTTGGCCGAAATCAGCGCCGAAGAACACCATCGCATTCAAGCCCGCTGGTTTACGCTGCAAGATGATGCCGCAGTCTCATCAAACAAAACATGGTGGCTGATCATCGCTGGATTGGTGGCGATTTTCCTGGGGACAGTGCTATTTCAATATTGGCAAATGCGTCTTCAAGTATTGCGGCATAACAAAATACTCAATCAGGAACTATTCGACGTACAAGCAAACGCGGCAACCATCCATCACAACCGTATCCCGGGGGTTCTGATCGCCCTGCTACCCTGGTTGCTGTTGCTTGGCGGACTCTCCTCGACCTATTTCTTTTATCAGTTGGCCGTGAAAAATGCCTATGAAGATTTGCATGGCGACTTCCAATACCAGGCTCAGGAAATCACCGCACGTATACAGGAGAGAATGGAAAGTTATGAGCAGGTGTTACGGGGGGTACGTGGCCTGTTCCAAGCGTCCTATGAGGTGGAACGTCGAGAATTCAAGAACTATGTCGCTTCATTGCAATTGGAAGAACTGGCACCGGGCATTCAAGGGGTCGGGTTCTCTCTCATTGTGGCACCGCAGGATAAAGAGCAACATGTGGCCACCGTCCGGCGGGAAGGGTTCCCGGACTACAGCATTCGCCCAGAGGGGGAACGTGACCTGTATTCCGCCATCGTCTATCTCGAACCATTCTCCGGGCGAAACCTGAAAGCCTTTGGCTATGACATGTTTTCCGAACCCGTGCGGCGAGCGGCCATGGAACTGGCACGGGATTCGGGCCTGGCCTCCCTGTCGGGCAAGGTCAGGCTGGTGCAGGAAGATCAACAGCACGTACAGGCGGGTGTTCTGCTGTATTTGCCGATTTATCGCAATACGGCCCCCAGCCATACCCTGGAAAACCGACGCGCCAACATTTTGGGTTGGGCCTACTCCCCCTTTCGCATGGATGACTTGATGTTGGGTATTCTGGGTAACCATCCGGCCGACTTTGACGTGGAAATTTTTGATTGCGACTGCATTCAACCCGACGCATTATTGTACGATTCGGACAAAATCCTCTCATCCGCCAAGGTTTTGCCATCCCTGTTCCAATACAGGAAACCCATCACGATCGCCGGTCATACCTGGACCCTCGTCATTGATTCCACCCTGCAATTTGAATATTGGGTGGATACCGATAAGCCGCAACTGCTTCTCTATTCAGGACTGATGATCAGCCTGTTTTTATCCTGGCTCGTATGGCTGCTGGCACATGGCCGGAGACGGGCACTGCTGATGGCACAGCAAATGACCCTCGAATTGCAGGAGAGCCGATTCCGCTGGAAATTTGCCATTGAAGGCTCCGGCGATGGGTTGTGGGACTGGGATATCGCCTCAGGCAGCGTCTTTTTCTCCAAACGCTGGAAAGAGATGCTTGGCTTTGAGAATCACGAACTCTCCAACCATTTTCAAGAATGGGAAAACCGGATTCACCCGGAGGATAAAGACCAAGTACTCGCCGCAGTGCGGGCACATTTTGCCGGTCAAACGCCCATGTACACCAACGAGCATCGTATCCTTTGCAAGGATGGCCATTGGAAATGGATCCTTGACCGGGGCATGGTCGTCAGCCGTAACGCCGCGGGTGAGCCGATGCGCATGATCGGCACCCATTCCGATATCACGGCACGCCGCGCTGCCGAGGAGGCCTTGCACACCCAGGCGGAAGAGTTGCATTACTTTTACGACCTGCCATTCATCGGCATGGCCATCACGCACCCCCTTACAAAACAGTGGGTTGTGGTGAATGACCATCTGTGTCACATGCTGGGCTACAGCCGCGAAGAACTGGTCACACGGACCTGGGCGGAAATGACACATCCCGATGATATTCAAACCAATCTGGAACACTTTTCCAGACTGATGCGCGGGGAATGCGACGGCTATGTCCTGGATAAACGGTATATCCGCAAGGATGGACAGATCCTCTTCACCATCCTGAATGTCCGCTGCCTGCGTCATCCTGATGGTCAGCTGTACCGTATCGTCTCTACATTGATAGATGTCACCGAGCGCAAACGTACGGAATTGGCGTTGCAGGATGAGTTGCGGAGAAACAAATGGTTTGCCGACATCATGGACGATGTGGACGCGTACATTTATATCAAAGACCGGCAATTGCGCTATATCTACGCCAACCGTTTGACCTTGGAATTATTCCACTGCACCGCAGAGGAACTGTTTGGCAAAAACGATGACCAATTGTTTTCATCGGGAGATTTATTGAACCGACTCAAGGGCATTGACCGCCACATCATCGAGGCTGGCGAACCCTGCCGGACAGAGATGGAGGTTGCCCCGATCAGTACCGGCGAGATGAGAACCTATCTGGAAGCCAAGCGTCCGATTTTCGACCATGCGGGGAACGTATGGGGTTTGAGTGGTGTCTCGACTGATATCACCGAGCAGAAACAAGCTGAAGCGGATTTGCTGCGAGCCAAGGAACAGGCCGAGGAAGCGGCTCGGATCAAAGGCGAATTCCTGGCCGCCATGAGCCATGAGATTCGTACCCCCATGAATGTGGTTCTGGGCATGTCCGAATTGTTGCTGGAGACCGAACTCACCCCCAGGCAACGTCATTTCGCCTTGATCATGCATAACTCAGGCAAGGCCCTGCTGGGGGTCATCAATGATGTCCTGGATTTTTCCCGCATCGATGCGGGACGTTTGAACCTGTCCGAGGTTCCCTTCTCACCGCGTCAGGTCGTGGAGGAAACCACGCATTTGATGCACATGGCCGCCGAAGAAAAAGGACTCGTCATGGAAGATTGGATCGCTGCCGATATCCCGGAAGCCATTCTGGGCGATGATGGGCGGCTGCGGCAAATCCTCATCAACCTGATGGGCAACGCCATCAAATTCACCCATCAGGGGCGAGTGGACGTTCATCTGACCATGGAGTCGGCAGCACCAGAACCTTTTCTGTTGTTTTCCATCGCCGATACCGGTATCGGCATCGAGGAAAAAAATATTGGCAATATTTTTGAACAATTCACCCAGGCCAGCGCGGGAATCACCCGTAGTTATGGGGGGTCCGGCCTGGGACTGACCATCTCCCGGCGCCTGGTGGAAATGATGGGGGGGCGCATTGGGGTGGAAAGTCAACCGGGTCAAGGGAGCCGATTTTCCTTCACGTTGCCGGTACGGCTTGCGAACGCGGCAGCACTCCCCCCCCCGCCTCAGGAAGTTTCCGGCACAACCAATACCAAAGGTTTGCGCATCCTTCTTGCGGAAGACGTTGAGGAAAATCAAATTCTGTTCGAAGCCTATCTCATGCAGACGCCACACCAGGTAACCATCGTCAATGATGGACAGGAAGCGATTGCACGGGTAAAAGAAGGTGTGTTTGACGTGGTGTTCATGGATGTGCAAATGCCTAGGATGGACGGTTATTCCGCAACCCGTCACATACGCCAGTGGGAGCGGGATACGGGCCGCACACCCATGAAAATCATCGCTCTGTCGGCGCATGCCTTGGAGCAGGAAACACAACGGAGTCTGGAAGCCGGATGTGACTTTTATCTGACAAAACCACTGCATAAGAAAAAGCTCTTGGAGGTTTTGGCGCAACATTCCGAGCAACTGCCCGTTATTCCCGGGGTATCGTAAGGGAACGCCCCGCAAAGCCGGTAACCCACGGCACGAATCAATGCGTTAAGGAGTTGAACATGTCATCGCAAAAGGCGTTCAATGTGATTGGTGGAATGACCGGAGGTCCAGGCAGTGGCAAAGTGAAACTGATCATGGCCCTGATCGTGGCGGGCTTCTTCGTGAACAGTTCCTATTTTATCGTTGGACCCGCGGATCGGGCCAATGTTCGACGTTTCGGAAACGTGCAATACGACACGCCACTCAAACCCGGTCTACACTTCAAACTGCCGTTCATCGATAAAGTCGATTTCGTCCAGGTCAGCCTGACGACACTGCATGTCGAGCCGTTCCACATCATGACCATTGACAATCAAAAAGTCGCCCTGGATGTCAACTTCAATTTTACAATCCCCCCGGAAAAAGTGAATCATTTGTTGTACGAAGTTGGGGCGGCGGGAAATGTTGATGTCGTCTCCAGTGTCGTGCCCATTGTCAAGGACCGGACCGCTCGCATTTTCGCCATACAGAACATGGTCTCCGTCAACGAAAAACGCGAAAAAATCCAGGCCGATATCGAGCGCAGTGTCTCAACATCCGTTAAGGAGCTTTTCGGCATCGAAACCCACAGCCTGCAAATTGCCGCGATCACCCCTTCGGAAGCCTTCATGAAGTCCAATGAAGTGGCGGTAAAAGCGAAAAATGATGCCGTTGCGGCGGAAAATACCAAACGTGTTCGCCAGTTCGAGGCGGAACAAGTGGTCATCAAGGCCAAGGGTGATGCCGACTCCGCCATTGAAGCGGCAAGGGGACGATCTCAATCCATGATCCTTGAAGCGGAGGCCGGAAAGCAAAAACTGGTCCTGGAAGGGCAAGGTCAAGCGGCACGACTCAAGGCTGAAATTGAACCGTTTGGCTCTGCCGAGACCTACATTCGCTTCCTGGAGGCCAAGGCACTGACGAACTGGAATGGGAACCCGCCGCAAATCGTCGGCGGACAGGGGGGATCGACCAATCTCATTGTGCCCGTTCCCACGTTGACAGCCACTACCCCCAAGGTTCAGCCCGGTAATCCGGTTCAGGAGAACAAATAGCACCCGTCATGGTGGCGTTCCGGTCCCCCTATGCCGGAGAGGGGAATCGCACCATACAGGCAAAACATAGGCAAAAATGTTGATCCGCACCATGACCAGGCAACTTTTTCGCACTTTGAATGATGCAAGCGAAAGCATGTATTGAGATATTGTTCATAAACAACAATTAGTTATAAATAGCATGTCGCATGGCATCCTATCCTGAAAAGCTGGCATGAATATTGATAAATATGTTGCTAAGGCCCCAAAAGGGTTGGTGCCAGCACACAATTTGACCATCAGGAGACAATCATGAAAAGCCAACAAACCATTCGTCATTGCCCGGACGGGTACCCGGTTTTCCGTGTTGGCTGCCAAATGAAATGGCGCAACGAGTATTGCCGCCAATGCCCGCATGGATCACGCTTCTCCTTGAGCAAATTGGTGGGTCTCACCACCCTCACCAGTGCCATCGCTACGGTATCCATCAACATGTTATCGTTGGTGAAATCCTGATCCTTGGCCAATCTGAAACAACATTACAAAGCCTTGGGGGCATTGCCCAAGGATTATGCACCGCAGGTGGGAATGGGTTCCGTATCGCAGATCGGCCTGTCCCTGGAACCCATGAACCCAAAAAAAACATCCCAATTCCTTGCCCTGGTTGGCAATGTGGTGCTGCTGTTGGGTTCCTTGCTGGTGGTCTTCACGCTTCTCGAAGTCATTTTGCGCTCGGCAGGCGTGCAAAAAGGTGTCGCCAATTTTCGTTGCTATGACCCAATCATTTTTGCGGTCAATTGCCCCAACATGGTTGGTGAAGTCATTTCCTACACCGGTGCCTACAAGACCATCAGCAGTACCAACGCGGCTGGCATGTTTGATCAAGAGTATACCCTTGACCGCCCGACCCCCGACACGTTGCGTGTCGTCGTACTGGGTGATTCCCAGACCGTTTTGGAATATCTGCCCCGGGAGCAGCGTTTTGAAGACCTGTGGGAACAACAGTTAACCCAAACATTGGGCAAGCGGGTGGAAGTCCTGAACGATGGTGTGGGCGGTTCGGGAACCTGGGACCAACTGCAACTTTTCCATCAGCAAGCGGTTCGCTTCCAACCGAATCTGGTCGTCGTCGCCTTCAACTGGGGCAATGACGTTTCCGATAATTTGGAACGGTGGAACACCCAGCGCGTCAATCCCGTTTGGGACGAATACCCGGAGATGACGCTCTCGACAAAACTCTACGTCGCCCGTAAAAGTTTTAACAAATGGCTTTGGAACCATTCCGTTGCCTATCAATTCATCAATCTGCGCTACAGCAAGCTGGAAGCTTCGATTAAATATTATTTCCGCCCGGACTACATGAAAAAAAATGTCGCTTCCGACTACTCGACCCGGGTCAACCCGGAAGATTCCACACAAGAGAGGTATGCCGACCCGCCCAAACCCGACCCCGCCTTGCTACGGGACATGGTCGATACCGATTCGATATATGACGATGTGTATTTTTGGAACTCGTTGGGTTGGCGCATCACAAGACACGTATTATTAAAATTAAAGCGCGAGGTGATGCAAGCCCATGGTCGCCTGGTCGTCGTCCATTTCCCATCACGCAGCCAAATCATGAGCCCCCTGCCCCTGCCGGTTGAACAATTCCGTCAATTCCTCTCCCGCAACGCCATCCCCGCAACCGACCTGCACACCCTTTTCCACCTGATGCCCGGCACCCAATTGGGACGCCTGCACATACCCGGTGATGGTCACTTCACCATAGAGGGTGTGCAAGTCCTGTTTCGTCACACGTTTCCGTTTCTCCTGGAACAATTAAAAGATATCCCGGTTGATGGGAAAAACTAAACCGCAGCTATCTTGGAATGACGCAGGAAAACTACGTATCCCGCGTTGGTTGCGGTTTAACGCTCAAAAATCGGGTCCGCCTGCCCGTATCCCTTGTTCCGATGCGTTTCCATCAGGATATCCCTTGGGCATTGTTGCGCCAAAAACATCATCGTGTTATAAGTCCGATTCGGTACGAAAATGTCAAAACGATGTTTTCATACAAGAGATACCACAGGGACAAAAAGCAAGACCTACATGGCATTTATCCCCCATCAATCCACGCTGGCCAACCAAGCTTCCCGTCGCGTCATCGCATCCATAGCCGTGGTCTCACTGATCGTGGGGCTGGCTACGTGGTGGTTGCAACAGATGGCTTACTTTAAAATGGCCACATTCGAGGCCACCCTGCTCAACGAAGATTATCAAAAGCGTATCCGTTCCGAAGAACAATTGTGGAACTATGAATTCAACCTTTTGGAACACGAATTGGACCATTTCCAGTTCCCTGATCTCAAGCATACGGACAATCTGAAAAAACTTCTTTCAGAACATCTCGCCAGCAAAGTACCCTTGTACGTTGTTGTTCTCGATGCCAAAGGCAAAATGATCCTGTTTGACCGCCCTTTGCCATTCCCCCTCAGCGACCATTTCTTCCCGGAAGAGGAGTCGGGATGGTACCATGCCGCGACTGCCAACCTGCTGGTGCATTACCAAAGCAAAAAAATCCCCCTTCCCGATCAAACGGGTGGTTACCTGCTCGTCATGATCCCCGTTGACAACGCACTCCTCAAACACATGACCTTTGGTAACACAACACTCTCCCTGCTGTGGCACGGGAAGTCGGTGGTCCAATCGGAAAACGAAGAACACATATCCATCGGGGAAAATCCCTGCGGCATTCACCATCATGGCAGTATTCTCGACTTGCGCGAATGCATCCCCTGGGGTGGTGATGCCTCGAAAAATCCGATTCTGGTTGTCCACAAACGTATTCATCCGTTGATCTCCTTGGAAGTTTTGATCGTTTCCATGGTTGGCCTCTTCCTGGCCATCACCATGGCCATTCAAATTCTCCTGGGATCCTGGGTATGGAAAATGGCCCGGAGAATCGTGGTGCTGCGGGAATTTTGTCACGATTATTCGCAAATCACGCGCTTGACCCCTTTCATGCTCGAAGCCTTGGAGGCCGCCAAACACCCTCCAGATGATGAAATTTCCACCGTCGCCGATTCCCTGGCCCTGTTGGCTCAAGGGGTGGAACAGCGTGTCGCCGAACAGGAGGCCAAAGAAAAACAACTTGTTGAAAGTGAAAAACGCTTGCGGGAGATCACCTCGGCCATTGCCGATGGTGTGATGGTCCTGGACCATCAGGGGCTTGTCACCTTCTTCAACCCGCAGGGCGAGTATCTCTTGGGGTGGTCAGAAAAAGAACTTCTCGGCCAAAACAGCCATGCCCTGTTGCATCATCACAACCCGGATGGCTCCGTCAGACCCGAAGAAACCTGTGCCATTCACCAAACAGTCTGTTCCGGCATCCCCAGCCGCATTTACGAAGACCATTTCATCCGGCGAGATGGTTCCTTTTTGCCCGTCGCCCTGGCATCGGCCCCGATTTTCCGCGATGGTCAACCCGCCGGAGCCGTCATAACCTTTCAGGATATGACCGAACATCTGGCAATGGAACAATCCATTCACGAAAGCCAAATCCGTTTTCGCACGCTTCTCCATTCCATTCGCGATGCCATTCTGCTGTTCAATGATCAAGGCAATATCATCCTCCTCAACCATAGTGGAGCCCGCATGTTCGGCTTTGACGAGGTCGGATTTTTGGATCGCCCCGCAGCTTCCCTTTTTTCCCAAAATCGGTCCGCCATCCAGTGGGACAACACCCTGCGCCAACTGGCAACGGACGGCATCCCCCTCACCATGGAAACCATAGGACAACGATTGAACGGCGAGGAGTTTCCCGTTGAGGTTTCCCTCGCCTCCTGGACCCGGAAAGGGGAACGATACTATTCCGCTGTCATTCGCGACATTTCCGAACGCCAAATGTTGGAGCAGAGAGATCTCCAGGCCTACATCAGGCGGATCGCCATCAGTGCCCTGCTGGAAGTCGCTTTGCAGCCCCTGACCCTCAAACGTAAGCTGGAAGTGGCCATGGATATCATCCATACCATTCCCAAAATGGCGCTTCAAGCCAAAGGTTCCATCATGCTGCTCACCGACGAGGGTGACCTGGAACTGATCGTCGAACGCAATTTGAGCGCCCCCCTGTTGGAAAAATGCAAACGCGTCCCCTTGGGTCATTGTCTTTGTGGCCGGGCAGCCGAATCCAGGGAGCTGCTCTTCGTCGACTCCGTGGATGAACGCCACGACATCACCTTTGATGGGATCCAACCACACGGCCATTATTGCGTCCCCATACTTTCCCACGGGCAACTTCTTGGGGTTCTGAATCTTTATGTGGCTGCCGGTCAAGCCCAGGATCCCGAAGAGGGGGCCTTTCTCACCACTGTGGCCAATACCATTGCCGGGTTGATCGAACGCGGACGCGTTGAAGAAAAAATTCGTCATATGGCCAATCATGATGCCCTGACCGGCCTGCCCAACCGGGCGTTGTTTCACGAACACCTGGATCAGGAATTGCGCCGCGCCCAACGTGGCAAACGGTCACTGGTCATCGCCTTCATGGATCTGGACCGCTTCAAGCAGGTCAACGATACCCTGGGTCATGAAGCCGGCGACATCCTGCTCAAACAGGTGACCCAGCGCCTACGCCAGTGTCTCAGGGATTCCGACACCCTGGCCCGACTGGGTGGCGATGAGTTCACCCTCATCCTTCCGGAAATCGACAATCCCCCCAATGCCGCCACCGTGGCGGAAAAAATTATCGCCACCCTTCAAAAACCATTCCTTATCCTTGGCCAATTATGCGAAATTGGGGTCAGCATAGGGATGAGTTGTTATCCCGAACAGGGTACCCGGGCGGAAGAATTGCTGCAAAAAGCGGATCAGGCCATGTATGCCGTCAAAAATTCCGGTCGCAACGCCTTTCAATTTTTTCGCGATTAAACCGCAACCAACGCGGGATACGTAGTTTTCCTGCGTCATTCCCGCGAAAG
>JADGCN010000117.1 GCA_015228975.1 Magnetococcales bacterium
TGTAAGAACGTTTGGCCGTCAGTGCATCATAGACATCAGCAATACATCCTATTTTACCATATTCATGAATTTCCTTGCCCTTCAACCGAAGCGGGTAGCCCGTACCATCCTCGCGCTCATGGTGTTGCATGGCAATAATAGCACACTCCTCACTCAATTGGCTGGTATCCATCAAGATACGGTAGCTTTGGTAAGGGTGGATGCGCATGCGCTTCATTTCCCAATCGTCAAGGCGTCCGGGCTTGTTCAGGATGGCGGGCTCCACCTTGACCTTACCCAGATCGTGCAGGAAGGCCCCGGCACCAAACTCGCGCAGATTGTGACTGCTTTTTCCTTTGAACAGTTGTTTGGCCAGACAAACCGACAAGACACCGACGTTGACCGAATGGGTATACGTATAAAAATCGTGGCTTGTCACCTTGAGCAGGTTGATGGCGGTGTCGTCGTCTTCCAGGATCATATCGACGACACCGCCGACGGCTTTTTTGGAATTCTTGATAAATTCAGCGGTTGGTGTTTCAAAGAGACCGGAAAAAAGATCCAGAGAGTGCCGATAGACCGCCTGGGCTTTTTTATCAGGGCTCATGGTTGTGCTACGTGCCGCTTCCAAAACGGCCTCCGTCAACTGCGTGCTGGAATTTTGTGGTTTCAGGCTTCCCCCATCGGCATGGGATAACGTTGCTATTTCTTCCGGCATTGCTTCGGGATGTTGTCGGTTTCCAGCTACAAGTCGGGGTGGATGTTCAGGAACATCACCTTCCTTTATTTTATCAAGGGCTTTGAGTTGTGACAGCAAAGTTTTTTTTGCGCTGTCGTCCACCTCACCATCATGTTTGCTCATGGACAAGTTTCCTGATTCGTAGTGGGACGGGAACAAGGCGACTTCGTGGAAATGAAAACGCCTGCGCCAAACCAATGGTAACATTTCCAAAACAGCGACTGGAAGCCAAATCAGACTTTCGTCAATTGTTAAACCGCAGCTATCTTGGAATGTGCAGTTATTGTCATCCCCGCGAAAGCGGGGATCCAGAAAGTTAGGGAAAGGTGTGTAGACTCCTTGGATCCCCGCTTTCGCGGGGATGACGCAAGAAAACTACGTGTCCCGTGTTGGTTGCGGTTTAGCAAAAAATTAAATTGGCGACCATAACGATACAGTTTGGATTTGACTTTGATTTTTCTGCACAAAGAGTATATTTATCAGAGATATTTTCCTTTGCCAGTCGTCCGTCACCTTTGACATCTCGCTGACCGGAGTAACACATCATGAAGATGCCATGTTCTTTGACGACCTTCCTTGGCGTACTGGTTGTTGTCTCTCAGACAGCCGGCATCGGTGTTGCGGACACCACGCCCCAGGGGGCTGTCCCAGCCCAATCCAAGAAAACGGGAATTATGGTAAATTTGCCCATTATTCCTTCGTTATCCATACCCGCACGCTTTCTGATTACCGGCCTTCCAGAGACCACGGCCCCTGGACTTGGCCGACAACCTGACAGTTGGAGTTCCGGCCCGCATGCGCTGGCGCGACTGGCACTATTCCATGGACAACAAAGGACGTTCCCGGAGGTTGTCAAGGAACGTTTGGCCCTGGGCATTCCTGGTCTCGAACAAGTGGCCAATAGCAACAGCAAGGCAACCCGGATGTTGAAATCCGTGGTCGATGCCGTTGGCAAGGAAGCGTTGGTCAAACAGATCGGGACCTCGGGAACGGAAGAGGTCACGTTGCTCAAGCGCACGTTCGACACCGCCTTGCTCAAGGAATTGGCAACCTTGGATGATTTAAAGCAACTCTTGGCGCAAGGCAAACCGGTTGCGGTATTGCTCACCCGGGGTGGCCACGAGGATCCAACGATCAACCGCGTACTCGATAAAAAAATCAAGTTGAACGATTACCAATGGGTCGTAGTATTTGGTTATAACGATGCCGACCAGGTGTTCCACTATGCCGATCCCGGTTTGGAACAGCACCAGACGATCACCTACGAGACCATGGGTCAGCGTTGGGAGACCACGGAACGGGGATTCTTCCTGGATCTGGACGAGGGGTTCCTGATTCGACCACGAACCATGGTCTGGATCGATAAAAAAAAGTGATCGTTTTCCCCTTGCGGGCTGGGTTGGGAATGCTTACGTCCCGTTCAAGTTGGGAAAAAAGAGTGTGAGGATTTTTTTTGTAACGTCATGTTCAAAAAAGGATGGGAGGGTGTGAGGTGATCCACGTTCAAGGCTTGAGCCGACACTATGGCGGCGTTCCCGTTGTCGATGGTGTCTCTTTTGATATCGGGAGGGGCGAGGTGGTGGGGCTGTTGGGGCACAACGGTGCCGGCAAAACCACGATCATGCGCATGATCACCGGCTTTTTGGAACCGACTGCGGGTCGAATTTCCGTGGATGGGCTGGTCGTCGGGCCGGATACCCGCGAGGTACAAAAACGTATCGGGTATCTCCCGGAAAACTGTCCCTTGTGGCCCGAAATGACGGTGGTCGATTTTTTGGATCTGTCGGCTACCTTGCACGGCTTGGCCGATGACGACAAACCACGGGCACTCCGGGAGACCATCGCCCGTACCGGCCTCAAAGAAAAAGCCCTGGCTCCCATCCATACGTTGTCGCGTGGCTACCGGCAACGGGTGGGTGTGGCCCAAGCCATTTTACATCATCCAAAAATTGTCATTCTGGACGAACCCACCAACGGATTGGATCCCACACAAATTCGGCAAATGCGGACCTTGATCGCCGAACTGGCCAAGGAGGCAACGGTCATCGTCTCAACCCACATTTTGCAGGAGGTCCAGGCGGTGTGTGCCCGGGTGTTGATCCTGCGCGCCGGTCGTTTGGTGGTGGACGCCCGACTCGATGCCCTGGAAACCGATTCGCGTTTGCTGGTTACCATTGATCGCGAGGGTGCGGGGGTGTTCCAGGACATTCCCGGGGTGAAAGAGGTGCGCAGTTCGGGCGCATCCCGGGGGCATTTCAGTTACATCCTCAACGCCGACTTTTCTGTTGCCCCCCTGGTGGCGGAAAAGTTGGCCGCGGCCAAGGTCGGCCTGTTCGCCTTGCAGCCGGAAAAACGCGATCTGGAAACCGTATTCGCCGAGGCCAACGATGTCCACAAGGCCGATGGAGGGGTCCAATGAAGGAGATGAAACGTATTGCTGAAAAGGAGTTTTCCGTATTCTTCGCATCCCCGGCGGCATTGTTGTTCCTGGGGGCGTTTGTGGCAACCACCCTGTTTGTATTTTTTTGGGTAGAAACTTTTTTTGCCCGAAACATTGCCGATGTGCGCCCCTTGTTTACCTGGATGCCCATTCTGCTTATTTTTTTGGTTGCCGCCCTGACCATGCGCTCCTGGTCCGAGGAACGGCGTTCCGGCTCCTTGGAAACCTTGCTCACCAGCCCAACCCGACCGCTGGCCCTGGTATTGGGTAAATTTACCGCTGCCATGGCTTTGGTTGCGGTTGCGGTTGCGTTAACCGTGCCGTTGCCGCTGACCGTGAGTGTACTCGGCCCCCTGGATTGGGGTCCGGTCATCGGTGGTTATCTGGCAACGCTGTTTTTGGCGGCGGCCTATGTCAGCATCGGCCTTTATTTAAGCGCACGCACCGACAATCCCATCGTCGCGCTGATCCTGACAACGGTGGTATGCAGCCTGTTTTATTTCATCGGTTCTCCGACGCTCACCAACCTGTTTGGCCATGGCATCAGCACTATTTTGGTCTTGTTGGGTACCGGTTCCCGCTTTGAATCCATCACCCGTGGGGTATTGGATTTTCGCGATCTCTATTATTACCTGTCCATTGTCGGCATGTTTTTAATGCTTAACCTGTATCGCCTGGAAAAGCTCCGTTGGATGGACAATCCCAAAACCCCCGTCCATCGCCAATGGAGCCTTCTGACCATCCTGGCGGTAACCAACCTGTTGGTGGGCAATTTTTGGTTGGCCGGCGTCAGTTGGGCACGCGTCGACATGACCCAGGGATCGATTTATACCCTGTCAACGGCCACCAAGAGTTACCTGGAACGGTTGCGCGAACCCATGTTGATACGGGGTTATTTTTCTTCCAAGACCCACCCCCTTCTCGCCCCGTTGGTTCCACGGGTCAAAGACATGTTGAAGGAATACGCCGTCCTCGGCCACGATAAGGTGCGCGTTGAATTCGTCGATCCGCAGCAGGATACCGGTACGGAAGAAGAGGCTGCCGCACGTTATGGCATCAAGCCGGTACCGTTTCAGATGGCCAACCGTTATCAGGCTTCGGTGGTCAATGCCTATTTTGACATCGTGATCGCCTATGGTGATCAATACCAAGTGTTGGGATATAAGGATTTGATCGAAATCAAAGCGGGCAACGAGCAGGATTTACAGGTGGACCTGAAAAATCCGGAATATGCGATCACCGGGGCTATCCGAAAAACGTTGACATCGTACCAGGCTGGAGGCAATCCGTTTGAAACATTTGACCGGGAAGTACGCTTTACCGGCTACATGTCGGGGGAGGATAAACTGCCCAAGGCTTTGGTCACTTTCAAGAGCGAATTGAACGGATTGTTGGAAGACCTGAAGAAAAAATCGCACAACCGTTTCACGTTTCAATTTCAGGATCCCGAAGCGGAAGGTGGCAAACTGGGCAAGGAACTGGAACAACGCTTCGGTTTCGGACCCCAGATAGCGAGCCTGTTTGATCCCAAACCATTCTGGTTCTACATGGTCTTGGAAGCAGGTAAAGATGTGGTTCAGGTGCCGTTACCCCAGGAATTGACCAAACCTGCCTTGAGTCGTTCCATTGAAGCCACCATCAAAAGGTTGGCTCCGGGATTTTTAAAAACGGTCACATTGGTGCGTCCGGAACGTTCGTTCAATCCGGGCGTTCCAAGCCGGGATTACCACAAAGTTAAGGATATCTTGTCGGAAAACGCCCGGGTCAATGAGAACAATTTGGCTTCGGGGCATGTACCCGAAGAGACCGATCTGCTCATGGTCATGGGTCCCAATGGTTTCAAGGAACACCAAGTCTTCGCCATGGACCAGTTTTTAATGCAGGGGGGAAGCATTGTGTTGGCGGCCTCACCGTACGACGTGGAAATCGGTCGCAATTTGACCGCTTCCAAAGTGGATACCGGTCTCAAGGATTGGTTGGGTCACATGGGGATCACCCTGGAAGATGGGATGGTGCTGGATGCGCAGAATGATTCCCTACCCATCCCGGTCGAACGGCAGTTGGGACCCATCAAGGTACAAGAAATCCGTATGTTGCCTTATGGTTTCTTTGCCGACATACGTCACGGTGGCTTGAATCGGGAAAATCCCATTACCTCGGGTTTGGGACAGTTGACCGTCAACTGGGCTTCGCCTGTTAGCGTCAATGCCGAGAAAAACAAGGATCGCAAGGTCATCAACCTGATCACGACCTCTGAAAAGAGCTGGGTTTCCAACTCGACCGATGTCATTCCCAACTACAAGGCCTTTCCGGAAATAGGCTTTTTCACCGATGACAAACCCAAGGCACGGGTGGTGGCCGTCATGGTGGAAGGGCGGTTTGAATCTTTCTTTAAAGGGAAACCATCGCCATTGTTGAAAAAAGAAGAGGAAGAAAAGGCAAAAAAAGAAGAAAAGAAAGAGGATAAAAAGGAAGAGGAGTCCAAATCGGTCGCCAAAAAACCGATTGGTGGGGTCATTGAGCGTTCCGGTGAGTCGGCACGTATCATCCTGATCGCCAGCGAAGGCTTCGCCGAAGACAATATCCTGGATCTGGCATCGCAGGGGATGGGGACAATTTATTCCAAACCTCTGGAATTTTTGCAAAATGCCGTAGACTGGTCGTTGGAGGATCGCGGATTGTTAAGCATTCGCAGCCGCGGTCATTTCAGTCGTACCCTGGAGGCCATGGAGCAACCCAAACGGATGGCTTTGGAATACATGCACTATGGCATTGCCGTTTTAGGTTTGCTGGGGGTGTGGTTGTGGCGCCGGAACAAACGGGAGCAACAACTGGCTCGTTATCAGTCTATTCTGGCTTAAGGTGTGACAATCATGGAAAAATTCATCCGTATATTGACTGTTGTCCTGGTGCTTCAGGGCATTCTTACCGGGGTCATGGCATTTACCGGACCCAGTTTAAGCGGTCAGGCACCCGATCAGCCGTTGGTGGCGTTGAAGTCTGCCGATATCGAAGGTATTACCATTGAAAGTGGCGAGGGTGGCAAGGTCATCCTTACAAAAAAAGGGGATGCGTGGACTTTGCCCGACTTGAAAGGTTTCCCGGCCAATGCGGGCATGGTGCAAACCTTTTTGGATGCATTGGTTGGTCTGAAGCATGGACTGCCCGTTGCCACGACATCGGCGGCCCAATCGCGATTCAAGGTGGCCGACAAGGAGTTTGAACGTAAAGTCACCCTGGAGCAGTCCGGTGGTAAGAAATCGGTCCTCTTTTTTGGCACCTCTCCCGGCGTCAAACAGGTGCATGCCCGTCCCGATGGTTTGGAATCCACTTTGACAGTTGCCTTTGGTACCCATCAAGCACCCGTCAAGGTGGAAGAATGGTTGGATAAAAGTCTCCTGACCATTCCCGAAGAAGACTTGGCGGCCATTGAAGTGGCTGGTTTGACGATCACCCGGGAAGAGGTCGCGCCACCTGCTGACAAAAAGGACGAGAAAAAAAACGGGCCTAAAGAAGTGCGTTGGAATCTGCAACCACTGGCGGCTGATGAAAAACCCAATCAACAGGAAATCGCCAAGTTGGCACGTATGATGGGCAATTTTTCCTATGAAGGTTTGGTTGAAAATGAAAACGAGGCTAAGGCCGCTTTGGACAAGCCCGCTTTGGAGTGGGTTCTGCAAAAGAAAAAAGGTGACAAAATTGCCTATAAACTGGCCAAGTTGGAAAAAGGTGGTCCGTTTGTCGCACAATCTGCGGCCCGGGGGGAATTGTTTCGCATCCCCAGTTATGTGGGTGATGTGTTGTTGAAAAACATTCGCAAGGAAAATTTGGTGTCGGGCCCCCCCAAACCCGAGGCCAAGAAAGAGGCTGTTCCCGGTGATGCAGGGGATAAAAAAGGGGAAATCCCAATGATGGGTGAGGATCCCCTTCCTATGCTGCAATCATCGCCACCACCCCCTGCGTCGCCAGAGGATGCCGTGGTCCCTGGCAAGGAATGAGGTTTCAACCCGGGGTGTTTCCCATACCTGTGGATAGTAATGTTTCATAAAATATTTCCATGGGTTATGAAAATGGCCGCATCGTCACGCGCCATGCCCGTGCTGTTTTTCGTTTCGTTTATCGAGGCATCTGTCCTCCCGGTTTCACCGTACGCCTTACTCGTTCCGATGGTCCTGGCGACACCAGTTCGGGGCATGCTTATCGCCTTCTGGTGTACTGCCGGGACGGTCCTGGGTGGTGTGCTGGGCTACCTGATTGGCTATTGGGCGTGGGAATTCATCGGACATCCGTTGGTCCTCGCCTATGGTGGCGAGGACCATTACCAACACCTTCGTGACCTATTCAACCAATACGATGTCTGGATCGTGCTGATTGGCGGCATCACCCCCGTGCCGTTCAAAATATTTACGATCACCGCCGGGGCCATGAAAGTCAACTTTCTGACCTTCTTGTTGAGTTCCATTCTCAGTCGAAGCCTGCGTTTTTTTCTGGTGGCAGGTGCCCTCATGTGGGGAGGTGATCCCCTTCGTGTTTGGATTGAACGCCACTTTGTCAAGGTGGTTCTTGGTGGATTATTGTTTTTGGTTATCGCTTTTTTGGTTGGAATTAAATTTATTATATAAAAATTACAAATAATATTTATTAATGGGTGTGGATAAACAACACCTGGAGAAAAATTCTTGTTCCCAGCTTGCGTTACATGTAAAATACATCCAAGCGCTTGTTAACCATGTGGAAAAGTTGCACAACGAAAGGAAAATGTATGAGTCGCCATCCCGCCAGTAAACGATTCCTGACTGCGGTCACTCTGGGTGTTTTATCTGGTTTTCTATGTATTTACTTGGCAAGTCGCGGTCATCCTGAAATGGCGAATCCTTCCAATCCTCTCTTCTGGATCGTCTTTACCGATCGCGTATTGATAGGCATGATGGTGGCGTTTGCCGGGGCTTTCACCGTGCATCCCATCCTTGGTTTCAGCTACCATCCCTGGTTGCGCGGCGCATGTCTGGGGGCCGTAGTATCCCTGCCGATCGCCCCGGGCGTTTTGATCACCCCACCAACGAACGGCCCTTTGTCACCTTGGGTGATTTTTTGGGGCACTATCGTTGCCGGGGCCATCTATGGATCCGTGATCGATTGGGTTGCCACCCGGGTCGGTGGCCAGGGGGCGGCACTGCTGCCACCAGACGACACGCACAAATAAAGAACCTGGTGTCCCGCTCTGGCACCGGCGTTGGTGACGATGACGCATCTGGCGTGATTGCGTCATCGAGGTGCCTCCATGGCATCCAAACCGGATAGAAACATGTGATCGAGTTGTTCAAACAATTCTTTACGTAATTCGTTGAACTGCTCCAACTTGACAACAGCTTTGTTACGCAAAAGCTGGAATTTTTTTGCACCGGAGTCTTCCGTCTGTTCGACGGTTAGATCAATGTAGGTCTCTTCCTTGATGATATGTTCCATGTTAAATCCGCCACCTTGCTGAAGCAGAGCAATCACTTCACGGGCCAAGGCGTGAACCCGGGCGTGCGTATCACCCAATTGGGCGAATATTGGTAATTGACTCAATGAGCTGCCTTTCTGTTGATCATACCACTTACCCAACGCGCAGGCATGATGATCGGCCACCTCTTCAACGCGCATCACCTCTTTTCCCCAGATTACATTTTCCAGGGTACCGAGCCAAGCCAGATGTACTGCTTTTAAATGGGTGAGGTCGACAAAGGAATCGCCAATCTTGAGATAGGCTACGGATTGCTGTAGCGTGTCAGCGGATTCTTTGATGACCTCGGTCAATTGGCCGGTATGATGGGCCGAACCATTGGCATAACTGGCCAGATGAAGCAACTGGAGGGTTTTCTTTTGTACCTGGGCGGCATTGATGAGAACATTACTTGACAATTTTCTCACCTCTTCGGTCTTGAACATGGCCCCGAAACTGGAATAGTTGGCTTCGGATGCGTGTTGGGATGCCTGCTTCACCTCCTCGGCGATCATGACGGTGCTTTTGGCACCTTCCTGTACGAGTTGGCTGACCTGCTGGGTACTGGTGGCTATTTCTTCAGCCTGCCGGGCCACATTGAATGTGGCGGTGCGAACCGAAGCCATGGATCGGGCAATTTCTGCCACGGCCTGATTCTGCTCCGTGACTGTCTGATTGATCTCTTGCGTATTTTGATCAATAGTACCAACACTTTCAGACATGTTCTGGAAGCTTTCGGTGACCCGTTGGCTATTATTGCGCGTTTTTTCAATCATGGAGGCGATCATGCTGGTGGCATCGTTGGTTTTTCGCGCCAAATCCTTGACCTCATTGGCCACCACGGCAAAGCCTATGCCCGCCTCACCAGCGCCTGCCGCCTCGATGGCGGCATTCAGGGCCAGCAGGTTGGTTTTGTCGGCGATGTTCTTGATGGTGGATACCATTTTTTGGATTTCTTGAATGGAGGATTCCAGGTCGTGCATGACAACCTGGTTTGTCACCACCCCTTGTCGCATTTGCGAGGATTCCATGGCCGCTCGCCGGCAACGATCCTGCACTTCCGATAAGGAGGATGTCAGCTCCTCGATTGCCGTTGCCACCACAGAGACCGAATCATCCACCAAGGCAATGCTCTGATTGACCATGGAGACGTTGCGACTCATTTCTTCTGCGGATGATGCCACGGATGTCATGTTGTCTCTGGTGTTGGCCGCACACAAGGCCATTGCGCGGATATTCTCTTCCATTTTTTTGACAGCCTGGGCCGAACTTTCCATATCCTGACTTGCTTCGATGGCTTTGCAACTGACACCATTGGTTTCGCTGTGCAGGGCGCTGTTTTCCTCCAGCACTTCAGAGGCGAGAGACAGGGAGTTGGCGGCGTCGCTACTCAGATTTTTGCGTACAGCGACCAGTTCACGGGTGACGGCGACATTGGTATCCGATTGAATCGAAATCATTCTCACGGTATGCAGCAGTTTTTTCTGAAGAGCCAGAACCGAAGCGATCAATCCCCCTGGTTTGCCGTTTGTGTTATCCAATTGGGCGGTCATATCCCCTTTGGCCAGTCGATCCAAAAAAGCGGCGATTGTGTGAGGTTCTCCGCCAAGTTGCTGCAAAATCGATTGCGCTATAAACCAGACCCCGGCCACGGAGATGATCAGGGCGAGCACCATGAGTATCATCAATCCGCTTCGAAGATGGGAAATACGCTCGATGGAGAGTTCCATGTGATGGAAAACCACACTTTTTTGTTCATCGACAAAGGGCACCAGGACTTCATGCATGGCGGCGGCCTCCTTGTCGAATCGTTCCATGAAACGATTGCCCCCCGGTGCCCCTTCGGCGACATAGGCGGCTGCCATGGTCTTGCCCATGGCGTAATAGGCATCCACCCGTTCCCGCAGTTTGAGCAGGACGCCATTAAGTTCTGAATTTCCCGCCATCAGGCGCTCCATGTCTTTCAATCCGGATAAAAACGCCTGATAATTTTCCTCCGCAAGCTTGTAACCATCATCCAATCCATCCTGTCCCCTGGTGGCGGAGATGTCTGAAAGAAATTGTTGAATTTGAAGCACATGTTGTTGCATCCGCAACGCCAACACCGCCGTATCCAGCCGATGGTTTCGAACATCCAACATGCCCTCGCGGGTTGTACTGCTCACCCACCAAGACCATCCCCCCAGAAACAGCAAAAACAAAACCGGGATGGACAAAGACAAAGCAATCCGGGTGGCCACTCGGACTTTCATTAATGAATGCAACATTGCCAACGCCTCTACAAAGTTTTGTGAGTCGACTCACTACTTCTACTTTGTCACATTTCCAGCACCGCGTTTGTAGCTTCTGGATCCCCGCTTTCGCGGGGATGACGGTTGCCTTTTTTCA
>JADGCN010000118.1 GCA_015228975.1 Magnetococcales bacterium
TTAATCGGGGGCGTGGATGACAAAAACTACGAATCCCAAGATAGCTGCGGTTTAGGAAAAAACTGTTCCATCGTAGCGGCCTCCGGCACACAGGGGAATACGTAAGCCCCCCATGACCGGGCATACCGTTCAATTCCTGGAATTCGCCGCCTGGGCTTCACGCGCCTTGGATTGGTGATACAACGCCGCAAAATTGATGGGATCCAATACCATTGGCTTGAACCCACCCTCGGTAACCATGTCGGAGATAACACGGCGTACGTAGGGAAAAATGATGTGCGGACATTCGATGCCCAAAGTCGGTTCCAAATGTTCCGGCGGCAAATTTTTAATCAAAAACAGCCCTGCATAGGTCACATCCACCAGGAAAAGAACATCCTCCCCATCCTTGACCCGGGCATTGACCTGTAATGTAACCTCGTAATGATCCGCCCCTTTCGGTTTTACCCCGGTTCCCAAATTAAATTCCACCGTTGGGTCGCTACTGCGCGCATAAACCTCGGGAGCATTGGGATTTTCAAAGGAAAGATCCTTGATGTAAAGCCGCTCCACATTGAACATGGGTTGGGCTGCAGGGGATGATGCTGGCTGTTGTTCCGTCATAGTCCTAATTATTCCTATAGTAATAGGTTAATCTATTTGAGTAAACCACCACGAAGAACTTCCACTGACACCTGTTCACTCAACCGAGTCGCTCAAGACGCCCTCCTGCGATGGCGGTAACGTCTCCCCACCACTCGCCGATTTTTTGCGACGTCGTCTCCGCCGTTTTTTCTTGACAACAGCACCCGGAACATCCCCTTCCCCCCCGCTGGTCACGGCAGGTTCCCCCCCCCGTTCAGCCCCCTCCTCCACCACCGGAGCGGCACCCACGCTTTGAACCTGAACCTGGGATGATCGACCACGGCGTCTGGAAGTTCCTTTGGAATGCCCCCCCTTCCCATCCCTGCTGCGAGGGCGTGCAATACCCCCTCCATTCTCAGCATCCCCGTCCTGCTCGCCAGCAACCGGCCTTTGCAGGGTTACATACAGTTCGGGGTCGTCATACTGGATGGGAATGCGGGCGCCAATAAAAGTTTCAATGGCCTCAAGATTGTAGGCACCATCCTCATCCACCAGGGAAATGGCGTCCCCCCTGGCCCCCGCTCGGGCGGTTCGGCCGATACGGTGAACGTAATCCTCTGCATTTTCAGGGAGATCAAAGTTAATAACGTGGGTCACCCCATCGATATGCAACCCCCGTCCCGCCACATCCGTGGCAATCAGTACGGGAAGCTGACCATCGCCAAACCTTTGCAATACCCGCAGACGAACGGCCTGTGGAACATCCCCCGACAGATAGCCCGAGGAAATATCATTGGCACGCAACCATTTTTTTAATTTTTCACCCATCCGCTTGGTGTTGACAAAAATCATGATCCGACCAGCAACACCATCCTCACCTTCTTGTAAATCGCGTTTGAGCAGTCCCACCAACAAACTGATTTTGCGCCGTCCCTCTACGTGATACAAAGCCTGAACCACTTGGACAACCGTCCGCACATCCTGCTCGGTCGAGAGGATTTCCGGGGTGTTCATGAACTCATAGGAGAGTTCCTGCGCCCGGTAGGAGAGCGTTGCCGAAAACAACATGGACAAGCGATGTTCGTAAGAGGGGAGGCGCCGGAGCAAATAGCGCAGATCCGCGATGAACCCCATGTCGAACATGCGATCGGCCTCATCGATAACCAAGACTTCAACCCGATCCACCCGGAATATTTTCTGCTTGTAATAATCGATCAAACGGCCCGGGGTACCAATCAGGATATCGATACGACCACGCATCAACAGTTGTTGTTGTTTTTCGTAATCAACGCCGCCATACACTGCGGCGATGTTCAGTTCCGTCAGTTTGCCGATCAGACGCGCATCCCGTTCAATCTGCACCACCAACTCCCTGGTCGGGGCAATGATCAGGGCACGGGGATGGCTCACTGGATGCAATGCCTGCCCACCCCCACCGCTCTCGGCAAGAGCAGCGGAATCGGGAACCCCGCTCGGGGACCGCCTGTCAGACGCGAAAAGGCGACTGTACGTGGCAATCAAGAATGCAGCGGTTTTCCCGGTGCCCGTCTGTGCCTGGCCAGCAACATCTTTACCGGCCAGGGTCAAGGGGAGCGTCAAGGATTGGATCGGCGTACACTCTACAAAACCAGCCCCTCGAATCCCCGCTAAAACGTTTTCAGGGATGGGCAGCTCACAAAATTCCATTCGGGCTTCTTCATGGTTGTCAGATCCATGCACGACGCATGCATTGCCACCCCTGCCGCAGCACAGCCCGGAGGGACAGGGTTTTTCTGAAACCACCCTGATCCATCACGGGAAAATCGGAGGGACGAGCCATGCACCTCTTCTCCAGGCTCACAGAACCCAAGTGCATCTCAGGCTTGCACAGCCACCATCGCTTTGACCCGGGCATTCAGACGGCTGATCCGTCGGGCTGCCTGATTGCGATGGATCACCCCCTTGCGCGCCGTAACGGCAATCACCGAAGTGGCCTCTTTCATGGCGGCTTTGGCCAACTCGATATTGCCCTCTTTGACGGCTTCCAGAACCTTTTTAGTGTACGTGCGATAGCGTGATTTGACCTCACGATTGCGCTGGGTCAGCTTGACAGTCTGCCGATTGCGTTTAATGGCGGATTTGATGTTGGCCACTGAAGATTGACTCCCTTTGATCTGTTTTCAATGTAAGTTGAAAGTACCCGCCGAAGAGGTTGCGACACGGAGAAAAACCGACCACCACGAACCCTCGCCAGAAAAAACAATGAAAAAACAAGAGGCCCCACTTAAAAAACGGCGAGGGCGGCGTATCCCGGGTCCAAGGAAAACCTTCTCCTTCAAGCTCCATTCGGGTATAAACGCAACAGTTTGACAAATTTACCCGGTCAACGTCAAAGGATTTATTCCATCGTGTCCTTTTCCACCACGCCTCGAACCGAAACCTCGGCAACAGCATCCATGCACAACCTGTTACGTTCCGCAGGTGTTGTCAGTTTTTTCACCCTTCTGTCGCGCATCCTCGGTTTCGCCCGCGACATTGTCATCGCACGCGGTTTCGGTGCCGGCATGGGGGCCGATGCCTTCATCGTCGCCTTGAAACTCCCCAATTTTTTGCGTCGTCTGTTTGCCGAAGGGGCCTTCAGCACTGCGTTCGTTCCCGTTTTTTCCGACTATCTCGCCCGCAGTGATGAAAAAGAAACCCATGATGCCGTTCGTGCCATCTTCACCATGCTCCTGGTGGTTCTGACCCTGCTGGTGCTGATCAGCCTGGTCGCCATGCCCTGGCTCATTTATCTCCTGGCCCCCGGTTTCAACGACAATCCGGAAAAAATTCAACTCACCATCGACCTGACCCGCATCACCTTTCCTTACATCCTGTTCATCTCCCTGGTAGCCCTGGCGGGTGGCATCCTCAACAGCCACAATCGTTTCGGTATACCGGCAGCCACCCCCATGCTGTTGAACATATGCATGATCGCCTGCGCCCTGTACCTGTCCCCCCACCTCCAGGAACCAAGCACGGGACTCGCCATCGGCGTCTTATTGGGTGGGATCACCCAACTGGCGCTGCAATGGCCCTCCCTGAAACAAATCGGCATGAGTTTTTCCTGGTACTGGAATCCCAAGCATCCCGCCATCAAAAAGACTCTGCAACTCATGGGTCCATCCGTCCTGGGGGTATCGGTGGCCCAGATCAACCTGCTTTTTGACCTGTTCATCGCCTCCTGGCTGCCCGAGGGCTCCATCTCCTACCTTTATTACGCCGACCGCTTGGTGGAGTTCCCCCTGGGCTTGGTGGGCATCGCCATGGCCACGGCCATTCTTCCGGCGCTGTCGGCCCGCGCTGCCGCAGGAGATATCGATGGACTCCATGAACAACTGGACATGGGATTGCGCTTCACCCTGCTGCTCAATATTCCCGCAACCGTCGCCCTGATACTCATGCGCGAACCCTTGGTCGCCCTCCTTTTTGAACGCGGTGCCTTTACCGCCGAAACCACTCGACTCGCTGCGCAAGCCCTGCTCGCCTACGGGATCGGTCTGACATTCTACTCCCTCATCAAAGTCACCGCACCCGCCTTCTATGCGTTGAAGGATACCCGCACCCCGGTACGCATCGCCATTTATTCCATGGTATCCAACTCGCTACTCAACATCATCCTCATGTTTCCCCTGCAACATGCCGGACTCGCCTTGGCCACCTCCCTCTCGGCACTGCTCAACGCCAGCCTATTGCTGGTAGAATTACATAAAAAAACTGGCTTTACCACCCGACCCGGCTTTTGGATCCTGTTCTTGAAGATCGTCATCGCCACCCTGATCATGGCCGTCCTGATCCTGATCGCGCTGCCCTACCTGGAAAATCGTGCCTTTTCCTTAACATTCCGGGCGCTCACGCTCACGGGAACCATCACCCTGGCCGCCACACTCTACTTCGCGACCGCCTGGCTCTTGAAAATTCAAGAGGTTCGCCTTGTCACGTCCATGATCAAGCGCAGGAAAAAACAGGTATAAGCCAACCTGCCATGTCATTCATTAATGGCTGGTGGAGTTGGCGAACAGAGAAATGAGATGGGTGTATTTCTGCAGGAGCGATTTCTCCTCCAGGGAGACACGATTGAGAATAGCGTACATGATCTGCCGGTAATAATAGCGGGTTTCGGCATTGTACGAGGCCATGACCTCGCTGAAGGAATCAATGATCACCCGGGTCAGTGCCAGAACGTCTTCGTTGATGCGCGATAACTCCAAGGCAATGTGCGCATTTTTTTCCGCTGCCGCCAACAGGATACTGCACAGCTCTTGCTCCTCGCGAAAAATATGCCGGAAAAAAGCACTGCGTGCCTTGCCCAAGACATCCTGACCCTCCGAAGAGGAGAGTCCAAAGGAGAACGCTGACCAATATTTATCAATGATCTCTATATGCTCGTTATTCAACCGCTCAAAAATATCTATCATTCATAGCCAGCTTCCTACATTTCCATTTTGTGAATAGAAATGCCGGAATGCCCCCTTTTTCATAGCCCATTTTCCCCTGGCTTGTTTCCAACACACCAGATGACACCCGCCAACCAGCACACAGGCAGTCTAACGGAAAAATTGACGTAAGTGAAACGCTATCTGCAAAACAAGATATTTTTTTTATGAATAGGGCGTGACAAGTTAAACCGCAACCAACGCGGGACACGTAGTTTTCTAGCGTCATTCCCGCCTCCGATTCAAGCATTCGAGGGCAGGCTTCAGCGGGAATCCAGAAAGTCAGGGGAAGTAGAAATGCCCTCTGGATCCCCGCTGAAGCCTGCCCTCGAATGCTTGAATCGGGGGCGGGAATGACAAAAACTACGAATCCCAAGATAGCTGCGGTTTACAACGCAGTTACTGCGTGGGGAATGCTTCCGCTGGGGATTTTTCCAGCTCCGCCAGACGGGATGCCAACATTTTAGCCCGACGCGCCGATTGCCACGCCATACCGGCGTAAACCAGGAAGGCGAGCCCATAAACCACAGAAACATAAACAGAATAATCAGGCATGGGTCACTCTTTCCATTTCAAGGTTTTCCAGGGACCGGTGCAAATGAATTTCACGGGCCTTGAGCAAAACGAGGAAGATGCCCAGAAAAATAAAAGCTACGGACATCCAGATCAATGGTGGTAAAAGGGGACCGCTGATGGCAGGGGTGGCGGCGGCCTTGCTGAAGGAGGGCGGCTGATGCAGGGTACGCCACCAAACCACAGAAAAATGGATGATGGGAAGATCGACAGCACCCAGGATAGCCATGATAGCGGCGGCACGCCCGCCCCGGATGCCGTCTTCAAAGGCGTTTCTCAAGGCAATCACGCCAACGTACAGTATCAGCAGCACCAGCATGGAGGTCAAACGGGCATCCCAGGCCCACCAGGTACCCCACATGGGCTTTCCCCAAATGGAACCCGATACCAATGTAACCAAAGCATAGGCGGCCCCAACATAAGCAGCGGCCTCTGCCAGTATGTCGGCATTCACACTCTTTTTCCAAAGGTTCCAGACACTAAAAATGGTCAGGGCCAAATAGACAAAAATGGCCATTTTCGCTGAAGGAACATGGACATAGAGGATACGAACCGCATTACCCTGCTGATAATCCATGGGGGTCTGAAAGACCATCCACAAACTGACCAACAACAAAAGTAACGTGATCCATCCCAACCAGGGATTCCAGGCCAACAATCGGTTCATCATCATTACTCCTCCACCAACCAGCCAAAGCCCCACGGGGCCAGCGCCAGATAAATGGCGTCAAAGATCAAGAGCAGATTGAGCCACGGGCCACTCAGCGCGCCACCCGAAATAACCTCAATCATGGCCTGGACACCGGCAATCAGTAATGGCGCCACCAAGGGCAAAAGCAACAGCGCCAACAAAGTTTCCCGAGACCTCGCCGTCTGCGTCATGGCGGCCAGCAAGACACCAACGGCGGTCAAACCCATGGTGCCCAAGACCAACAAGAGCATCAGCATCGGCACATGCGACCAGATAGTGACATTGAACAGGATCAGGGTCAAAGGGACAAGCATGGCCATCACCAGCAACGAAAGCACCAGATTGCCCAACCATTTGCCAAAAAACAAGACACCCCGGGGAACGGGGGTCAACAGAAGGCCCTCAAGAGCGCCATTTTCCTCTTCCGATTGGAAGACCCGCCCCAAACCCATGATGGTGGTGAAGAGTACGGTGGTCCAGAGCAGACCGGGAACAAGTCTTTGCGCCTCCCGGGCATCCGGCTCGAATGCGGCCTGGAATACCAAAAGCATCGCCACGGAAAAAAACAGCATGGAGGAAAATGTCGAACGATGGCGAAAATCAGCCATGACATCCTTCCAAGCCAGTCGATAAATGGCTTTCAACATGAAGACACATCCTGCCAAGGGGACAACACGCCCTTTTCCAGGCGCCAAGGCGAATGTTTCAGGGGGGAAACCTTTTCCGGGTCATGACTGGCCATGACCACAAGCCCCCCTTGTTTTTGAAATCGATCAATGGTGCCATTCAGCCAATCGACTCCCGCATGATCCAAAGCGGAATAAGGTTCATCCAACAGCAACAGGCTGGGGTGCGCGACAAGTATCCTGGCCAGGGCGAGACGCTTTTTCATGCCCGCCGAAAACCAGCGGATGGGTTGATGGACAAAGGGAGCCAATCCCACCGTGGCAACGGCCTCGATAAGCACGGACCGTTCGATGGAGAGTTGATGCATATCACAAAAAAATATTAAATTTTCCAAGGGGGAGAGATGACCATACAAATGCGTGTGATGACCAACGAAGAGAAGTCGCCTCCGCGCCTGCTCCCCCTGGGTTTGCAAGTTGATGTCATCCAACAGACAGCGCCCCTGTTGAATGCGCAACCGGGTAGCCAGCAAGGAGAGCAAAGTCGATTTACCCGAACCATTGGCACCGTAGAGAACCGCACACTCCCCGGCTTCCACCTTTAAGGTGACACGCCACAACACGTTTCGTTTGCCGAAACGGTGCGCCAGTTCCTCCACTTGAAGTTGTGCCACGCCTGCCGTCCATCGGTACAAGGTATCGACCATCGAAAGCCATGTGCGCGTTATCTCGTTCAGGCTTTCGGTGATCTTCATTCCAGCCAAAATCTACTCCTCATCACTATCTCATATTCCGTCCGCCATGCGTAAGCGTTGTTCTTCCGTCCAGATTTTTTCTCTAACTTATTTGACAAATCAGAATCTAAATCGCAGCTATCTTGGGATGCGCAGTTCTTGTCATCCCCGCGAAGGCGGGGATCCAGAAAGTCAGGGGAAGGTGTGTAGACTCCCTGGATCCCCGCTTTCGCGGGGATGACGCTAGAAAACTACGTATCCCGCGCTGGTTGCGGTTTAAGGTAAAAGGGGCAAACCAAGCTCCTTAAGGAATTCATTGTGTTTTTTTGTAGCAGCCACTACTTTCTTTTCCAATTCCAACAACTTTCCATGAACCGCCCCAAGATCGATTTCTTCCTCCCTTGAAGCGGTGCTGATATAGCGGGAGATATTTAGATTGTAGCCATTCTTCTCGATCTCCTCCATGGACACCCGCCGGGCGTAACGCTCCTCCTCCTTGCGAAACTGATAGGTGGCGATGATTTTGTCGATATGCCCCGGCAGCAGACGGTTCTGACGTTTGCCCTTTTCAAAGTGTTCGCTTGCGTTAATAAACAACACATCGTCGGGCTTTTTGCATTTTTTCAGTACCAGTATACAGACCGGAATGCCGGTGGAGTAGAACAAGTTGGCGGGCAGGCCAATCACCGTGTCAATGTTGCCATCTTTCAACAGTTTGGTACGGATGCGTTCTTCCGCACCACCACGGAACAGCACCCCATGGGGTAGAATGATGGCCATGACCCCTTCCTGTTTCAGGTAATGGAAACCATGCAGTAAAAAGGCAAAGTCGGCGGCAGACTTGGGGGCCAGACCATAACTTTTAAAGCGCACATCCTCGCCCATGGCCTCCGTGGGTTCCCAGCGATAGCTGAACGGTGGGTTGGCCACCACAGCATCAAAATAGGGCTTTTTCGTGGGATTTTTTTCCCGCAGCATCTCCCAATCGTTGAGCAGGGTATCGCCATGAAAAATATCAAACTCCGAATCCCGTACCCCACGCAGCAGCATGTTCATGCGTGCCAGGTTGTAGGTGGTGATGTTCTTTTCCTGTCCATAAATTTTGCCGATACCATGCGGCCCAACGCGATGCCGCACATTGAGCAGCAACGAACCTGAACCACAGGCAAAGTCGAGTATCTTCTCCAGTCGCTTTTTCTGGCCAGTGGCTGGTTCTTGGCTGTCCAGGGTAACAATGCCGGAAAGAATGCTGGAAATCTGTTGTGGCGTATAAAACTCGCCCGCTTTCTTGCCAGAACCGGCGGCAAACTGTCCGATCAGGTATTCATAAGCATCCCCCAGGGCATCGTTGTAGGTGGAAAACTGTGCCAAACCCTCAGCAACCCGGGTGATGATGGTGCAAAGCTTTTTGTTGCGTTCGGAATAACCTTTGCCAAGCTTTTCCGAGTTTAGGTTGATTTCCGAGAACAATCCTTGAAAGGTACTTGCAAAAGAATGATTTTCAATGTACTTAAAGCCGTTTTCCAGGGTATGCAGCAACTCTTCATTCTGGGTACGCGCCATTTCCACAATGCTACCCCAAAGGTGTTGTGGCTCGATCACATAATGTACTTTGCGCCGCATCTGATTTTCAAATTCGGCAATGTCACCTGGGTTGTTTTTATACCAGATTTGCAGCGGTGTGGTGTTGGTCTTGTCTTGAATGTCCGGGTAATCCGACCCCAGTTCTTTCCTGGCTGCCGTTTCATAGTTGTCCGACAGATAGCGCAGAAACAGAAAAGAAAGCATGTAGTCGCGGAAGTCGTCCGCGTTCATCGCGCCACGCAGTTGGTCAGCGATAGCCCACAGGGTACTGCCCAATTGTTTTTTATTTTGTTCGGTCACGATGCTTCTGCTGCCTCGGATTCCTCTGGGAAAAGATCAGGATTGAGTGGCCAACGCACGTAGGTCAGAAAATTGTATACGGGCAGTCATGATCTAAGTCCCTTTACGGTGCTTAATCTTGCTTTCCAGCGCCTTCAGTTCGGCCTCGTCCTGCTCATCCACCGCTTGCGCCTCCTGGGCTTTGCGGCGCTGGTCGTAGTCCAGAAAGAGCGGGGCGATCTCCTGCTCCATACGGGTATAGCTGATCGATCCCGAACCCGTCAGCAGGGGGAAACCGTTAGCAACGATGATCTGCCCAACGTTCTCGCGCCAGAAGTCCATGTGGGTAATGGTGTGTCGCTTGGCTCGCAGCTCGGCGGTTTCTAGAAAGATGACCACCAGTCGATTGAGGGTGTCGATTTCGTCTTCGCTCAGGTAGTTATTGGCCACCAAAATGTCCTGCTTGCGTACCATCGCACCCTTCCAACTGAGTAAACCAAAATGGGCATCCGCAGGGTTGGCCCGGTCAAGGATGATTTCGGCGGCGGTCTTCTGCGTTACCGCATACAGTAGCAGGTTTTGCACCGTAGCGAAAAATTGCTGGGTGGACTGATCGGTTTTGTCGTAATCGGTGGCCAGTGCGAACAGGTCACGAACTTTTTGATAGAACCGCTTTTCCGAGGCGCGAATGTCGCGGATACGCGCCAGCATTTCATCGAAATAGTCCGGGCGGCCATCGGGGTTCTTCAGCCGCTCGTCGTCCATGACGAAACCTTTGTGCAGGTATTCCGCCAACACCGTGCTGGCCCAGCGGCGGAATTGCACCCCGCGCTTTGATCTCACGCGGTAGCCCACCGCCAGGATGGCATCCAGGTTGTAGAGCGTGACGGTGCGGCGCACTTCGTGGACACCCTCGGTTTGAACTACCGAGGATTCCTCGGTAGTTGCCTCACGTTGCAGTTCGCCATCGTCGTAAATATTCTTCAGGTGCAGGCCAATGTTGTCTGGCGACACATCAAACAGCTCCGCCATTTGCCTCTGCGTGAGCCAGACCGTGCCTCGGTCGGAACGTAGTTGCACTTGGGCTTGCCCGTCTTCGCTGGTGTAGAGAATGAATTGCGTCATGCTGACGTCTCATCCAACGCCGGAAAAAGCTGCTGCATCAGCCCTTTTTTATGGGTCTTGAACATGCGGAAGTCGTCCGCGTTCATCGCGCCGTGCAGTTGGTCGGCGATGGCCCAGAGGGTCTTGCCCAGTTGTTTTTGGTCTTGTTCGGTCATGGCGCACTCATCGGGGGGGAGAGGCAGGTAAAACAAACGCCTATATTGAGGCATCAGTGTTTAGAATCGACTTTCTTAGATCCATGGCTTTTCTACTGATGTCTTCAAGGCTTTCGTCAGCATCTATATTT
>JADGCN010000119.1 GCA_015228975.1 Magnetococcales bacterium
AAAACCCTGGGGGCAATCCCCCAGACCCCTTTTTTCTTTCAATATTTTTTCAATCAACCAACAAGCGTGAATGTGACAAAGTAGAATTAAGAAAAAAAGTTATCTTCAAGAAGAATGAATACAACCGAGACACTTTCAGGGAGATTTGTAGCCGTTTTCACGCAAGGCAATACGAAGGAATAATGGAATATCGTTATAATCAAGCCGGTTGATGCGATCAACAAACGTTTGCCATGCAACCTGCCGCCCACGATAAGTGGACTGCATGGTTTTAACATCCCAATTTAAAAATCCCGTAGGGTTTAGAGTGCGGTTGACGAGTCGCACTTCATAATGCAGGTGTGGTCCACTCGACAAACCAGAATTGCCCGTTCGACCAATCAAGGAACCTTTTCTAACAAAATCACCTTTCCTGACCCCCAGGTCCGCCAGATGGGCATAAACAGTCCTGAATCCATAGTTGTGCAGAAGAATGATCAAATTGCCGTAGGTATGCTTGCTCTCAAACCCGGAAAACTCAACAATCCCATCGGCGGTCGCTAGAACTGGCGTGTTCATCTCCGCAAACAAATCCACACCGGGATGAAATTTATATTTACCCTGTTTCGGATGGTTGCGATTACCGAACGGGCTGTTAATACCCTTAAAAGGGACAGGGGAGCCGTTGGGAATCCTCTCCAGATCGACCCTGACAGGCTGATCAACCGGATTGCCAACGCTCCCCTGATTCCATGCCAGGGCATGCTTATTCTGGGTTCCACTTTTGGGCCTGGTTTTGGGTAACTCCTTCTTCTCCGACTTTTCCCCACCCCTTGCTTTCTCCGGTGCCGGATTTATCCTCGGCCCAAAAAGATCGTCCAGGGATTTCAGATCTGGCAGCAACTCCGGGTAGGCGTTGGGGGAAGTCGGGTTCACCCTTGGGGGAGGTCTGCTCTCCTGCTTGGGTTCCCTGTTCTTGACACCAAGACCCTCTCCATCCGATTTGCCAGCAGACCCCGATTTGCCAAACCAGACATCCTCCCGGGTGTTTGTGGAGTAAAAATGAAAACTACCCAAAGTAAAACATAGCACAACAAGAAACAGCGCCAGGGAAATCAATGAAAAACGATACTGACAGGGTCCCGATGCGGTCTGAATGGTGATGGAAAGGGTATTAGCCATGGTTGTTGTTTGCAAACAATGAGGTTTTCGATAATTTATATTCCACATCCCTGCAAGCCCTTTATCGGCAGGTGCCAAGGGAATATGAAAGGAAACCAAACAAAGAATGACGGCACCGATCCAGCATAAGAGGAATAAATTTTGCATAGAAAAATGCCATAACTTTCCGCCATCGTCACCATTGGCGGCAATGTATGCCATTAAACTATTGAAAAAATTTATGATTCAATGAAAGGAGAAGACATGCTTCCCAAAGTTTCGTTGGCCTCCGCTTGGCTGGTGGCTTCGGGAGTGACATTTTTTGCCCAGTGGGGCTGGGCCGGAAGTGCCCTGGAAGAGGCGACACGCCCCTATACGCCCACTCAAACAATCCATTTGGGACATGGCAACCAACCTGTCACTACCCCAGCCCCCTTGGGAACAAACCAGGAAAACCAGCAACAATCCAAACCTGTCCCCACGGACCCTTCTGCTATAAAATCCACCGAGCAACCAGGAGATCCAGCCGATACACCCAAGGAAACAGGCAACAAATAATGGATGAATGCGGCGTCACGCTTTACGTACCAAGGATCCCACGATGGCAACGGAAAACTCTTCAACAAATAAGCAAAATCCGGCATTTCCCTTATCGACGATCCTGTTGGTGGACGATTCGGAAGAAAACCGGATGGTTATCGAAGCCTTCTTGCTGGGATCGGGCTGGCGGATTGAGGTCGCGGAAAACGGTATCGAGGCCGTGGAAAAATTTAAAAATGGATACTTTGCCATGGTGTTGATGGATCTGCAAATGCCTGTCATGGATGGCATCGAAGCCACACAGAGGATTCGCGCCTGGGAAACAGAACATCGTCACAATCAAAAAACACCAATCATCGCGTTGACGGCCCATGCAGCGGGACCCGAGTTGGATCAATGCCGGGAAGCAGGCTGCAATCATGTGCTTACCAAACCCATTCGCAAACAAAATTTGCTGCAAACCATTGATTCATGGAAGAGCGGTGGGCAGGTCTGATACCCTGGTGGCGTAACCGTTGTGCGGATGTCAGCCATTGGTAACGGAGGTCGGGAGTGGGATTTTCCCGGATCAAAACAGTATTTCCGGTTCCGCGTTTGCTCGCCAATCCCGATCTGTTCGCGGGACGACACGCGCTGATGGCCCTGAAGGGCATCGGCTCCTCCAGGACGCTGCTCTTGACAGGGGGATCACTGCAACCCGAAAAACGCGCAGAAATTAAAAAAATGTTGCAGGCCGAATCGGTTGTTGACGTTGTACGCTCACAGACATTCGATCCCGACTGGCACCAGGTTGAAACCATCATACAATCCCTGGCGGGGAAGGTGCCCGACCTGATCATTGCCGTTGGCGGCGGTGCCGTACTGGACTTGGCCAAGCTCGTTTTGCTGAAGCTGACCTGGCCCGAGGCGACACCAGAACGTATCACCCGACCCTTCGCCGCCCCACCCTTGAAAAACCATATTCGCCTGTGCGCCATTCCCACCACAGCCGGTTCCGGTGCCGAAGTCTCGTCATCCGCCCTGGTGTTGGACCAAACCTCCCAAAGCAAAAGCGCCATCGTGACCCACGATTTTATTTACGATGTGGTTTTGCTGGACCCGCGTTTTTTATCCGGCATACCCCGTTCGGTCATGTTGGCGGGGGTCATCGATGCCATGACCCATGCGGTTGAAGGAACCATTTCCAATGTGGACAATCCTTTGGCCGATGCCCTGGCGGAAACATCCCTGGAACGGTTGGGTCGCTTGGCGCTCCACTGGTTACAGGATGAATCCAATCTGGAAATCATTCTGCAACTGCAATTTGCCGCACACCTGGCCGGAATGGTACAAAACCAGTGTGGCGTTGGCATTTGTCATTCTTTGGCCCATCAACTGGCACGATTCGCCATCGGCCATGGGGAAGCCAATGGGGTATTCCTGGCCCGGGTATTGGCTTTCAACAGTGCTGTGCCCCAAGTGGCCGAACGGCTGGATCGGTTGCAAACACAGATCGGCTTTTCCATTGCAGAACGGGTTGGCGAACTGCAATCCGCCGCCGGCTTGGCCACACAATTTCAGGATCTTCGCTCACGGATGGCATCCCGAGGCACGGCTGTGGCACCCGCTGTCCTGGGAAGGGATGCCTTGGCAGATATTTGCACCCGCTTCAATCCCCGCCCGGTGGATGCCGGGCAACTGACCGCCTTCTTCCAGGAAGGGGCACCCGGGGTTTAGGCAGCATTCCAACACTTTGAAGGTCACCCTGGATCCGCGAACCAAGCCGCATTATGAACGAAACCAATCTTCCCTTGCAAACGCTGCTCTCCAAGCCCCCACGGGAATGGCTGGAGGAAGAACGCCGTCCCCTGTTCCTGGCGGCCATGACCGAAGAAATGCGGCACCATTTTCAACATTGCCCCCCCTTTCAACGATATTGCCAACGCCGTGGCGTCACCTTTGCAGAATCCCTGACCGATCTCACGTCCCTCCCCTGGCTGCCCGTTCATGCCTTTAAATGGTTGGGTGAACGGCTGCTATCGGTTCCGGCAGAAGAGGTGCGCGTCAATCTACAGTCATCGGGAACCTCGGGCATCCCCAGCCAGGTGATGATCGATCGCTTGACCGCCAAAAGACAAATCAAAGCCATGAGTCTTTCCATCGGAGAAGCCATTGGCAACCGCAGACGCCCCTTCCTGTTCATGGATGTTGACCCCAAAACTCATATAGCCCACCTCAAGGCCCGTGGTGCCGCCATATTGGGCTATTTAAATTTTGCCTCGGAGGCGGTCTTTTGCCTGGAACCCGATGGGGCGGACGGGTTTCGTTTGCGGCAGGATGTGTTGCAGACCACCTTGGAAAAATGGGCGCATAACGAACGTGCGCCCGTTGTTTTCGGCTTTACCTACCTGCTTTATCAAGCCGTCCTGTTACCACTGATACGTGCGGGGCAATCCTTGCGCTTGCCCGAAACCAGTCAGGTTCTGCACATTGGCGGCTGGAAAAAATTGCGTGATCTGGCCGTGGGACCGGAACAATTCAAAGACTTGATTCATCGCGTATTCCATATCGAACCGACGGGTGTGATCGATGTGTATGGTTTTACCGAACAAATGGGAGTCAACTATCCCGATTGTGTCCAGGGGGTCAAACATCTCCCCGCTGTCGCGGAAATCATGGTACGCGATCCCCATACCCTGGAGCCCCTGGCAGACGGTTCCGAGGGCGTCCTGCAATTTTTGACACCGATACCCCATTCCTATCCGGGTAATTCGGTATTGACAGATGATTTGGGGCGCATCCTGGGACGTGGTCGCTGTGGCTGTGGTCGCGAGGGGGTCCAGTTCCAGGTCACTGGACGGCTGGCGACGGCGGAAGTGCGGGGGTGTGGGGATGTCTTGGCCAACCGAATCGCCACGATTACCCCATTGGAAAAAAAATGCAGCGGCGATACCGTGGAGTTATTACTGGTCCAAGGAAAACATGGCGGGTTTACCAACTCCCTGGACCAGGTATGCGATGCCATGGAAAAGCGCCGTGACTGGTTGAGCCGGGTACCGGTTGAATCAATGATCATGCTCCTTGATTTGTTGGCCAAGGAATGGCGCAATTCGGCATTGTTCGGTGTTTTGGACAAACAAGGATTGGCTTTTTTGTGTGATTGGTGTAGCGCCGATTCATTGCGGCGCTTGGCGCAGACCGGCTTTGGTGGACACATGGGCTTTCTGGATGAATTTCATCCCGTGGGATCCAGTACACGACGCAAAGCCATGGCACACCCCAAAGGATTGGTGTTGCATTGGGTGGCTGGAAATGTCCCCTTGATCGGCTTGTTTGTGTTGGTACAAGGAATGGTCACCAAAAATCTGAATCTGGTGCGGGCACCCTCGGCAGAACGACATATCATGGCGCAACTCTTGGCCCCCTTGAACCATTTGCAGGCGACACTGCCGGGCGGCTATTGTTTGCGGGGTAAAGATTGGTTGGAAACCTTGGCAATCGTCCATTTCCCCAAGGATCATGCCTTGGGTCCCGAACTATCGGCCAGGGCGGATGTCCGCGTCGCCTGGGGCGGGCGCGAAGCCGTGGAAACGCTGGCGGCCTGGCCACGAAAATATAACGTGCGCGATATCTTTTTTGGACCCAAACTATCGTTCATGGTCATCGGCAAGGAGTACCTGACCGAAGGACGTGACTTGAAAAAATTAGTGCGTCGGGTGGCAACGGATTGTTCGGTCTTTGATCAATACGCCTGCTCCTCCCCCCACACCATTTTTGTGGAAATGGGCGGAGAGGTCACGCCACAACAATTTGCCGAACGTCTCGGCACGGAGATGGCCCATACCTTGAAGCGGATTCCCAAGCAAGCCCCCGATGCCGGAACGGTGATGAACATTGGTTTGCATCGAATTTATCATGACATGCTGCACGATGTGTGGCACTCAAAAGACAGTGGTTGGACGGTGTTGTATGATGACGAGGAGGGTTTGATGACACCGTGTTATTCCCGCGTCGTCACCGTCAAAGGGACACGGGATATCATGGACACCAGCCGATGGGCCAGCGAAGATATTCAAACAATCGGTCTGGCATTGCGTGGGGAACGACGCTTGGAATATGCCCGCAACGTTGCATTGAAAGGGGTATGCCGATTGCCGGACATTGGCAAAATGACGTTGTTTGAACCCATATGGGATGGGCTGCGGGTGATGGAACACATGGTACGTTGGGTCACCTTGGGGGGACCGGGCTGACAAACCTTGAGGCCACACCGATGACAACCAACACTGGGATGCCCTTCCCCACCACGGGAGAACATTTTCTCGCAATTCTCAAGCGCCACGCCCATGAGCATCCGCATCGACCGGCGTTGGTCGCAGACGAACACACCCTGGATTATGGGACACTGTGGTCTTGGACAGAGGGCATCGCCCAAGAATTGGCCGCACAAGGATTGCTACGGGGGCAGTGTGTTTTCCTGGCCATGGAGCCTTCCCTGTCGGGGCTATTATTTCATTTGGGACTGTTGCGCCTGGGGGTGGTGACAGCGTTGCTCGACCCGGGACTATCCATCACGCAATGGTCCAACCGTGTGCAAGATCTGGCACCGACGACCATCATCGCCCCCTCCCCCATCCTGGCTGAAATTCATAAAAACACCCCTTGGCAAGGTCGCTCCATCGATCTTTCATCCACGGTTCTGGAAAACCTGACCCCATCTAGCCAGGCATTGCCGGAATGCCCGGACACGAACGATCCCGTCCTGATTCTGGGCACCACCGGAACCACCGGCCCGGTTAAATATGTCCTGTTAACGCTAGGCAACATCAGCGCCGCCACCTCCCATATCAACGCAACCATGGGAATAAGGGATACCGACGTCGAAATTCTCACTCTGCCGCTGCACCATTCGTTCGGATTGGGGCGTTTGCGCTGTGGGCTGGCAGCCGGGGCCTGTATCCACTTGGTTTCGGGACGGTTTCGACCCGAACGCCTGCTCAAAGCGGTCAAGGGGAACCATGCCACCCTTTTTGCCCAGGTCCCGGCAGGGATACGTCTGCTATTGGCGTTGGGAAACAGGGTACGCCCCTGGCTGGAGGGGGTCCGCCTGGTTGAAATAGGCAGCGCGCCTTTGGAAATAGATGAAAAAAAACGGTTGATGGATCTCCTGCCACAAGCCAGGTTGTGGCACCATTATGGCCTGACCGAAGCCTCCCGTTCCCTGTTCCTGGAGTATCATGACGCGCTGCAAGCGGGATGTTTGCACGCTTTGGGACGACCCGCCCCCGGGGTGGAACTCCAATTGTCGGAAGCAAAGGATGGCGAACCCCGGGAACTCCTGATACGCGGCCCCCATGTCAGCCCGGGATATTGCATCCCCGGAGGCAGGTCGTATGGCGTGCAACCCACCAACGCCTGGTTGGCTACCGGGGATTTGGTTCGTTTGGATGAACGCGGCACTTATTACCATGTGGGACGATCCGATGATGTCATCAACCTGGGGGGATTCAAAGTCCACCCCCGGGAAATTGAATCCGTCCTGGCTGCTTGTCCTGGAATTGCCGATGTTGCCGTAGCGTTCCGTGGCGGAAAATTGGTTGCCCATATCCAAGATGACGGTACGTTTCAGGAACAACACGCATTGGAATGGCTGCAAAAACGCCTGGAACCCTACAAACATCCCCAATGCTATCGCTTGCTGGATCGCGTGCCACGCACGGAATCGGGCAAATTGTTACGTCGGTTGTTGCCCGATTGATGACAACAAGCATGGTGACCCGATCAAGGAGCGCCCCCGCCCCTGCTCATCGATAGTACCAACCATCATGCAGCCAGACTGGTATCTTGCTGTTCAAAAGCAACTGGGGAGAGAGGTACCAGGTTGTGCATTTCGATGTGGAAGAGAATCGTTGAGAACAAGAACAGTTTCATCAGCGAAACATTCATCCCACAATCCGTAAAACCATTGCCTGGGGTTGTTCTGAGCAGATATTGTCGACTTTCCATTCATGAAGTGATACCTTTTTGACACCAAGTCAAAAATTAGAAAACCTGGAGACTAACTTAAAATAGTGCGCTGATCAACCCGTCGACAATGTTTTCTTTGCAGCAAGGAAGCAAGGGATGTAACAAAAACGACAAAACCGCCAATGGCGGCCTTGTCGTTATTTTTTTAGTGGTCTTCGGGAAACGTGGGATGGCGTACGACCTCAAGCATCGGTGACGATTTTGACCCGCCATGGCTTGACATCATACATGTCGACTTCCGTATTATCGAAGCGGACATCCTCATCGTAAAATCTTTGCTCCGTTATTTTTTCATCCCAATAGGATTCTTTCTGCAAAGATTTTTTCGGGGCGGTTTCCACTAAGGCAGGGGAGTTGGACGCATGGTCTGTTAAGGTTGCTTTCATCAATTTTCTCCTTGCCAATACTGGCCTAAGTTCACATCGGCAAACTTTTCCGCATCACCGGGAGTCACAACCGAGGTACCGTTGCAACGAACACCTGAGCCAAAATCACCTAAAAATAGCTACATCCCTTTAAAAGGTTTTATTAATCCACATAAAACACAAGGAACATCCCGGCATCACCATGCGGCGTAACGTATCACCGGCACCGATTCTGCAAGGAACGATCCGATCAATCCCGACCGCTTCGTAAAAATAAATCGCCAAACTTTGACAATCCGTCCCACCAATCCCGATTTTGACCTGCCATAACGATTCCATGTTAAAAACGCTGCCTGGCCAAAAACCGTGATGCCTGGGCGGTCTCAACCACCACGACTATCATGTTACGCCCATTTATCGGAAAACTAAACAACCACAGGCTAAAGCCGGTGGGTTTGGAATGCGGACTGAAAGTCCGGATACCGGCTGAAGCCGGTCGGTCTTTGTCTCATCTCAAATGATTCCTCAATTTATCCGTCATTCCCGCGAAGGCGGGAACCTCGAATGCTTGAATCGGGGGCGGGAATGACGGTGCTAAAAGCTGACCGGCTAAAGCCGGTGGTTTGAACCTTCCGCATGGATAATCATCAGAATATTAAACAAATTTCGGCGCTATCCTTAAAAGATACACATCAAACGATTGTCAAAAAAAAAGACCAATCCCTTATGAGTTGACAGGAATGGAACACGCGTGGCACCATCACGCACGGAATATATATAGAATCTTATCTTAAAGAATCAATATTGCAATTAATTCTACAAGTAAAACAAGATACGATATTAGATTGTTCATGGCGGTTGACCTGCAAAGCTCAACCGCGCTTAAATTTCGTATTCCCTGCGAAAGAATGTCATTCTGGAGGCCGTTCTTACAGTCGTTTTACCACGACTTTGCTGGCACACTGCTCCAATGTTTGGAATCAACCCAAAGGAAGAATCGCCTGACTCCATTGACTCCAGTCAATCTTTGGAAAAGCAGTGGAGATGAAATCATCGTTGTGGCGTCAATTGATGATAAAAGCATTGTTTAATTTTACTTAAAATCTTTCCGTGATGCCGTTCGTGAATATAACCAACGGTTGGCCCATAGAGATCCCGAAATTTTTCGCATTGGTGGTGAAACGTTGCGCTTACGCCTGAAACCCAGGGCCTGGCTGGCAGACTTTCCCATCGGTAATATGGAATTTTCCGTACCCTACGGTGAATTAAAGCGCCGAGATGAAAAACATCACCCCAAGCAAGAACCCAAACTTTGGCCTAATGAAAGCCCAGACTATTTCGGCCCCGCTATGGATGTGGGATTTCGTTTGGGAAGCTTCGCCACCAGTCGCAAGTTCGTGCTGTCCGTAGAGACGATTTGGGCTTTGGCAACGGATGAAACCATTGCGAAGGACTTAAGCATTTTCATGGAAGGCCGTTTTCCCCTCAAAGGGGTTCGAGGTGGGGAACCCTACCCCATATTTTGGCTCGATGTGAGAGAACAACTAACCAATGAGGATAAGTGGGCCAATATGCATCCCTTAAAACAGGAAGATTATCCAGAAATTGCAAATTTATGCGCAGAATTCATAGGCCTGGATGAAAATCCCTTGTTGCGTCCCATTTTCCAAAAAAACGAAACACTACCCTCCAAATTTACCGAGACCATGTTTCGCATGCAGGAAATGTAACCTGGAATCCGCCGAACAATGGTGATTGACAGGGGATATCAGCGTATTGTAACTATAAGAACATCTGATATCATCAAGAAAGCTTGTAATCGTATCTTGTCAACCATATTGAGGGGACCATCATGGCCTTACAACCCATTAGAAGTACATCTGATATCAACTGGAAAGAACTTCAGAAACGTCGTTATACCCCGTCACCGGAATCCTGGGAAGACCAACTGCTCTATTTCATGATGTTGGATCGTTTTTCCGATAATCGGGAAAAGGGCTATTGTGATAACAATGGTTCCATGGTCACCCAGGGAACAACGCCTCTGTTTAACATCAATACCGATGCCAACAAGGCCAATTGGAACGTGTGGTACCAGGCAGGTGGGCAATGGTGCGGCGGTACGCTCAAAGGGGCGACCAGCAAAATGGGTTATCTGGCCCGTATGGGGATCACCACCATTTGGATCAGCCCGATATTCAAGCAGCGTAGCCATGATGACGGCAGCTATCATGGCTACGGCATACAAAATTTTTTGGATGTCGATCCCCACTTCGGCACGGCGAATGATTTAAAAGAATTGGTGGAAACGGCCCATCACCATGGAATTTATGTCATTCTTGACATTATCTTGAATCACGCCGGAGACGTGTTCGCCTATTCCGAAGGAAACAGTGAGCCGCTGTGGAACGGGGGTCACTTTCCGGTAGCGGGCTTTCGCGACCAATACGGAAATCCACGTCTCCCCTTTGCCGCCAACGCCAATCCGGGCATGGACGATGCCATTTGGCCCAAAGAATTGCAATCACCCGATACCTTTACGCGCAAGGGGCGCATCAACAACTGGGACTACTTCCCGGAATATCTGGAGGGTGATTTTTGCAGTTTGAAAGACATCACCCACGGTTACTATCCCGGCGGCGATCAATCCCGCTATGCCGCATCACCGGCATTCACAGCATTGTGCGACAGCTATCGCTATTGGATCGCCTTTGCCGATATCGATGGCTATCGTCTCGATACAGTCAAACATATGGACATGGGGGCTGTCAGGGCATTTGTGACCATCATTCACGAATACGTGCGGACATCGGCCTGGAAATGTTATAAAAGCAGCGGTTTGAAATTGTTCTTCC
>JADGCN010000011.1:0-37565 GCA_015228975.1 Magnetococcales bacterium
GGTTTTGACATCCAGTTCCTTGAAGTGGGTTTCGGTTTTGACATCCAGTTCCTTAATGTCTCGCTTCAGGTTGGCTTCCACATTGGCCAAGTCTCGCTTCAGGTTGGCGTCCACATTGGCCAAGTCTCGCTTCAGGTTGGCTTCTATATTGGCCAAATCCCGCTTGAGCGTAACCATGTCCTGTTTGGTTGCCAGACGTTCTTCAACCAGGGCAAGAATAGCTTCAGCCTGGATTTCTGCTTGGCGTTCGTCTACACCAGCATCTCGGAGTTTTTTAACATAGGCGTGCGTGTCAAAGGCGATAGTTGTACTCATGATGGCTTCTTTCCAGGCTGAATCCAACCCATTTTTACGGTCATATTACCCTACATCGTCCGACACCGTCCAACCTTATTGCGATCCGGGAACCCTTGCTCTGGCTTTCTGGAAGTCTGCTTGCATACGGGTTCATTGTCACGATTCTGACAGGGATGGGATTTTTTGCGGGTGATGTAGATGAGAGCGTAAGGTAGGAAAAGATCAATAGACATGAAATAACAGGATACTATGCGATCACCGCCAGGATGGTTCGGCTTATGCATTATGGCAGGCATCCCATGTGTGTCTATAGGAGTCAAAAATGCCTGTGCTGAAGCTTCACAAGGATCGAGATCGTTTTCTGCTCAAGGATGGCGATACGGTTTTGATGGAGGGGATTAGTCGTCAACAGTTGTTGAAATTGTTGCCACGGCTTAAATCCAGAGGATTTATTATTGATAACGTAGCGTTTTTACTGGGAAAATTATGATGAACACCGAGGCTATCCTGAACAATGGACAGATGTTGCTGAGCAAAGAACCCAAAGGAGAGATCGGGAAACCATCGCTGTTTTTTCCCAGATCAATCGACAACGCACAGCAACCCTTTGAGGTAGCGTCCTTCAGGAAAGGCCAGGGCAACGGGATGATCCGCCGGTGGTCCCAGGTGACGTTGGATCATGGCGTTGCGACCGGCGTCAATGGCTGCATCGGCAACCACCTTGGCAAACAGGTCTGCCGCTACACGACCGGAGCAGGAAAAGGTCAACAGGCGACCGCCCGGAGCTAGCAGACGAAAGGCCAGCCAATTCAGATCCTTATAGGCGCGAGCGGCACGCATCAACCCCGCCTGGGAGTCGGCGAGACGCGGTGGATCGAGGATGATGCAGTCGAAGGTTCGGTTTTGATCGCGCCACTCCCGAAGTTTGTGAAAAGCATTGCCTTTGCAATAGTCGAAACGATCTTCCGGCAAATGGTTCAGACGGGCATTGGCTGCGGCCTGGGACAGGAGGGTGGTGGAGGAGTCGAGATGGGTTACGTGGCTGGCTCCTGCTGCCATGGCGTTGAGTCCGAAACCACCGGAATAGGCAAAGGTGTTGAGTACCCGCATCCCTTGACACCCTTCCCGGGCGATCAGGCGGTTGTCTTTTTGGTCCAGATAAAATCCAGTTTTGTGACCCTGCCAGGGATCGACGGCATAGTCGAGCCCGTGTTCCCGTAAAGGAATGGTTTCCGGTGGGGGGATGCCCAGGAGAGGGGCGCGAATTTCCGGCAAGCCTTCCTGGGAGCAGGCATCGCCTTCCGTGCGCTCCAACAATCCTTGGGCGCCGGTCATCTCCATGAGAACGGTCGCCAGATCGTGTTTCCAGGCCTGCGCCCCGGCACTGGTGAACTGTCCTACCAGCCAGTCGCCATAACGATCCACCACCACGCCGGGTAATCCGTCCGATTCGGCGTTGATAAGACGCAGACCGGTGCATTCATTGCAGTTGTTGCCAAAGATTGCGCGGCGTTGCAGGGAAGCTTCGACCCGCTTGCGAAAAAACGATGGGTCGATGGTTTCATCGGCATGGAAACTCCATATGCGGCAGACGATTTGTGAGCGATCCGCATAGGCGCCATGTGCCAGGATGTTTCCCTTGGCATTGAGAATGGTAATGGTTTCCCCGGGTTTGGGTGTCCCCTCCAGGCGGGCCACAGCTCCGGAAAAAACCCACGGGTGCCGCCGCAGCAAAGATTTTTCCCGCCCCGTCTTCAAGGTTAACGTTGCTGTACTCACGCAGAAACCATACGCCCCAGGGGCTTGCCAGCTAAAATGTGGACATGGATATGAAACACTTCCTGCCCGGCATGGGCATGGGTGTTGATGATGGTGCGATAGCCCGTATTGGCGACCCCTAATTCACGGGCACAATGGGCGGTACGTTCCAACAGGTGGCCGAGAATCTCCCGATCTTCCGGTTGGACCGCATCCAAACTTTCCCAATGGTGTTTCGGTATGACCAACACATGTACCGGTGCCTGGGGATGGATATCGTGGAAAGCGAGGCAATGGTCGTCCTCGTAGACTTTTTTTGCAGGAATCTGACCGGCGATAATTTTGCAAAACAGGCAAGATGAGTTCATGGGAACTTATTCCTTGATGATGTCAGGAACGGCCATAGATTTCGTCAGGATTTTTCAATGGTTCGGCAATCTCCACCCAATCGCTGCCCTGGGCTTCAAGATAAAAGCAATTTTTCCGACCGGTGTGACAGGCCACACCCACCTGATCAACCAATAACAGCAAGGTATCCCGATCACAATCGGTGCGGATGGCCTTGATTTTTTGAATATGGCCTGATGTCTCCCCTTTTTTCCAGAACTGCCCCCGGCTGCGAGACCAATAACAGGCGACGCCACTTGAGAGGGTCTCCTGTAACGATGCCCGATTCATCCAAGCCATCATCAGGATTTCGCCGGTATCGTGTTGTTGCGAAATGGCGGGAATCAAACCATCCTTGTTAAATTTAAGGGTTTCCAGATCGGGTATGGCGTTCATGGTATCCTCTAAAGGCGGACTTCGATACCCCGGTTTTGCAGAAACAGTTTGCATTCCGGGATGGTATGTTGGCGAAAATGGAAAATGGAAGCGGCCAGCACGGCATCGGCACCGCCCTGCTGCAAACCTTCTAGCATGTGTTGCAAGGTTCCGACCCCACCCGAGGCGATGACCGGAATGGTGGTGGCTTGGGCAATGGCACGGGTCAAGGCGAGGTCATAGCCAATTTTGGTGCCATCCCGGTCCATGGAGGTGAGCAAAATTTCTCCGGCACCGTAGTTTTCCATGCGCTGCGCCCAATCGACGGCATCCAATCCCGTAGGCTTGCGTCCGCCATGGGTAAAGATTTGCCAGCGGATGGGTTGGCCATGGGCATCCTTTTCGACGCATTTGGCATCGATGGCGACGACGATGCACTGGGAGCCGAAACGGCTGGAGGCTTCCTGGACGAATTCGGGGCGGAACACGGCGGCGGTGTTGATACCCACCTTGTCGGCACCGGCGTTCAACAGCCGACGAATATCCTCGTTGGTGCGGATGCCACCGCCGACGGTCAGGGGGATGAACACGGCTTCGGCAGTGCGGCGGACCACGTCCAGAATGGTATCCCGATTTTCGTGGGAGGCGGTGATGTCGAGGAACGTCAGTTCGTCAGCCCCTTCCAGATCGTAGCGGCTGGCAGCTTCGACGGGATCGCCGGCGTCGACAAGGTCTTCAAATTGGACCCCTTTGACGACACGTCCTTCGCGGACATCAAGGCATGGGATAATCCTTTTGGCAAGCATGATTCCAGGTTTCCTCCCGTTGCGGGTTTCGACCGTTGGCTGAAGGTTAGCGGGATTTGTGTTTGGTGATCCGTACGGCTTCGCGAAAGTCGAGCCGGCCATCATAAATAGCCTTGCCGGTGATGACGCCGGAGATCATGCCGCCATTGGGGAAGGGTCCATGGTTGGCCATGGCATTTTGGATATCGGTGATTCCGGCCACTCCCCCCGACAGGATGATGGGTAGCGAGACCGCCTGGGCCATGGCCACGGTTGCCGCCAGGTTGCTTCCGGTGAGGGCACCATCGCGGGAGATGTCGGTAAAAATGATTTCCGCCACGCCGGCATCTTCAAACATGCGTGCCAGGGAGGTGGCATCCAGGCTGGTGAGTTCCGACCATCCTTGTATGGCGACTTTGCCATCGCGGGCGTCGATGCCAACGGAAATACGATTGGGAAATTGGCGACAGGCTTCGTGAACCAGCATGGGATTGCGACAGCTAACCGTCCCGAGGATGACACGAAAAATGCCCGAATCCAAAGCGGACGCGATTGTTTTTAAATCGCGGATACCGCCGCCGAGTTGTACGGGAATGCTTATGGATTCAAGGATGGCACCGACGGCGACATCGTTGACACGTTCCCCGGCGAAGGCCCCATCCAGATCGACCACATGCAGGCGTTCCGCCCCCTCGCTTTGCCAGCGACGGGCCATGGCCGCCGGGTCATCGGAATAGACGGTATCTTGTTGCATATCCCCCTGAAACAGGCGGACACAGCGACCATCTTTAAGGTCGATGGCAGGGATGACAATCATGATCTAGGGGCTCCAGGATAAGAAATTTTCCAAAATTTTCAAGCCGAGGTTTTGGCTTTTTTCGGGATGGAACTGGGTGGCGAACAGGTTGTCGCGGGCGATGGCGGCGCAAAAAGGGATGCCGTAAACGCTGGTTCCAACGGTGCATTCCGGTTGATCGGGCAGGCCATGATAGGAATGGACAAAGTAGAAGAACGATTCCTGAGGAATTCCGGCCCACAGGGGATGCGGACGGTTTTGTCGCACCCGATTCCAACCCATGTGGGGTACCTTGAGCATCATGGCGGGGTTGTGGGGATCGGGCATGGTTTTATCGAAGGCGACGACCTTGCCGGAAAAAAGATTCAATCCCGGGTGGATACCAAATTCGTGTCCTTCGCCGAACAGGAGTTGCATGCCGACGCAAATACCCAAGAATGGTTTGCCCGCCTGGATGTGTTGCAGGACGGGTTCGATCAGTTGGGCTTTTTCCAGGTTGAGACGGCAATCGCCAAAGGCACCCACTCCGGGCAAGAGGATGCGGTCGGCCTGACGGATATCTTCCGGGCGTTGGCTGACCAGCACCCGGCCCCCTGATTTTTCCAGGGCTTTGGCGACCGAACGCAGATTGCCCGATCCATAGTCGATCACGGTGATCATAGCGACAGAGTCCCTTTGGTGCTGGGTATTTCGGTGGCTCGTTTGGGATCAAGGGCGCAGCCGTGACGCAGGGCCAACGCCAACGCCTTGAAGCAGGATTCGATGATATGGTGGCTGTTGGCACCGTACAGGTTTTCCACATGCAGGGTGATATTGGCGTTGCTGGCAAAGGCGTTAAACCATTCTTTGAAGAGTTCGGTATCGAAATGACCCAATTTTTGCGTTGGGAAGGCGACCCGCCAGGTTAAGCCGGGTCGATTGGACAAATCCACCACCACCCGTGATAAAGATTCATCGAGGGGGGCATAGGCGACGCCAAAACGGTTGATTCCGCGGCGATCTCCCAAGGCCTGATGGAACGCCTGTCCCAGGGCGATGCCGACATCTTCCACGGTGTGGTGGTCATCGATATCGGTATCGCCTTGGGCGTGGATTTCCATGTCAAACTGCCCATGGCGCGCCAGTTGGTCCAGCATATGGTTGAGAAAACCGATACCGGTATTGATGCGTGCCGACCCGGTACCGTCCAGATTCAGGGTCAGGGCAATGGTGGTTTCGGAGGTTTGGCGTTGGATGGTGGCCAGACGTGTCATGAGAGGGATGCCAATCGCAGATCAATACTGAGTTTGTGGGCGGTCAAACCTTCGGAGTGGGCCAGTCGGGCCGCTGCGGGGCCGATGGTTTTCAGGGCGTCTTGGGTACAACCGATGAGGCTGGAACGTTTGATGAAATCGGTAACACCCAGGGGGCCGGAAAAACGGGCGGTACGGGATGTGGGGAGGACATGGTTGGGTCCGGCGATGTAATCCCCGATGGGTTCGGGTGTGAATTTGCCGAGGAATATGGCACCGGCGTTGTCGATCCGGTCCAGGTAGGACTCGGGGTTGGCAACGGCCAGTTCCAGATGTTCTGGAGCCAGTTGTGACGCAAGTTGACAGGCTTCGTTGAGGGAACGGGTGACGATGATGGCGCCGTGTTGTGCCAGGGCTTGCCGACATATGTCACTGCGTTGCAGGGCGTCTAAATGCTTGTTTAAGGCCTGGACGACCTGGTTGGCCAGTGGGGGGTGATCGGTCAGGAGAATGGCGCGGGCGGAGGTGTCGTGTTCCGCCTGGGAGAGCAGGTCGGCGGCGAGCCATTCGGGATCGTTGTCCCGATCGGCGATGATGATGATTTCCGAAGGACCAGCGATCATATCGATGCCCACCTGGCCGAAGACCTGACGTTTGGCGGTGGCGACGTAGATATTGCCTGGTCCGCAAATTTTATCGACCGGGCGGATGGTTTGGGTACCGAAAGCGAGTGCCGCGATTGCCTGGGCACCGCCAATGCGGTAGATCTCATCGACTTCGGCAATTTTGGCGGCGGCCAGGAGCAGGGGGTTGAATACGCCATCGGGAGTGGGGACGGTCATCACCAACTCTTTGACGCCGGCGACTTTGGCGGGCAGGGCGTTCATGAGTACCGACGAGGGATAACTGGCCAATCCCCCGGGTACGTAGAGTCCAACCCGATGCATGGGGCGCAGGCGTTGCCCCAGGGTGGTTTTTTGCATGTCCTCGAAGGTATGGGTGCCCATTTGCGGGAGTTGCCAGGTGTGGTAAGCGCGGATGCGTTCGGCGGCAAGCCTCAGGGCGTCGATATCGGCGGTGGCGCATTCCTGGTAGGCGGCATCGATTTCCTCTCTACTGAAGCGCATTGTTGCCGCAGTGAGGGTATTGCGGTCCAATTCGTTGGTTCGTGCGACGAGGGCGGTATCGCCTTTGGTTTTAATTTCGTGAATGATTTTGGCGACGATGGTTTCGACCTGGGTCGATGTCTCTTCGTCCTGCTGTTTAAGGCGGGAAAAATCATCGGTGAAATGGGGATCGGTAGTACCCAATATGCGAATGGGTGCGTTGTTCATCGTCTGGTTTGCCAATGTCGGGGTGGTCCATGGCGCTTGGTTCAACCACTGATCCGTTGAATATCGGCGTCCAGGGCGCGCAATTTTTCTTCGATTCTCTCATATCCGCGATCAATATGGTAGACCCGGGAGATGAGTGTTTCACCTTCAGCGGCCAGGCCGGCCAGAACCAGGGAGGCGGAGGCGCGCAGGTCGGTGGCCATGACCGGGGCGCCAACGAGTTTTGGGGAACCCCGCACAATGGCGGTATTGCCACGAACGCGAATGTTGGCTCCCATGCGTTGCAATTCGGAGACGTGCATGAAGCGGTTTTCAAACACGGTTTCCGTGACGACACCGGTTCCTTTGGCCAAGCTGATGAGGACCAGCATCTGCGCTTGCAGATCGGTGGGGAAGCCGGGATAGGGGCTGGTTTCCAGGTCGATGGCCTCGATGGTACCGTTTCCCTGGATACGGAGGGTTCTGTCGTCGATTTCTTCGATTTGCGCCCCCATGGCGACGAGCTTGTCGATAGGGGCGCGCAGGGTGTCGACATTGACCTTGGTCAAATGGACATTGCCCTTGGTCAGCACGGCGGCGATCATGAAGGTGGCGGCTTCGATGCGATCCGAGATGATGTCGTGGTGGCACCCGGAGAGTTCATCGACCCCATCGATGATGAGGGTACTGGTACCGGCCCCATGGATTTTGGCCCCCATGGCGGTCAGGCACTGGGCCAGATCGACGACTTCGGGTTCACGGGCGGCATTTTCCAGGATGGTTTGCCCTTGGGCCAGGGTGGCGGCCATCAGCAGATTTTCGGTGCCGGTGACGGTTACGGGATCGAAGATGAAACGGGCACCCCGGAGACGTTTGGCGCGGGCGCGAATGTAGCCGGCGGTCAAGTCGATTTCCGCCCCCATGGCTTTGAGACCGTCGAGGTGCATGTTGACGGGTCGCGAGCCGATGGCACAGCCGCCGGGGAGTGAGATTTCGGTTTGCCCGTAGCGCGCCAGGAGCGGTCCCATGACGAGGATGGAGGCCCGCATGGTGCTGACGAGTTCGTAGGGGGCGGTAAAATTGGTGATTTGGCTATTGTCGATTTCCACACCGAGCTTTTCGTCGATGGTGATTGCCGAGCCGTGTTGGCCCATCAGCTCCACCATGGTGGTGACGTCTCTCAGGTGTGGAATATTGGACAGGTGCAGACGACCCGTTGTCAGCAGGCTGGCTGCCAGGACGGGGAGGGTGGCGTTTTTGGCGCCACTGATGGAAATCGACCCGGTTAAGGGTCGGCCACCTCGTACCAATATCTTATCCATGGGGCATTCATTTACAGGAATCAAGACTCAAAGGCAAGTTTTTGGCGCGTTAAAATTGTAAGGGGTGTTGAGAAATTGCGTGGTGGATGAACCACTCGGGCGCAGGAAGAAGGACGTAAATGATAGTGAAAACATGGAAATTTAAATATTTAATTGATGAAAATTGGCAGAAAATAAGATGTTAGAAAAAAAAATGCCGATGTAGGATTTTTCATTTTCTTTTGTGGCCAATTTTCGTAGGATTCCCTGCGAATCTGCGAAGGGGTGTCATTCCGGGTATTCTTGAAATGCCCTAAACAAAAAAAATGAATGGCTCTGCCGGACCGGAAGCATGAGCAGGATAAACCGTTATTGTAAACTCGCACAGAGGGGCCGTTTCGGCCTGGCCCAACAAGGATCATAGGATATGGCTATACCAAGCAAAGCCCTTGAAACGTTGCAAAAGCGCCGCAAGGCGGCCATGGAGTCGGGCGACGAGGCAAAAATTAAAAAACGCCATGAAAAGGGGTTGCTGACGGCCAGGGAACGTCTGGACCTCCTGTTTCAGGAGGGGACTTTCCAGGAGTTGGGCATGCACATGCAACATCGTTGCAACTTCTTTGGCATGGAAGGCAAAGAGATCCCGTCTGATGGCGTTGTTGTCGGCACCGGTTTTGTCGATGGTCGGCAAGTGGCCGCCGCCAGCCAGGATTTTCTCGCCATGGCCGGTACCCTCGGCAAAATGCACGCTACCAAGATTGTGGCCGGGATGGAAATCGCCAAGAAGACGGGTATTCCCCTGGTGACCTTTAAAGATTCAGGCGGTGCGCGTATCCAAGAAGCGGTGGACGCCCTCTCCGGCTACGGTGAAGTGTTCTACCAGAACGTCATCCTCTCCGGTGTCGTGCCGCAGATCGCGGTCATTCTCGGACCGTGCGCCGGTGGTGCCTCCTATTCGCCGGCGTTGATGGACTTTATCATAATGACGCGGCAAAATGCCCAGATGTTTATCACCGGACCGCAGGTGATCAAGGCGGTCAGTGGTCGGGAATGCACCATGGATGAGGTGGGTGGTGCCTTGATGCATGCCACGGTCAGCGGTAACGTTCATTTCATCGCTGATGACGACACCCAAGCCATCGAAATTTGCAAAAAACTTCTCAGCTATATCCCCAACAACAACACTCAGGATCCGCCGCACCAACCCTATCCCGAGCTGGATATGAGTGAAGACCCTGAAATGGCCGACATTGTTCCGGAAGAACCCAAGGAAGCCATGGATGTCACCAAGGTGATTGAAAGATTGGTGGACGATGGGGATTATCTCCAGGTTCACGAGCTGTTCGCCCAAAACCTGATCTGCTGCTTTGCACGGATCCAGGGGATCATTGTCGGGATTCTGGCCAACCAATCCAAGGTCAAGGCGGGATGTCTGGACATTGATGCCTCGGACAAGGGTGCGCGCTTTATCCGTTTTTGCAACGCTTTCAACATTCCCCTGGTCAACTTGGTGGATGTGCCCGGTTTCCTGCCCGGCATTGAACAAGAGCGGGGTGGGATCATTCGCCACGGTGCCAAATTGCTGTTTGCCTACTCCTCAGCGACCGTTCCCAAAATCACCATCATCTTGAGAAAAGCCTACGGTGGATCTTACTTGGCCATGTGCAGCCAGGAACTGGGTGCGGATGTGGTGCTGGCGTGGCCGACGGCTGAAATCGCCGTGATGGGTGCCGAAGGGGCCATCAATATCCTCTACCGCAAGGAAATGGACGAGGCGGAAGATAAGAAGGCCAAGGCCAAAGAGTTGGTCGAGGAATATCGCGAAAAATTTGCTTCGCCCTATTTGGCAGCCGGTCGTGGGTACATCACGGATGTTATCGAGCCGGGTCAGACTCGTGGTCATGTTGCCTTGTCGTTGCGTAAATTGCTTAACAAGCGCGAATTGCGGCCCATGAAGAAGCACGGTAACATTCCGCTCTAAACCTCAACCAGCGCGGGATACGTAGTTTTCCCGCGTCATTCCCGCGAAAGCGGGAATCCAGAAAGTCAGGGAAGGTAGGAAGGTCCTCTGGATCCCCGCCTTCGCGGGGATGACAATAACTGCTCATTCCAAGATAGCTGCGGTTTAAGACGTTCAAAATAGGTATCGTTGCCGGTTCGTTGAAAGGAAGGGAATTATGTTGGCAAGTATAACTCCAGGTACCTGGATTTTTATCCTGATCGTTGCGCTGATCGTGATCAAGGTGAACTGGGATTCTTACCTGCTCAGGAAAAAGGAATCTCTGGCAGCGCTGGCAGGATCTGGAGAACAGCTTGGCCCTGATGTTGAGGAGATGTCGGTGGCTTTTCAGGGGATTCCTTTCCACCATCTGATTGCCGTGTTTGCCGCCGCGCAGAGCGTTGTTTCCGGGCGGGTTGTGCGCATCGAAGAAGCATCTATAGACAAGAATTGGACAGCGATTGGACGTTCGTTGCATCAGACGTCACATGATACGCGTCGCTGATCCGTGTGCTGGTTGAAACCACTCAATTGCTGAGGATAACGTTGTGAAGCAGAGAAAATTAAGAGTAATCGTTGAGGGCACTCAATACGAAGTGTTGGTCGAGGATATCACGGAAGGTGGTGTATCCCATGAGCCGGTGCGACCGGTTGCCCAAGCCCAAGCGCCTGTGGCGGCCCCTCCACCTCCCCCCAGCAGGCCCGCTGCCGGTCCTGTGGGCCAGGAAGGCCGAGTTGCCCCACTCGCCGGGATCGTGACCACGGTTTACGTCAAGGAAGGATCCACCGTCAAGGCGGGCGACAAGGTGGTTGAAATCGAGGCCATGAAACAAAAGAATGATGTTGTCGCTCATCGGGCGGGGACGGTGAGGGATATCAAGGTCAAGTCTGGCGATGCCGTGGAGTCGGGCCAGCTCCTTATGAATATCTCCTGACTTAGAATGATTTTCCGCAGGTGGTACCTGCCGGCAGAGGATGCTCGGCAGGTATTGCCTTTTGGGCAGCTAAGATAGGCGGACACTTTGGCTGGCGCAGAGTGAAGGGCGTGCCTTCTTCCGGATATGCCGGGTATGCGTATTGCGTTGACCGGGGCAAAAGGGTGGGTAGGACAGCGTTTGTACGCTGACCTGGAGCGGCAGCACGAGGTTGTCGCTTTGGTGGGAGATGTACGTAGGGCCGATACCTTTGTTGTTGCTCGTGGTTTTGATGTGTTGCTTCACTTGGCTTCGCCCATGCCATGGGATTTCAAAGAGCGCTTTTCTGAATCTGTAGAAGTCAGTTTGACGGGCATGCACTTGGCTCTGGAGGCTTGTGTCCGTTATGGCGCATCCCTGGTTTTTGCATCAACCAGCGGGGTGTACACTCGGGGGCTGCTCGGGGCGGTTGGCGAACATGACGATTTGATTCGTCCCCCGGAGCTTTACGGGCAGAGCAAATGGTTGGCCGAGCAAATTTGTCGTCTCTATCATCAATCCCGATCCATTCCGGTGCGCATACTGCGCTTGTTTAATCTGTACGGTCCCGGCCAGACGGAAAGGTTGCTGATTGGGTATTTGCTCCGGCAGGTTTGTCAGAAGGGGGTGATTGAGCTGCATCATCCCCATGATCGGCGTGATTTCATCCATGTCCACGATGTTGTGCGGGCCTTTGCGGCGTCTGCAACCCGTCCTTTTTCCGGGCTGCAAACCATCAACATTGGCAGTTCTCAGGCATGGTCGGTCCTGGATGTGGTGCGTTTCGCAGAACGAATGGTGGCGTATCCTCTAGATGTTCGCTTACCTGAACAGGGGGCGATGTCGCACGAATCGGTTTATGCTGACATTACCGCTGCCCGGCACCTTTTAGACTGGCAGCCCGAAATCACCTTGGTGGCAGGTCTGGCAGACTGCCTGGGGGTGGCCAATCCCGAAGTACTCTCAGAAACGGCAAAGTTGGTGTAACCCTGAGTGTTTGTCATTAAACTGGGTCAAAAATTCTCGATACCAGGCGATGGTGCGGCGTAATCCTTCCAGAAAAGTGACCTGAGGTTGCCAACCTAGAATGTCATTGGCTTTGTGCCAATCGGCGCACATTCGCCATATTTCCGTGGGTCTGTGGGGCAGGGCACCGATCTCCAAACGTGATTGCGAGCCGGTTTCCTTGTGGATCAAGCGGATCAGGTCGCCAATGGAAATTTCTTCGCCACAGCCCAGGTTGATGATTTGTCCGATGGCGTTCTCTTTGATTGCGGCCAGCTCAAAACCATCGACCAGGTTGTCGACATAATTGAATTCACGGGTCTGTCGCCCTTCGGTGGAGCGGACGGTTTTACCGGTAATACAGGTTTCGATCATTTCGGGAATGACTGCCCGACGGGTTTGGTAGGGACCAAAAGCGTTGAAGGGGCGGATGATGACGATGGGACGTTTCATGATATCCATCTTCATGCGACAGTACAGTTCCCCGGCATATTTACCCACGGAATACGGGGAAATGGGCTGTGGGTTCATGGTTTCGGAAAAGATGGGCTGGCTCTGGTAACCATAAATTTCCGATGTCGAGATATAGATAAAACGTTCAAAATCGTCGTAACATTCCAAAACGTTGGCGCTACCTTTGGCATTGACATCCAGAACTTCGTTGTATTTGGTAAAGCTGGATCCAACATGGTTGTAGGCTGCGGCGTGATAGATGATGTGTGGTTTAAAATCTTTGATGCCCCGCAAAGCATCCAGATCCCGGATGTCGGCTTCGATGACATGAAGCTGGTTCCAGATATCGGCGACCCGTACATTGTCAATGATGCTGTTGTAGCGGGTGACTATGGCGACTTCGGCCCCGGCTTGCACCAAGCGACGGGTTAAGTGGGAAAAGATAAAGCCAGACCCACCGGTAATCAAGATCCGTTTGCCGCCCAGGATGCTCATAGTGTCCGCTCCGGATAAGTGAAATATTCACCGAGTTCTTTTTCGGCGCGCCGCCGTTCGATTTCGGTATTGAAAGTGATTTGCAGACCTGAATGGGGGAAAGCCGATAACGTGCGTTCAGCGATCAATGTGTGGAAAAACGACACCAACCCTTCGCCATCGGGAAGCGACAACATGGTTTCGTCTATTCGGAGGAAGGCGTCGCGTTCCATGACGAAGCAGCCGATGTAATGGTGAGAAACCGGTTTTTCGAGAAAAGATTCGACGCGATATTCGGCGTCAAAGCGGATGACGCCGAAGGGATTACGGATAGCGGCGGTGACAATGGTTACCTGGGCACCCGAGCGTTTGTGGTGGGCGAACAATTGTTCCAGATCCAGGTTGATGAAGGTGTCGCCGTACACGATTAAGACATGTTCCCGGTCGGTTTGTCGTAAGGCCCAGAGACGCTTGAGCATGCTGGCTGTTTCTCCCATGTCGGAAAAGCGAAAATCACCGCGATGGGGAGATTGTGTAAAGTGGTTGCGGATGCATTCCGCCTTGTAGCCAACGCACAAGGTGTAACGATCAAAGCCACGTTCGGCGAAAAAAGCGACGATATGATCCAGCATGGGTCGTCCCTGGATGGAGACCAGGGCTTTGGGTATGTCATCGGTCAATGGTTTGAGTCGCACCCCGCGTCCACCACACAAGATGGCCAACTCCACCGATCCCGGGTTGATAGATACGGACTGGATCATGTTTCATCTCCGTGGTGGAGCCGGAGGTGGTTCCCGATCTGCGGAACTTTCCCGGACGATGTAGAGTGGACGTTGTTTGACTTCATCGAGGACGCGTCCCACATATTCTCCTAGCAGGCCGATGCCGATGAGTTGCAGTCCACCCAGAAAAAAAATGCCGGTCACCAGGGTTGGGTAGCCAGCGACAACCGGTGAACCAATCAGGTCGAGATAAATAGCCCGAGACAGGGAATATACTACATGGAGCAGGGAAAGAAAGGCCATGACGAGGCCTAAGATGGAAAAAACGCGCAATGGGACAACCGAGAATGAAAAGATGCCGCTTAATCCAAAGCGGAGCAATTCGCTGAATTGAAATTTGGAGTGGCCAGCAAAGCGTTCATCGACGTCAAAGACGACTCCGATTTGGCGAAAACCAATCCAGTGGGAAAGGCCGCGTAGAAACTTGCCGTATTCTGGCAGGGAGTTCATGGCATCGAGGGCGCGGCGATCCATCAGGCGAAAATCGGATTGTCCTCCGGTCAGGTTAAGACCGGAGAGGTAGGAAATAAATCGGTAAAAAGTTTGGTTGATCCAACGGCGCCTATGGGATTGCGAGGGATCCTCCCTTTTCAGGGTAAAGACGACTTCATAACCTTCACGCCATTTTTGCATCAACTGGGGAATAAGTTCCGGTGGATGTTGCAAGTCGCCATCCATGGAGATGACAACGTCGCCTGAGGCGCGATGCAACCCCGCCATCAAGCCCCCCTGGTGTCCATAATTACGTGAGAGGCTGACGTAATGGACGTGAGGATCATCCCGGCGTAACGCCTTTATCAGGGACAAGGTTTGATCGACGCTGCCATTATCGACCAGAACCAGCTCATAATTTTGTTGCATTTCTTGCATGACGTGTCGCAAACGTTGGTAGAGTTCCCCGACATTATCTTCTTCATTGTACAGGGGGACGACAACCGATAATAAAGGTGATGGGATATCGTTCATAGCGCTATCCATGTTGGTTTTCAGCTTTGGGGCGTACGTATGCCCTGGCCAGGGGTTGTCGTGTCGCTCAATCTTTCCGTTACCATACCCATCTCTACCATCCCGGACAAGTTACGGTAAATGGTACGCATGTGTTCCAGGCGCTCCTCCTGGGGCGGCAGGTGTAAAAAAGATCCGTAGCACTGGCCGTTGCGTCGGGTGACCTTCATGAGAGCCTGGGCCAGGGCGGGTACATCTCTGGGTGGCAGCACGGTTACGTGGGGGGGGGGCGGCGTAAGAATGTTCTGCCACTCCGGTATGGCAGTGGTTATCACGGGACATCCCACGCTATCGGCCTCCAACAACAAACTGGGATACAACGTCGTCGTCAAGGCAGCGCGATAGGGCAATACCAGGACATCCAATCGTTCCAGTAGACGTTGCGTCGGTACCAACCCCAGGATGGCTACCTTGTCGCCGATATGAAAATGCTGGATTGCCTTTCGTATCCGGGTTGCGTTGCCATCGCCAGAGAGGGCCAGGAGCAGACGCAGATGGTTGGCCTGATTGGCAGCCCTGGCAAATGCGGCCAGCAGATCATCGACCCCTTTCACGGCAAAACAATGTCCGATATAGCCTACCAACGTAATGGTTTCGTTGTCAAAGTCAACGGGTAGTTCCAGTTGGGGGGCGTGGTCTTCGGGGGCGAAAAGGGCTAGGTTGGCGGCTGTTGAGACTTTGTCATATCCCAGGGATTTCAAGGCTGTTGCCGCATGGGAACCGATGGCCAGGTGGGAAGCGGTCAGCCATCTTCCGGCCAGTGACCAACAATAATGATTGATGATCATGCGTGGGGCCAGCATACCTGGATCATCCCAAAGGGCTTGCCGGTGGGCTTGATCCCAACGGGTAACCGCCCCTTCGTATTGGATGAGGATGCGCTCCTGAGGGAAGTCAACCAGCCAGACCAGCCAACTGAAGGCGGGTGAGGGGAGAACCAGGTGCAAAACGGTATCGGGTCTTTGCATCTTCAGGCTGATGTTGCGCAACAAATGCCATGTTTCTTTGAGGCGGACCCAAAATGGCAAGGTGACGTAGGCATCCAAAGCTGTTTTATCGGCTGAGGCAACGCCGTGGGGTAACAGCAGGGTTGCCTCCACACCCTTCTGCTTGAGCAGGGTGATGAGGGCATTGATAGCCGTGACTTGGCCACCCATGCGCAAGTTAAGGACTATAAAGACAATGGCTGGGTCGTTGTTTTCACGGGTCAAATTGGATATCTTTCTTGGATATCTTTGGGATATCTTTGCCAGAGCAGAGTTTCGGAGAGTTTCCGAAACATTCCGAACGCTTTCCAATTTTACCCTGGAAAAAAAAAAAGCCAAGGGTCGGTAGAGGGGGGGGGAGAGGGGAACCGACCCTTGGCCATAGGTGTGTAAACACAACCTATGTCAAAAGCTCACAAGGAGCTTGGACCAGGGACAGATGAAGGGGGGTACGCCTATCCCTGGTAAGGGCAAAAGAGTAAACCTTCCGCCCTTGCATTAGCCGAGGAATGGCTCCTTCGGCTAAGTTGATGTCCTGCTTGAACCTGAAGGCCGGTACATGTTTCCTTGGCCTTGATTTATATATATCAAAGAGTGTACCAAGATTGAATAATCAACAATAACAATTAGATGATCTCTTTTCAGCCAGGAGTGGGCATGGGGGTGTTAAAAAATTTTCCACATTCATGAAAAAATTACCGGTTCATGGGTTGATAAATGTATGAAAAATTAATATAAATCAATAGATTATAAAAACAACGTAAAAAAAGTTTCCATGAAAGAGGGGGGTGTGCAAAATTAGACACATGTCGTGAAGAGTGGGGCGCAATACCTGGAGTGATCTGGGATATTGTTATGATAGCTATTTGTAAAAGTGCAATTTTTTGAGATAATATTGACGATATTTATCGCATCTTGTTTGTTGCTAATGGTCTTTCCGAGGCGACCAGCCAATGGATGGCGCCACCAGCACTGGTGATCGCCGCCTGGGGATGGGAAAGTACCAAGCCATGAATCGGATCGGTTTGATGAACATATCCGACTTCTATGGATGCCAAGTGCAGGGGGGCGGCGGGGTCAAGTTGCCAGTGGGACGTTGGTTCACCTTCCAGGACGGGGACGGACTTCAGCAGTTCTTTGGGATCGGGTCGGCCTGCTTTGATTTCGAAGAGGCGCATCTCTTGGAAGTATTTAAAGGCACCAATATGCAGGGGGGCGACCAACCCCTCAAACAAGGATCGGGGGTCGGGAATTTTAAAATCGGGATCCAACCGGCTGAAGCGATACAGTTTTTCCACAATACCCCGGGTGACCTGATAGATTGCGTCTTCGTTCATGTCCGATGTGGTTACCAGGGTCGCCTGCACGGCGATTGAGGGAATATTGTCGGTAATTTTGGGGTATAACCCGGCAGGAATGGTGGTTTTGACAAAATAGGGATGGGTCGTGACCAGGCGTTCCTGGCATTCACTGGAGAGGGGCAGGATTCGGGTATCGGCGGTTGACAGGGCGTTCCAAAGGTTTTCGTTGGGATGCCCGATTACGACAAAATAGGCATCAATGGTTTTGCTGCGCAGGGCGGATACCGCTTTTTCGGGTGTCAGTTCCTGATTTTCGTCCAATAATTTTGGGTTTAAGTTGCAGGTGGCGAGGATATCGTTGGCCGTTCCCCTGCTGCCGGATCCTTTGGAGCCGATGCTGATGGTGCGTCCTTGCAACTCGTTGATATTTTTTATGTCAGAACGAACGACGATGGTTACCACTTCGCTATAAAGGGCGATGACGGAGCGTAATTGGTTCAGATTGGTGGTAAAAGGGGAGGTGCCGTTCCAGGCATTGGCGACGACGTCGGATTGGGCGATACCCAGTTGAATGGTGCCATTTTGCAAGGAATGAATATTGTCCACGGAACCTTCTGTGGGTTCCACGGCACAGTGGGGGTTATTGGCAGCGGTGGTATGGACGTGAAGATTGACTTCACGGCAGATGGCACCGGCGGCAGGAAAATAGAGACCCGAAACGCTACCGGAGCCGATAATCATGGGGTTTGTTTTTGGCGGGGCTGTCTCTTCTGCCTGGGACGAAGGGGGGAAGACAAGGGGAATGGCCAGGAACAAGGCTTGAATAAGACGAGCGGATAAGCGCGGCAAAAGGTTGATTCCCATGAAACTCTCCCCGAAGTTTGCGTCTGTTATCCCGTCCAGGCAGCGCGCCAGGCCGGTACCTTAAGGTTTATTGAATCTGCGTGCCATGGTTCCAGTTGGTACGCACCTGTTTGCCATCGGTAAAAATGACCATGCCCGAGCCGTGTTTTTGATCGTTCAGCCAGCCGCCGCTGTACTGTTGGCCGCTGGCGAAGGTATAGGTTCCCTGCCCGTGTTTTTGATCGTTCAGCCAGTCGCCGACATAATGGCCCCCTTTGGCGAACACGTACTTGCCGTGACCATTTTTACTACCGTTTTTCCAGGTACCAGCGTAATAATCGCGATTGGGATAGAGATAGGTTCCTTGTCCGTCTTCGCAATTTCCGACAACGCAGCCGGTTGTTCCCTGGCTGAGCATGCCTTGGAGTTTATACTGTTGTTTGGCCAACTCTTGCTCTTGCGCTTCTTTTTTACGCTGGTTGGCCAATAATTCCTGTTGTTGCGCCAACAATCGCGCTTGGCGTTGGGCCTCCTGAGCTTTGTATTCGGCGAAAGCCAGATGGCGATGACCCGTACCGATGCGTTTGTCCTCGCTCCATTGGCCGCTCCATTGGTCACCATCGGCTTCAATCAGTGTTCCCTCACCCGAGCGCTGACCATTGATCCATTGCCCTTCATAGCGTTCGCCATTTTCGTACGTGTAAACCCCATAGCCGTTTTCGCAATTGCCCCGGCAACGGCTTTGCTTGGCTTCCAGGGTGGCTTGTTGCCTGCGTTTCTCCTCCTGCAATTCCAGAAGAGTACGTTTCTCTTGTTGTTGCAGCGCCTCTTGCGCCCGTTGTCGTTCCTCTTGAACCCGCTGCCGCTCATGCAATGTCCGTTCGATTTCCTGGTCAGCTTGGGCTTGCAATTCCTGGCGTCGTTGTATTTCCTGGATCACTTTTTCCTGGAGGCGCTTTTTCTCGGCCTGGGACAGGATGAGGCGTCGCCGTTCTTCGGCCTGGATGTAGGCTTCTTCTGCCAATCGCAATATTTCTTCGACGGATTTTATTTTTTTGCCGTCATTGTGATCCCCTGGGGGGGGGACTGCCTGCTGTTCGCGTAAAGCCTGCATTTCACGTAATAATTGTTCTTGTTTTTGCTTCTGCATGATAAAACTGCTGATACCGGCTATCACCGCGATCACAGCCAGAGCAAAGAGTAAGCGTCGGTGCTTGCCCGCCCTGGCGGCAATGGGAGAGGTATCTTGAGGCGAATGGGTCTCGGGATTTTCTGGATCATCCACCCTTTCCAAGTGTTGCGACAGATCGGTGGCTTTCAGATCTGGGCAGGGATGCCCGGAACGGATCCCTTCCCGAGACAATATGTCAAAAAAGGTATTCAGGGTCAGGTGAATGGCATCGGCTTCTGCGGTGCCGCCAAGTGTACCAACCTGGGAACAATATTCTTGCAGAAGGGTGTCCGGGGCCAGGATGAGGGATGTGTTGCGCGTTTTGAGCCAAGACTCCAGGGCTTCGATTTGCTTGAGTTCTTGGCCTATGTTGGGGGTGTGTCCCTGGCGTTTTTTATCGAGGATGAACAGGGCGTACTCACGTGGATAGCGTTCAAGATACCAGGGATCGGGATGCCACATGGTAAAACTGGAACCGCAATTGGGACATATCGATGGATGGCCCAATTCGGGGATATTTTTTTCCGCAATTCGGAACTTGGCGTGACACTGTTGACAGCCAACCAGTACCTTGCTCATGGGTTGCATCCGCTTTGGATTGAAAATTTCAGGTTAAACCGTAGCTATCTTGGGATGTGTAGTTATTGTCATCCTCGCGAAAGCGGGGATCCAGAGGACTTTCCTACCTCCCCTGACTTTCTGGATTCCCGCTTTCGCGGGAATGACACTGGAAAACTACGTTTCCCGTGTTGGTTGCGGTTTAGTGTTCCAGTTAGAGTCTATCCTGTTGGGAAATCCACTCCATGACTTTTCTGCGAATGGACTCCCGATTGTTGCGAGTAAAGTCTTCGGAGATCCAGTGAAGCAGAAAGGTTTGCAATTCTCCCAACCAAGGGCCGGATCGGCGGCGCACGATATCGCGAATATCGCCACCGCTCATGGCCAGATCGTGGGGACTCAAGGTGATGCCGGTCTGACGCAGAATGCGGCATCGATCCAACATTCGGACGTAGTCTTTGGCGCCATCAGAGTTTGGATTGGAGGTTTGTTCCGGTAATGGATTTTGCCAATGATAAATGAGGGCAACCAATCCTTCGATGGGGATGGATTCTTTCAGCAAACGTTTGAGTATCCGGTCGCCAAAGGGAAAATTATGGTTAAGATTGCTGAGGATGTTGAAAATTTTTTTTTGCCGCCGCCTGGAAAACCCGTAGTGACCGAGGATGACGGTAATTTGGTTCAGGGCTTTTTCCTGACACCCTTTTTCTTCCATTTGTTTCAGGGAGCGCAAATCACGGGCGTACAGCACCAGCCCGGCCAACAGGACGGCCCAGCGCAGATCCAAGAGTGAGATATCTTCTTCCCGAGGGGATTGGGAGAGGGAGAGGATGGTCCGAAGTGCGTGTTGCCAGGCGCTGGTTCCCTGAAACGGGCCTGTCATTGGGATATCCCGCAGTTGTTGCAGTTCGGGGAGCATGGCTTTCCCGAGATGGGAATCAAACAGGTCGTATAGCAATTTGCGACCGGAAGGGGTATCCAGGGGAAAGGAAAAAATCCGGTCCAATTCGACACGAATCCGTTCGGGGGGGACCTGTTCCAGGGAGACCCGGGTGCAAAGTTGCAAGTCTTCGGGATCGGGTTCGGCCAGGAGTTGCAGAGCGAAACGAAACAGTCGCACTGCGCGCAGGGGATCACCTTTCAAGGTTTCGTCGCCGTTGATCAGGTGGATGCGTCCCAGAGCCAGGTCTTTGTGACCTTGGAACGGGTCGATCAGAGGGCCATCGGGCCAGGGGTAGGCCATGGCGTTGACGGTGATATCGCGGTGCAGCAGATCTTCTTCGATGGTTGGTGTTTGGGCGGGGCGATGGCGATATTTGGAAATCTCGATGGTTTTGGGTTTTTCCCACCCTTTGAGGGGAACGAAAACCGATTTATCGCCGATGCCGCCGCCGACGGCATCATGACCTGCGGCGCGCAATGCATTCAGGCATTGTTCCAAGGGCTGTTGGGTGAGTATATTCAGGTCGTTACTGAGCGGACAGCCCTGCAGAACGTTGCGTACCGCGCTGCCCACCACATGAATCGGCCCAATCAGATGATTGAGTTGATCCAGAAGGTTGGCGATGAAGGGGGGAAATCCGTTTCGCAGAATGGGGAGCATGTGCGTTGATCCAGTCACCCCTGGGAGGGTTCGCTTGGTTGGAAATCCCATGAAAGACAAAAATACCATGCCATCAATGACACTCCTTACCATGGGTTGTCGCGTTAATCAATTTGAAACCGATACAATCCTTAAAATGGGAAAGGAATGTGGCTTGCGGGTCGCTTCCACTCTGGAAGAGGCGGATGTGATTGTGGTCAATACCTGCTCGGTCACATTGGAAAGCGAGCGTCAGGCGCGCAAATTGATCCGCAGGTTGGGGCGGGACTATCCTCTTGCGCGGGTCGTGGTAACGGGTTGTTATGCCGAGAGGTCCCCGGAATCTTTTTTGGAATACCCTCAGGTGGACCTGGTTGTTGGCAATGGTGTCAAACACCAGTTATGGGACAGATGGTTGGCCTGTCATCCCGAGACGGGGAATCGGAGCCATAGGGAGGATCGGGTTGTCCAGGATTCCTCTGATTCCCATAGATCTCCCAGCAAATCTAGCAAATTTTCTAGCAAATCTCGCGCCAGGGCTTCTTTGCATGTTCAAAACGGTTGTGATCGGAGCTGTACCTATTGTTTGATTCCCCAGGTGCGGGGGCCGAGCGTCAGTCTTTCCGTCGCAGAGGTATTGGATCAGGCGGAAAGCCTCCTGCAATCGGGTAGTCGGGAGCTGGTATTGCTGGGCATAGACGTGGGGTCCTATGGTCGGGATTTGTCACCGCCGACTTCGCTTGCGGCACTCATGCGCGAACTGGTGGCTCTGGTACGGGGTAGGGGGCGTCTGCGTCTGTCATCGGTGGATCCCATGGATATCGATGACTCCTTGATACCGTTGTTTCATCCCGGTTCGCCGTTGTGTCCCCACCTGCATCTTTCGATTCAGAGTGGCGACGACCTGATCCGCAAGCGCATGGGGCGCCAGGGTGGTCGTCGGGATCTTCTGGAGCGCATCCAAGATTTGCGCCGGGTTCATCCCCATGTGGTCCTGGGTGCGGATCTGATTGCCGGTTTTCCCACCGAATCGGCGGAGGCTTTTGCCGCTACGCTCTCCCTGGTGGAACAGGCGGAATTGTCGTTATTGCATGTGTTTCCCTTTTCCCCACGCCCGGGTACGGCAGCGGCCCGGTATCCCGAGCAGTTTCATCTCCCCGATTCCGTTATCCGCGAGCGTGCCCGTATGTTGCGCGAAGCTGGATGCTGTCAGTTTGCGAGATTGACGCAGGAACGGTTGAAGCGACCGGCTGATGTCCTGATTGAAAAGTTGGACCATCCCTGGGCGGAAGGGACAACGGAGGATTATCTAACCGTCCGTTTTCCCAATCAGTGGAACGATGCGCACGGTGCCATTCGCCGTGTGAACCTGGTTGGTTATGATCCCATTGAAAAAATTTTTTCCGGGATTATTCCACAGTTATCCACAGAGTTATCCACAGGATCTGTGGATAACTTGTAAAAGGGCCTGCTTTTAATACGCATTAACGGAAATAATTGAGAGGGGGGGTGTTCAAGTTATGCGAACCAGTTCGTCCAGCTAACATTTTTATATCGAAAATTTTGTGTTGATTGCACCTTGATCTGTACATAAAAATTGCAGTAGATTATATCGGTACATGAGGCCTTTGCTGCAATCGGACAAACGGATGATGGTTACGATAAAGCATGAATATGTGATCGTAGAGTATAAAATATTGATTATAATGGAGTGATTTGTGAAAAATTTAAAGCTTAGCGTCAAGCTTGGACTAGGATTTGGCGCAATGTTGTTACTTTTGGTTTTGGTGTCTTTCATGGCCCTGAATATCATCGAAACCTACAAGGTTAGTGGTCCGGTGTACCAGCACATTGTACAGGGTAAGGATTTATTGGCAGACGTACTTCCGCCTCCTCTCTATGTTTTGGAATCCTGGGAAGTAATCCAGGAGATGAACGGGGCGGACACCAAGGAAGAGATTGCCGAACAAGTCTCAAAGTTGGCCAAGCTGAAAAAAGAATTTGATGATCGTCAGGGTTATTGGGCGAAAGAGTCATTGGACCCTCAGGTGTTGTCATTGTTGGCCAAGGCAAACAAGCTGGCTGTGGACCTTTTCGCCGTGGCCCAAGGGGAATACCAAAAGGCGGTACAGGAGGGAAACCGTGATAGAATAGTATCAATCATTAAAACGATGAAGAAAACTTATGGTGACCACCGACAAGCTGTTGACGAAGTTGTGGCAGTTGTGACGAAAAGTGCGGAGGCATCGGAAAAGGAGACCCAAGAGAAAATTAGATCGTCCACCGCCATATTCCTTTTTGGCAGTGTCGTGTCTGTTTTCTTGGGAGTACTGGTTTCCATTTTTCTGCCTCGTGCTGTTGTGAGTGCCCTTGCTCAGGGGGTAACTTTTGCACAACGTATTGCGAGTGGCGACCTGACGGCTACCATCCGTTTAGATCAAAAGGATGAAGTGGGTCAACTGGCATCGGCTCTTACGGGGATGGTGGAAAAACTGCGGCAGGTTATCGGTGAGATTTCGACTGTGGCCTATCAGGTTGCCTCGGGGGGCAAAGAAATTTCAGTTTCTGCACAAAATCTTTCCCAGAGTACAACCGAGCAGGGGGCGTCCTTGCAGGTAACCATATCGGCGATGGAGTCCATATCGGGTAGCTGCCAATTGAACACGGATAGTTCCAACACTACGCAAACCGTTGCCTTGAGGGCGTCCGAGGATGCATTCAGCGGGGGAGAGGCCGTGGATCAAGCCGTCAAGGCCATGAAGGAAATTGCGTCAAAGATCAACATCATTGAAGAAATTGCCAGACAAACCAACTTGTTGGCCCTGAACGCCGCTATTGAAGCTGCCCGAGCAGGCGAACATGGTAAAGGCTTTGCTGTGGTCGCAGCCGAGGTTAGAAAACTGGCGGAGCGGAGTCAGGCAGCGGCAGGAGAGATCAGCCATCTTTCTGCATCCAGTGTTCAAATTTCTGAGAAGGCCGGTGCTATTATTGCCAAACTTGTGCCCGATATCAAAGACACGGCGGAGCGCATCCGGGGCATCGCAGAATGTAGCAGGCAGCAACGTGATGGGATATCCGAAATTGGCCAGTCGGTCCAACAGCTTGATCAAGTGGTGCAAAGAAATGCCGGTGTTTCCGAGGAACTGGCTGCAACATCTGAAGAATTGAGTTCCCAGGCGGATCTGATGATTCAATCCGTGGGCTTCTTTAAACTGGACGATTCGGCAACTGTCAGGAGTCGAAAAAATCCAGAAACCAATGTATTAGCTCGCCGTGCAATTCCATCCGCTTTGTCGGAAGCTCAGCAATTGGGTGGGGGGAACTTGAAAATTGGATCAAACAAACATCGGGACGATGATTTTGAATCTTTCTGATTCAGACTGCGTTACTTGAAGTGGACATGTAAAGAAGGTGGAGGGCGATAATAAGAAAAATGGTGCCGGGAGAGGGAATCGAACCCACACGGGGTTGCCCCCGCCAGATTTTGAGTCTGGTGCGTCTACCAGTTCCGCCATCCCGGCCCAAGAGTAGAAGATAACAAAATTGCTCCCAAGGGTCAACATGTTTTCGCAATCTGTGTTGATGGCCAATCATCAATGGGTTTTTGCACACTATTCTGAATCGATCGTTTCCAGAAAGCCTGCGGAGCCACTCCCAATGGCGTGGGGTAAACGTTGCAAGACAGCATTGACCCAGGCTTCCTTGGCTTTTTGCATCATGGGGCTGGGATGGGCATACAATCCGGGATACCCGGGAATTTCAAGGCCCACAATGCGATGGGTCACCAGAGTTGCCAAACATTGGCGGGCCAGGGGTAGCAGTCCGGGATGCCGTCCCCACCCCACCAAGAGGGGGATGGATGCATCCCCCCCCATGCGCACCCGGCGCTCCTCGGTCCGCAAGGGGGAAAACAAGGAGTGTGCGGAGCCTTCGGGGTGATGCTCCAGCGATTGAAAGCGCTGAATAAAAACTGGGCTTTTGGTTTCCCGGAGATCAGACAGATTGAGTACCCGGGCATGTCCCAAGTCCCGAGCCAGCATGATTCGCATGATTTGGTACTGCGTATTGTCCGGGCGGGTTGGTGTCAGTTGACCCAGTGGGTTGATATCCCGGGCCTTGGCGACAGCCTGCGACCGGTAGTGGCGGTCCAGGGGGCGGGAAGAACCGGGATTCATCATAATGACCAATAAATCCGGTTGCATGCGTCCGATATGGTCCGGGAATGTGGGAACGAGATCCTTGCGAATCAATTCCAAAACCGGGCGCAACTCGGTCACTTCTCCCCCCAACGGCAGGGTAATGAACTGACCAAAGACAGAAAAATTTTTTTTTATGGCTTCCGCTTTGATACGGTTCACATCAGACATCGTTTGGATCTCCCTGTCCAGTCGGCGTCCATGACGTCACCACATGATCCTTTTGTGTGATCTCCCCCCCCCCCTTATTACTACGATGCGTCCCCAAAGCGTTTGAGCAACCATTCCCGGGGGGGTAGATGGTCGTCAATATCCTTTTCCAGAAAGGAGAAGCGATAATTTTCGAGATAATCATTGATAATATCCCTGGCCAGTATAATCTTTTGCGTCACTTCCTCGCGAACGAGGTCTGGACAGGTGGCATGATCGGGGTGCCATATTTGCAACAAATACCGCACGCGCCCCTTGAACTCGGCGCGGGTCACGCTGGTACCCAACCCCAAAACTTGCCGTGCCCATTGCAGGCGCACATGTAATCCTTGGGTTTCGTTGGGGGGATCTCCCGCCTGAACGATGTCTTTTCCATCGAGCATGATGCCCCTCGATCGCGGCACCTCCCAGATTGACCAAGGCATTTCCATTGTTTCGTACCCGGTTGTTGCATAGAACTACAGGCCGGCAGGACAACAAGGTGTCGGGAAAAGGTCGGTCCAAGGGTGGTCAGGATGGGATAGTGCGTGCAGCAGCTATTTATGCCGGTAGGAAATTCTACCTTTGGAAAGGTCGTAGGGGGTCAGTTGGACCGTAACTTTGTCACCTGGGAGGATACGAATATAATGCTTGCGCATGCGTCCCGAGATATGACACAAAAGTTTGTGCTGATTTTCAAGCTCCACACGAAACATGGCGTTGGGAAGGTTTTCCAAAACCGTCCCCTCCATTTCGATGACATCTTCCTTACTCAAGGGCTTCTCCTGAAAAACGGGTGTGGCTGACGGTCTCCGCGACCATGCCCCCCAAGTTAAAAGCAGCAGACTAACTTGTTTTCACGCTTGATGCAATGGGTGGCGACGGTACATGGTTAGGGATTCTTTTCAGGCCATTGCGATGGGGGAAGGGGTGGATATGAGTCAAAAACGCGCCGATATTGCACCAGGGATTTGATTTAAGAATGGCATCGTGTATAGTTTGTAAGGGGATGGCGATCCCATGATCGTCGGCACGATTCAATCAACCGAGGGGCAGGACAATGAGTGTGGATGGAATTACCGAACCGACCCAATTTTTGACCTTTCATCTGGGCAGTGAGGTCTTCGCCGTGGAAATCGCCCGGGTCCGGGAGGTCTTGGAGTACACGAAGGTCACCAAAGTTCCGAGAACGCCCGATTTCATGCTAGGCGTCATCAATCTGCGGGGCAGTGTTGTTCCCCTGGTCGATATGCGGGCCAAGTTTTCCATGCCCCAGACACAGCCTACCGTCAATACGTGCTTCATCATCATGGAAGTGATGACCGAAGATGGTACCCAGACCGTGGTGGGTGCCATGGCGGATTCGGTGCGGGAAGTCTTTGAGTTGCAACCGGACAATGTGGAAAAGCCACCCAAAATTGGTACGAAATTACGTGCCGACTACCTCCGGGGCATGGGAAAGCATGAGGGAAAGTTCATCATGATCCTGGATACCGATAAGATTTTTTCTGCCCAGGAGTTGCGTGCAGTTCGGCAAGGGGCTGTTGCCGGAGAGGCGGGCTGATGTGATCAAGGGGGACGGACTTCAAAACTTTCATCCGACCGTCCCCCAAAACAACGTCAGGATTTTATCGAAACGGTAGATTTATTGTCCGGGAACTGTGTCTGTAGCCAGCCGAGCAGGCTATCTGCCGACTCCTGCCAACGGGGTTCCAGCATCATGGCATGCGGGGTATCTTTCAGAATCACCGCTTCGATACCGTAATACAAAGCGGTCCAGCGCACATCGGTTTCGGGGACGAACATATCGGCATCCCCTCCCAGCACCATCACCTTGTAGCGACTTTTTTTCCCTGGCATGGGTGCCAATGGCGGCAATCCCATGAGTTCCAAACTGGCCAGAACGGGGGGTTCTCCCACGCGAGCCAGGAAGTCAACGAATTCGTGTCCGGGAAGGGCATCGGAAAACACCATTTTACGAATCACATTAGGGTCCATGGTGGCCACGCCCCAGGTCATGATTGCCGCCAGCTTACCCCAGAGTAGCGGATTCATGACCATGGTGCGCCAGGAGGCCAACCCCAGGCCATAAGGTGGTACCGAGGCCAACAACACCATCCCTTCCCCCGCTCCCCCGGTCTGGAAATATTTTTGCACCACCCCACCACCAAACGAATGGCCGATCAATACTGTTGGTTCTTTGATAGTGGCACAAGCCTGGCGGACATCTTCGACATATTCGCTCAGGGTATTCATGCGCACCAACTTGGACGATTCGCTTTTACCGTGACCTCGCAAGCTTACCGCATGACAGCGATATCCCTGTTTGGCAAAATAAGGGAGATAATGCCGTTCCCACACCCAGGCACCCACACATATTCCATGAACGAACAATAAATTGACCGGTTTTTTCGGTCCTGTCGGTTCATGCGTGATCAATTCCAAATTCATGGCATCCACTCCCCAATCATCCACTGGTCACGACCATCACTCCCAAGGGAGTGGGGCCAAAAAGAAAACAACAAACACCCTTTACGCATACCGAAGTAAACGCCCAAGCGCACCTTGGTTAGTGCGAAGGCAGCAAAAAACGGTAGGACATGATTTTGTAGGCGAGCCGGGCAACCAAAAAATCGCAGGCATGCAGGCCGGGAATGGGTGCCAATTCGGTAATATCGGCACCCAACACTTCGGAGTGTTGCATGAGCATTTTAAGGATGGGCATGACATCATCCCAGAACAACCCCCCAGGTTCTGGCGTGCCAGTAGCCGGCATCAGGCTGGCATCAAAGGCGTCTACGTCAAAAGAAAGATAGACCTGCTTGCCCGAGATCAGGTGCTGGAGCGATTCCAAAGACCAGTTCGGTTTATCATGTGCCCAGAAGATATGCACTCTTTCCCCGGCATTTTCAAGCCAGTTTGCTTCCTGGCGGGACAGGTTACGAATCCCCAGACTGACCAGTTCCACCTGGGGATGATCCAAACAACGACGCATTGCCGAAGCATGGGAATAATGCTGTCCCAGATAGCCGTCGCGCAAGTCGGCATGGGCATCAAAATGGACCAGGCACAAGTTGGGGTAACGTGCGACAAAGGGTCGGATCGCCCCGGGTGTCAACCCGTGTTCCCCCCCCAATATCAAAGGAAAATACCCTTCTCCCAAAGCTTGTTCCACCCGGTTTTGCAACAGGGTTAACGCCTCGGTCACATTGTCGGGCACGGGATCGGGAACCAGGGTGCAAATTTTAAAATGATCGCACGCTTCGGACCAAAGCTCGCAATCAAAGGTTTCCACTTCTTTGGAGGCGGCCAAGATGGCCCGGGGTCCTTGGGCGGTACCATGGCCGTAGGTTACGCTGGCTTCCAAACCGAAAGGAATGACCAGGACACGGTTGTTGGTATCGGCTCCTCTCTTCAGGTGTTCCTGGTCCAGTCCGAGAAAGCCTTCCAGGGGTGGTAAACAATCCATCGTGCAATTCCGTGGCAGTGTCAGGTAAAAGAAAAAATCTTTTCAATGATTTCAGCGAAATCCGCAGCAATGAGTGGCCTGGAAAACAGATACCCTTGGGCCATGGGACAGCCGCGTTCGATTAAGAAATCGGCCTGACGAGAGCTTTCCACTCCTTCACCGATCACCATTCTTTTGAGGCTCCGCGCCAACGACATGATTGCCTCAACCAATACGACCGTCTCCGGATCGGAGTTGTTGTCCGCCACGAAAGCCCGATCGATCTTGATGCCATTGACTGGCAGACGTTTGAGAACGCTTAAGGATGAAGATCCGGTACCGAAATCATCGAGCCAAATATTGACGCCTATGTCCACCAATCTTTTCAGCATGGCCATGGCACGCGCTTCATCTTCGGACAAGATGTTCTCCGTGATTTCCAACACCAGGGCTGTGGGTGGCAAACCGGTCTGCCGGAGGATTTCAGGAATTTTATCGTCTGTGGAGAGTTCCCGGCAGCGGGTGCAGGACAGATTGACGGTAATGAAGAAATCGGTCAGGCCATAATGATGACGCCATGTCTGGGCCTGGGTACAGGCGGTAAGGATGGCCCATTCGGTGAATACGGCGATCATGCCGATTTCTTCGGCCAAGGGGACGAACACGGCTGGGGATATGTTACCGCGCCGGGGATGAATCCAGCGTAAGAAGCTTTCGGCTCCGACAATTCGACCAGTGTTCAGATCGACGATGGGCTGGTAGTGGATTTGCAGTTCTTCCCGATCCAGGGCGCGATGCAAATCTTTTTCGAGTTCCATTCTTTCGAGAGCTTGGGCATGCATGTCCGGGGTAAAGAAACGGTAGGCATTGCGACCGGATGTTTTGGCGCGATACATGGCGGTATCGGCATTTTTCAACAGGGTATCCAACTCCTCGGCATCGTCGGGATAGACGCTGATACCTACGGAACCTGATATGAACGTTTCTTGACCTTCGAGGATAAAGGGTTCGGCCAATTGGCGAATAATTTCTGCGGCCACTCTTTCGGCATGGGGGCCCCGGGCCATATCGGGCAGGATAGCGGTAAATTCGTCTCCGCCCATACGCGCCACCGTATCGGATTGACGCAAGGAATCTTTCAAACGTTTGGCCACATCGCGCAACAGCTGATCACCAGCCGCATGTCCCATGGTATCATTGACCCACTTGAAGCGATCCAGGTCGATGAACATCAGTGCCACGCGGCTTTTGGCGCGCTTGGCCCGTATCAGTTCCCGGTTCAGACGATCCATGAACAGGGTGCGGTTGGGCAATTTAGTCAGGTTGTCGTAGTTGGCCTGATGACGAATCCGTTCTTCCGACTCTTTTCTCTGGGAAATATCGCGAAACAGGGTACATAAGGCTTTGGTTTCGCCAAAGGTCATCCCGGTTGTCAATGATTCGATGATGAGCTTCCGGCCATCCAGACGCAGCAGTTCCATTTCCGCGGGCCAACCGGTCATCAGATGTTTTTCTTCGGTAGTGGCGGCGATGGATTCCTGGATACGCTGCCAGGAGTCAGGGGGGAAAAAGGAGGATAGGGGTTGATCAAGTAACTCCAGACGACCGGCGGCACCGACCATTTTGGCGGCGACTTCGTTGGCGTAGAATATTTTCCCATCGGCATGGACAAAGATCCCCTCGGGGAAATTGTCCACCAAGGCTTGGCAAAATGCCTTCTGGCGGATGAGTTCCTTTGACTTTTCGGGTTCTTGATGACACGGCATTCCCCGGTCGTCCTCCTGATATTGGGCTCTTTTAAGTGAATCAAGTTTTTTATTAAGGCGTTGCCTGGATCAATCATTTTCTATATTAATAGATCCCAGGCTTGCTACACCAGGGCTTGTGCCAGGGTAACAGATTCCGCCGCAAGCCACAAACACTTGGCAAAGAACTTGGTAAGGACATCGGACATGATCGCCCTGGCCCTATTGATTCTCATCCTTTCCGTTGCCACGATCTTTATCCCGATCCTTGGGGGATATCTGACTATCATACCAGGGATTTTTACCTTATTTCTTCCGGGAGGCTACCACATTGTCGCCCTGTTGATCTCTGGGCTCAACATTGCCAACATTTTGTTCATGTCCCCCCTGCTGCTTACCAATGCGGCCCTTGGTATGCAGAATCATGATGGTAAATGGGCACTTGTTTATGTTGGCATTGCCATTTTTCATGGTCTGGTTGCCCTATTCATACACTTCAAATATTTACGGTTGCGCAAGAAAGAGGGGCGCGACACAAAAAACATCGTCACATATAAAAAATCAAGGGCACATAAATCCACCGCTCCCGATGAGATTTTACCTGGTTTTTCTCTTGATGATCCTGAGAGCGTCCTGGTGACTCCCGTGGACCTGCCACCCGAGCCTGAGGTTAAGCCGAGACCTAAGGTAAAGCTCAATACTGATAAGCCAGTGAAACAAGTCTAGGCTTGGGTTTGCTGTTCTAATATCCGGCTTTTGGCGGCAATGTGTATTATTTATTGAATATATGAGCGTTTCTTATTGCCCTGACGTGTTTTTGCCATCCGTCTAAACTAGTTTTCAGACTAGTCTAAACGGGTTGGTTGCGTGGAGGATGAATCATGGAAACTATCGGTGCGTTTGCGGCAAAAACCCACCTTTCAGCACTCCTGGATCGTGTTGTCCAGGGGGGACAGATTACCATAACCAAGCATGGCGTACCGGTGGCGGTGATGCTGCCATCCGATTCACAGCCAAAACAAACTTGCCATGAGAGTGTTCAAGCGTTAAAGGAATTCAGGGCCAAACATAGTCTTGGGACAGTTTCCCTCCGTTCACTGATTGTGGAAGGAAGGGATTAGAGTGGTTTTAAGATTGGTCTTGATCACTCATATCGCCAATTATGTAATAATAAATATCATTCTGAAAAATTTCAGCGTTAAACCGCAGCTATCTTGGAATGTGCAGTTATTGTCATCCCCGCGAAAGCGGGGATCCAGAGAACCTTCCTACTTTCCCTAACTTTCTGGATTCCCGCTTTCGCGGGAATGACGCGGGAAAACTACGTATCCCGCGTTGGTTGCGGTTTAATTCAATGACGCTGGAAAACTACGTTTCCCGTGTTGGTTGCGCTTTAAAGCCAGCAACACCTTCCCAAGCGCACTCCCCGCCCAAAAATAAGTCACGTTTCTCTACCATATGGTGCCATGGCGTGGAATCCTGCCCAAAAAGTAAGCATCTGCATGCAAGCCGTGCCTCTATATTAAGCATTTATGGGGCCATTAGCTAGAATGTATAAGAAATTAATGTTTAAAATTAAATAATTATCTCTATGGCACGCCAGTTGCGGACCTTGACCAGTGTAGACTTGGCAACCGCCACACATTGTACAATTTTCAGGCACGCTCAGGAGAGGGATATGAAATGGGTAATCGCAATCATCAAACCGTTTAAACAGGATGATGTTCGAGAAGCGCTTATGGCGGTTGGCGTTACGGGGATGACCGTCTCCGAAGTGCGCGGATTCGGGCGGCAGAAAGGACATACGGAATTGTATCGTGGCGCGGAGTACCAGGTTGATTTCCTGCCGAAAATCAAGGTGGAAGTGGCTGTCAATGATGATCTTCTTGACCAGGTTATTCAGGCGATTCGCACCTCGGCCGGCACCGGCAAGATTGGTGATGGCAAGGTGTTTGTTTTGAATATTGACCATGCGGTCCGCCTGAGAACCGGTGAGACCGGCCCAAGCGTCCTTTAATCCGGCAAGGAGATACCCAAATGATCAATCTGAGAAAACAACTTTGGATGTCACTGGCGGCTATGCCGATCTTAGCTCTGCCTGCCGTTGCCCTTGCCGACGCAGCGCCGACACCACCCCCGACCTTGAATTCGGGGGATACCGCCTGGATGATGACCTCGACGGCCCTGGTTTTGTTCATGACCATCCCTGGTTTGTCTTTGTTTTACGGGGGCATGGTGCGTTCCAAAAACGTTCTTTCAGTTCTCATGCAATGTTTTGCCATTACCGCCATGGTGTCGGTGTTGTGGACCATATACGGTTATTCCATGGCATTTACCTCAGGTGGTGGTGCCAATGCTTGGATAGGTGGCTTGGAAAACCTGTTCCTGATGGGTATCGGGGTGAGTACCCTGAAGGGAACCATACCCACCACGGTTTTTGTCATCTTCCAAATGACCTTCGCCATTATTACCCCGGCCCTGATCATCGGTGCCTTTGCCGAGAGGATGAAATTTTCTTCTCTACTGACATTTATTGTCCTGTGGTTCAGTTTGGTTTACGTGCCCGTTTGTCATTGGGTCTGGGGTGATGGCTGGCTGCAAAACAAGGGGGTACTCGACTTTGCCGGTGGCACGGTCGTCCACATCAACGCGGGAATCGCAGGTCTGATTGCCGCCCTGGTGATGGGTAAACGCAAAGGGTATCCCACCACGCATATGCCGCCGCATAATCTGCCCTTGACAGTTACCGGTGCGGGCATGCTTTGGGTGGGCTGGTTTGGCTTTAACGCGGGTTCTCAACTCATGGCCGATGGTACTGCCGGGATGGCCATGGCTGTTACCCAAATCGCTACAGCCATGGCGGCGGTCGCCTGGATGACCATGGAGTGGATGCGGCATGGCAAACCCAGTGCCTTGGGTATTGTCACGGGTGCTGTGGGGGGATTGGTTGCCATTACTCCAGCCTCCGGATTTGTCGGTCCGGTCGGCGCGTTGGCCATCGGTGCGGCGGCCGGCTCCATCTGCTTCTTCGGTGCGACGACCATGAAACGTTCCTTCGGCTATGATGATTCCCTCGATGCTTTCGGCGTCCATGGTATCGGCGGCATCATCGGCGCTATCCTGACCGGTGTCTTCGCCTCGGCAAACCTGGGTGGCGTGGGCTTTGCCAAAGGGATCGAAACCATGGGTCAACAAGTCATGGTTCAATTGATCGGCATCGGTGCTACCATGGTTTACTGCGCCCTGGTCACTTTCATCCTCCTCAAGATTATTGGTGCCATCATGGGGCTGCGGGTGGACGAGGAGGAGGAAACCATGGGTCTGGATATCGCTCTGCACGATGAGCGGGGGTACAGTATCTGATCTTTGGTGTCACTCGCCAGTTTCCAAGCCGGGAGATTCCAGTCCTCCCGGCTTTTTTTATGGCAAAAGCGGGAGGGGTCAGCAGACGAACGTTTCATTTTTTCTCTGAGTTGGTTTAAGATGGTTTTTTTCGCTATTTTGGCTATTCAAATCTTCCAATGGTATCGAAGACTGGGCTCCCTTATGAACTGGCGTAGAATGAACCCCAAAATCAACGAATTCATGGTGGTATTGGCGCTGACTGTGTTCTTCACGACCGGAACCGGCAGAACGGAAGGTGAGACAGCACATCGATACAAGTTTACTTTGGTCACCGACCCCGTCAACGCCCAGGTCAAAATACATGAACTGAGTGACCTCTATACGGTACCCCTGACCCTTCCCGAAGGCCGTTACCACGTTTCCGTCACCGCCCCGGATTACCAGGGTGAGCATGGCACGGTCGATATCAAGGGGAAAGATTGGTCTGGCTTGGTCCGATTGATCCCTATCCACACTGCGGCTACGCAACCAGAAGTGGCACCTGCTCAGGAACAATGCTCGGAAAAGCTGCTCAAGGAACAGGAAAAACTGAATGAGGATCGATTGCTGCTGGATGAAAGGGCGAAACGTCTGGACAAGGAAGAAGCAAAACTGGAAGAAGCCCTGAAAAAATTGAACAAAGATTCCAAGTCTCTGGCTGCCAAGTGGAAAAAGGTGCGCAAACAGCATGCTCCTTGTGAGCAAGTCGCAGCCGTCACCACCAAGCCGGAGAGCGCCGCCAAACCGGAGAGTGCTGCCAAACCGGAGAGCGCCGCCAAATATGAGAGTGCTGCCAAGCCGGAGAGCGCCGCCAAATATGAGAGTGCCGCCAAGCCGGAGAGCGCCGCCAAGCCGGAGAGCGCCGCCAAGCCGGAGAGCGCCGCCAAGCCGGAGGTAACTGTCAAGCCTGAAGAGGTCACCAAACCGGAAGCGAATAAACAGGGGACGACAGCCCCGATCACCGAGGTTCCCAATACCACCTCGGGATTGACGCCCGCACCGACCGACCTTGCAACCGACGAGGTTCAAACGGGCATCAAACGTTTACAGATGCATCTCCAGGATGCGGTTGCCCAGCAAAAAATCAATGCTGCGGATATGGCGACCTTACTTGACCGTTTGGTGGCCCTGGCACCCGACAATCCGGATGTCCAAAAGATCAAGCAACTCTTTGACGAGCGTTACGTCATCTATGTTGGAACGTTTTCCTCGGACGCCAAGGCCAGGGAGATTGAAACCAACCTGCAATCCAAGTCCATTCCCGTATTTCGGCAACACTTCGTCATTCAGGGCCAGAAGATGTTGCGTGTCTGTGCCGGTTTGTTTGGCAAACGCCAGGAGGCCACGGACGCATTGGCTGTGATTCAGAGTGAAGTCAATGTCCAGGATGCCATTATTCGTAAATTTACCCGATAAACAATCGCATACTGCCTATTCTACGACTGCCTGGGTGGTTCTAAACCGCAGCTATCTTGGGATGTGTAGTTATTGTCATCCTCGCCCCCGATTAAAGCATTCGAGGTTCCCGCTTTCGCGGGAATGACGAGGCTTCAGCGGGGATCCAGAGGACTTTCCTACCTCCCCTGACTTTCTGGATTCCCGCTTTCGCGGGAATGACACTGGAAAACTACGTTTCCCGTGTTGGTTGCGGTTTATTGGCTCGTAAACAAATAATCTCCACCCACTTGATGTCCTGCGGAAATCATGGCCCCGTACTGGGGTGTTTGCGGGGCTTCTTTGACCACTTCGCTTCGCACTTCATGGAAAAGGTCAAACCCGGTGCGTAATCGGTTGCCCTTGGCCAGGCTTGAAAGCAGATGACGGGCAAAGACCGAATGGCCATCCCCACCCCCGTCCATAACGGGTTCTTCCCCACCTGAAGAGAGTGCCATGACTGCGCGACGTTTGCTCATCTCCTCCGGGCTCAATGTGTCGCCATCGGTGGAGTAGGTGTATTCCCGCGTCAAGGAGCCTGAATAGCAACTATCGGAAATCACCATGATATGCGAGGCCGAAATCTTGCTCAAATATTCGGAGATATGTTTGGTGGAAATCCACTTTTCCGAAGAAGTCACATCCACATCGGAAGGTATCCAATAGCCAATCCCGGTTTCTTCCCGCAGATAGCCATGACCGGCAAAATAAATGATCACATCCTGACCTGGTTTGACCTTTTTGGCCAGGTACTGAAACATATCGACAATATCGTCATACTTGGCGTCCTTGAGTTCAATGGCCTGATACCCTGCGGTCGTGAGCTGGTCTCCAATGGCGGAAATGTCGTTGATCGCGGTCCCCAAACTTGGGACCGGGAACGGATATGTATTGATCCCGATGAGTATTGCTACTTTGGAAGAGGTTAATTCAGGAAATTTGCCCTTGAAATACGCGACATCTTCCTCCATGGGTTTGACCCGCTCAAATGGATTGCTCTGTTCCTGAGTATCCAATTGCATCAGGGCCTGGGCGAACATTTCGGTTCTCTGTGCCTTTTGTACCACTTGGAACGCCAACATGTGACTTAACCGTTCCTTGGGGTCCAGATTGTTTTTATCCATCACCTGGAGCCATTCACCTTGGGTCACTGTTTCGCCTCTGGCCAAACGTTCCAGAACGTCGGCCCCCTGGCGATAGCCAAGATTTCCTGCCGCATTGTATCCGTCCAGAATTGCGGAACTTCCCAAATGCTGTAGCAGTATTTTCTGCTCCGTGATCGACAATCCCGCTTGGTTCATGGTGGATACCAGGACTCCCATATCCATGACACCCTTGGTGACGTTGTCGGTTACATGCAACAGTGTTTCCAGAGAAGGCGAGATGTCTTTAACATCCCAGTGGCTTCCCAGTCCCGAACCTGTTTCCGCAGTTCCCCCCTGGGTATTGAACATGCCCCGACCCCCACCAGATCCGACGCCATTGGTGGCAGGTGCCCAGGGTGATGAAATCTGGTGATTGGCATCTTTGGCAGAGGCTTGCAAGTGTGCGAGTTCGGTGATCGGATTGATGTCCTTATTCATAACGTGATCACCCCTCTGGGGTATGACAATCGGGCGTGTAGCGGTCGGGGCGGGCACCGAATCCGTTGCCAACGGGATCGTCGTTACAGCATCTGATGTCGTACTTGTGCTTGGAGTGGTTTGGTTGGCTGCGGTATTGCCTGGAGCTGGCGTTTGTGGAGTCGTGGAATCGGTCGGCGTTTGTGGAGTCGTGGAATCGGTCGGCGTTTGTGGAGTCGTGGAATCGGTCG